>CANGJI010000027.1 GCA_947454135.1 Sphingomonadaceae bacterium
GATCCCGCACATAGTCCGAGAAACCGGCGAGGAGGCGGAACTTCTCGGCGGTCTGCTCAGGGGTCATGATATTGTTGTGCCCGCAGCCGTGGACATAGGACATGACCTGCGCGTTGCCCCAGATCTCGAGGTCCTTCACATCCTCGAGCGGGAAGCCGAGCACGTCCGCCATCGTGCGCTGGGGCAGGGGGCGGGCGAAATCGGCGACAAAATCGAACTGCTCGCCGTCGATCCAGCGGTCGATCAGCGTATCGACATGGCCGGTAATCATCGCCTCGTGCCGCTTGGCACCGGGGCCGACCCAGGGATCGGTCAATTGCTGGCGGTGCGCGCGCCACAGCTCCGGATTAGGGCGCAGCGTGGCGATCGATTTCACCATTGCGTCAATATCGGGCATCGCGCGGACCGAGGCGGGATCGGCCTTTCGCGCCTCCAGCAGCAGCGAGAGCGTTGGGGGATAGCGTTCCCAATCGCGCACGACGCGGGCGATGTCCTCGTACTTGGTGAGGATGAAGGCGTCGCGGTCGGGGGTGAGGCCCTCGCCGGGGAGGCGCAGGACCGGCGCCTCGGCATGGAGGATCGCGTAGGCCTCGTACCAGTGCTCGGCTGCGCCGGGGCCGAACAGATCGACATCGGCAAGCGCATGCGGACAGCCCATCGGGCTGAGCTCGTGATTGACGCGCTGCATCGCTCTCTCCCCCGGCTCTATTCAAATAGCCAGTTGTTGTGGGGCGGATGGTGCATGACCAATGTGGATGCTGCCATGCTCACTTTTGCCAAGACCACAAAAGGCAGCGGCTATGGGAGACAAGCATCATGACCCGCGTCGCCAAGATTGCGCCCGAGGACTGGGATCCGCGCCTGCGCGCGGCACTGAAGCCGGAAGACCGCACCGAGATCGAGCAGGGCATGATCCGCTTCCTTGCGCATTGCCCCGATCAGGTGCTGGGCATGATGCAGTTTGCCGGCGCGCTGAAGGTGCATCGGCAGTTGCCGGAAAAGCTGGTCGAGCTGGTGCGGCTGCGCATCGCCTTCTTCAACCAGTGCCGTAGCTGCATGGCGATCCGCTATACCGACGCGCTGGAAGACGGCGTGACCGAGGACCTCGTCTGTTCGCTGGAGCGGCCGCAGGAAGCGGAGAACCTGACCCCGGCCGAGAAGGCGGCGATCCGCTTCGGCGAGGCTTTCGCGACCGACCACCTGCGCATCGACGAGGCAATGTATGCCTCGCTGCGGGAGCACTTCAGCGAATCCGAGATCGTCGAACTGGGCATGACCTGTGCGTTCTTCGTGGGCTTCGGGCGGCTGGCAGCGACCTTGCACATGGTGGAGGAACTGCCCGATGCGTTCCGGCGCGATGGCGTCGTCGCGCCTTGGGGCGAGGAACGGGTGGTCGTGCGATGAGCGATGGTGCAGCCGATCTCGGCGTCAATCTGTTCGACCCTGCCGTCCAGCAGTGCCCCTATGAAGCCTATCGTACGCTGAGGGATCAGGCCCCGGCCTATCGCCAGCCGGGCACGAACATCTACGTCGTCACCCGCTACGAGGACGTGCGGCGCGTGCTGCTCGATTCCGAGACCTTCCCGAGCAGCCCGCGCTCGATCGGGCTGCAGACGCTTTCGGCCAATGTCGAGCGCCAGCGCAAGGTGGTCGAGCGCTTCAAGGAGCGCGGCTGGCTGCCCGAACCGACGCTGAGCGGGCGCGATGATCCCAACCACAAGCAGATGCGCGCGATGTTCAACGAGGCGTTCAAGCCGAGCCGGATCAAGGAAATCGATCCGCTGGTGGAGAACCTCGCCTACGAGCTGATCGATGGTTTCGTGGGGGATGGTCGCTGCGAATGGGTCAGCCAGTTCTGCGTGCCGCTGCCGCTCTACATCATCGGCGAGCAGATGGGCGCGAAGCGCGAGGACATGTGGAAGATCAAGCGCTGGACCGACGCCTTCTTCAAGCGCATCTCGATGATGCTGCCCGAGGAAGACGAGATCGAGATGGTCGACCGCGAGATCGAGGCGCAGCACTATTTCCAGCCGATTTTCGAGCGGCTGCGCGCCAATCCCGATGACTCGCTGATCAGCGTGCTGGTGAATACCGTGATCGAGGGCTGGGGCCGCCCGCTGAATGACAACGAGCTGCACGCCGAGATGATGGCGGATACCTTCGTCGGCGGCAGCGAGACGACGACCAATGCGCTGGCGGCGGGGATGAAGCTGCTGATCGAGAACAAGGACGTCTGGCACAGACTGAAGTCCGATCCGGAGCGCTACATGAAGACCTTCGTTGAAGAAGTCGTCCGCCTCGAATCGCCGGTGCAGAGCCTGATGCGGTTCTGCGCGAAGGATACCGAGATCGATGGGACGGTGATCCCCAAGGGCGCGCTCGTCAACGTGCGCTTTGCTGCCGCCAACCGCGATGAGCGCGTGTTCGAATGCCCTGAAAAGCTCGATCTCGATCGGCCCAAGGCGGGTTCGCACATGGGCTTTGGCTCAGGCACCCACCACTGCCTTGGTGCGCCGCTGGCGCGGCGGGAGCTTACCTGGGGCTTTCAGGCGGTGGTCGACCGGTTCGAGGACATGGACTTCGCACCGGGCGTGAACGACTTTTCGGTTCACCCGCACTTCCTGCTGCGCAGCCTGAAAGCGCTGCATATCGAGTTCGAGCCGAAGAAGCGGGCTTGAGCTGACTTTGCTCCCAAGTCCTTCGTCATCCCCGCGAAGGCGGGGATCCAGGGCAACTCAGCGCTGCGTCCGCTCTGGATCCCCGCCTTCGCGGGGATGACGAGGGGTTGGTTGTGGGGTGGGGTGGCGAAGGGGGCACCTGCCCCCTACTTCGCCACCTCGAACACCATCAGCGCGTTGCCAGGGGCGTGGCTGTACATGCCGTAGCCCGAGTTCACGAAGACCTTGCCCTTCCACACGGCGGCACCGGGGCCGCTCATCGAGCCGCCCTTGGCCGTCTGGCCGCCGATGGCGGGCATCGGCTGGGTCGTGTCGTACTGCCACAGGATCGCGCCGTTATCGGCATCATAGGCGCGCAGCATGCCATCGAGATGGCCGCCGAAGACGACGCCGGGGATGCTGGTGACCGCAGCGGAAATGCCCGGATCGCAGAACTTGCGGCCATTGCACTTGTCCTCGGCGCGGGCCTGCCAGATCACGTTGCCGGTGGCGGCATCGAGGGCATGGAGGCCGGCGCCGCGGATCGCGGGGTCATAGAGGCGGGCGTCGCCGGTATCGGCCATGTCGTTGATCGGGACGAAGACGCGGTTGCCTTCCGCCGACATGCCGAAGTGGACGCCGCCCTGCGTGCCGCCATGGCCGAGCCGGGTCATCCACTTGACCTTGCCGGTATCCGGATCGAGACCCCAGGCCTGACCGGACTTCTGCCCGACGACGAGCATCTTTGCTCCGTTTCCGGTGTCGATCAGCAGCGGCGAGGCGGCGACGTCGTAGTCCGGCCCGCCTTCCTTGGGGCAGGAGCCGAGGCCCATCATGCAGCCCACGTTCCATGCGTCACCGAGGGTGAGCTGGGTGCTCCAGATGCGCTTGCCGGTGGTGGCATCGACGGCGAAAACCGCGTCTGAACCGTCGTCGGCCGGGGTCGAGTAGTTCTCGCCCGAGCCGAAGTAGACGCGGTTTGTAGTCGCGTCATAGGTCGGGCTGTTCCAGACAGGAGCGCCGGAGGGGCCGAGAATCTGGGTGCCATCTGCAGTCTTGCCCTGCGGGACCGGCTTGCCGGCCGTATAGGCCCGCCACTTTTCCTCGCCAGTGGCGGGATCGACGGCGACGACCGAGCCGCGGAAGGTGCAGCAGGGATAAGCGGGATTGCCAGCCTGCACGACCTCCAGCGAGGAAACCGGCACGTAGAGCAGCCCGCCACCCAGCGTCGGAGTGCCGGTGATCGTGGCATCGGCATGATCGCTCATGCGCTGCGACCAGATTTCCTTGCCTGTCATGGCGTCAAGCACGTGGACCTTGCCGAGAAGGTCGCCGAAATAGAGCCGCTTGGTTGCGGCGTCAGCCACGATTGCGGTGCGCACTTCGGCGCTGAGGCGCGTGGTCCACTTGGTGCAGCCCGTGTCCGGATCGAAGGCGTAGATGGTGCCGTCCTGGCTGCCGACGAAGAGCGTGCCCCAGCCGATCGTCGGCTGCGAGCGGATGTGCGTCGATGCCGGGTAGGCAAAGGCCCACTTCAGTTTCAGTTTGGGCACGTCGGCCTTGGCAAGGCCGGCAACGCTCGCCGGGATGAAGCGGCGGTTGTCATGGCCCCAGCCGATATTGGCCGGAATGTCGATCATGTCGAACCGGGCCGCAGCGCCCTTGCAGCGCGGCGGCGGGGCCGGGCGCTGGTACGAGCCGTAGGGCGTGCGCGTGAGATATTCGGCGACCTGGATCTTTTCTGCCGGGGTGAGGCTCGCAGCCTGTTGGCGCATCACCCCGTTTGTCAGCGCGGACACGATGGCATCGGGCGCGAGCATGGCAAGGAAGTTGGGCGATGGCGCCTTCGGCACCCCGCCAAGGTGGCACATCGCGCAGTGCTGCTCGAACAGCGGGCGGCCCGGTGCGGTTTCCGGATTGATCGTCGGTCCGGCCCGCGAATTCATGTCGTCGGTCGATTTGATCCGCGTCGGCGTCGCCGCGTTCAAGCCGGCGGCGAAGGCCAGCGCGGCGAGGCCGGAAAGGACCGCAAGGCGCCGGGCCGGGAAAAGGGCGGATTTGAGCAGCATGGTGTGGGGCACCTTCAATCGAGCGAGCGGTAGAACGAGAGCTTCATGTCCTCGGCAAGGCACGCGAGAATCGGCGGCACCAGCCGGTCATGAAAATCGATGTGCATGTGCGTTTCAAACGCGGCATCGTCCCTGAACGTGGCGACGCACTGGAACAGGTCGGGGTCTTCCTCAGACTGGAACAGCTCATAGACCAGCGCGCCGGGTTCCTGCTCGAACACCAGCTTCTTGAGCTCGGTCTGGAGCGCGATCAGTTCGTCCCGCTTTTCGGGCTTGGTGCGCAGCTGCGCGATGAAGCTCTTTGCAGTCATGGTCTCAGCCTTGGGCCGCCGGTTCGAGATCGTAGAGCATTTCGCGCGTGTAGGAGCCATCCATGCACGCGATCATCCGCTCGATCAGCGGCTGGTTGTGGGGATAGGCGATGTGGGCCTGGTCAGCTTCCTCGTCGATGAACCGTTCGTAGACAGCGAACATGCCCGGTTCGGCAAGCCGGTAGAACTGATAGGTTAGCGTGCCCGGCTCGCTGGGGGCGAGCGCCTCCATTTCCTTGGCAAGCGCGATGAATTCGGCCTCCTTGTCGGCGCGGATGCGGAAGCGGGAAAGGAAGGAAAAGGCCATTGTCGGGTCTTTCGGTTAGCGTTTGTGCGCCTCTTCGTAGGCGATCCAGCTGGGCAGGTTTTCGGGATAGTCGGCCAGCTTCGGTTCGGCATAGGCGTGATTGCGATCCGGGCGGGCGAGGATGTTCGGGTAGGCCTCGACCGGCACATAGTAGAGAAAGCCGATCACGCGTTCGGCGAACTTCCAGCCTGCCGGTGTCTTGCGGTAGCGATCATCGTAGCGGATCGCCGCAACCATCATCTTGCCGTGGCGCATCAGCTCGGCATGGCCCGCGACGCGGCCGACGGCGTTTTCATCGTCCACAAAATCGATCTGGATATCGTGCATCACATGGTGGCCGGGGCCGAGCACCGAGAAGCGGCCATCGAACTGGGCCATGATCGCATCGGGCCCGGCAGCGTGCATCACTCCGTCGTGCGAGCGCAGCACAGCATCATCGGCAAACAGCGCGCGGACTGCCTCGACGCGGCGATCATCGATGTCGAAGCTGTAGCGCGCGACAAGCTGACGGATCTGCGATTCGGCTTCCAGCCGCGCAATGCGCGCTTCCAGATCAGGCCCCAGATTGGCCATTGGCTGACTTTCTCTCCCGCGAGCCGCCTGTTGTTGCCGGCCTGCTTTCGGGCATGATAGCCGGGCTTTGCCTGAAAACAATCATGAATGTTTGGATGCCGCTGCGCACACGGCCTTGAAGTCGCTGGGCTGAGTGGCCGCGCTGGCGCTGACTTGCCCGGGCCTGCTGCTTTCTGGGGACGCTGGGGCAACTGCGGTGAAAGGGGCGATGCTGGCAAGCATGCAACACGTTCGCCAAGATGCGCGAAAAAAACATACATGTCTGCTTGCAAAATGCGTCCCGGAGTTTATCCTTCACGCCACACCGCACGCAAATGCGGGGCATGAGGAGATGGGGATGGCAATGAGGGACCTTCGCTGGTCGGCCGCATTCGGCGCAATGGCTGCGATGATGATCGCGGCACCGGCTTACGCAAATGACGATGCTCAGGCGGCTCAGCCGCAGGCGGGCCAGGCGCAGTCCAGCGCCGATGAAATGGCGAGTGATCGCCTCAATGAAATCGTCGTGACGGCAACGCGCCGCGATTCCAACCTGCAGCGTACGCCGGTTGCGGTTTCGGCTGTCGACGCTTCGCTGATCCGTCAGTCGAGCCCGCGCGACATCGGCGATCTCGCCGCTTTCGTGCCGAACTTCTCGGCTAACACGATCACCAACTTCAACGCTGCCTCGTTCGCGATGCGCGGCGTCGGCCAGACCTCGATCATCGTCTACTTCGAGCCGCCCGTTGCGGTGCTCGTCGACGACTTCGTGGTGCCTTCGGTCCAGACCCAGCTGCTCGATACGTTCGACGTGGCGCAGGTCGAAGTGCTGCGCGGCCCGCAGGGCACGCTGTTCGGCAAGAACACCACCGGCGGCGCGGTCACGGTGAAGACCAAGCGTCCTGAGCTCGGCGTCGTGGGCGTCGATGGTCGCGCGGAATTCGGCTCGTTCGGCACCTACAAGGGGCAGCTGGCGGCCAACGTTCCGATCTTCGACAACATGGCGCTGCGCATTGTCGCCGGTGCGGAAAAGTCGGACGGCTACTACAAGAACGGCGCCTGCTACGGCCCGGTGGTCAGCTTCGTTCCGGGTAACTTCTCGGGCGTTTCGGGCTGCCTCGACGGCAAGTCTGCCGGCGGCAAGGATGTCGTCAACCTGCGCGGCAAGCTGCTGTGGGAACCGACCAGCCGCCTGCGCATCCTCGCCCAGTATGAATGGCTGCGCGATCGCTCGCAGACGGTGCCCTCGGTCAACGAGAACTACACCTATACCGGAACGACGCCGTTCCTGACGGACATCCTCAACACTGTCCGCCAGAACCCGGCCAGCAGCGATCCGCTCGACAATGCTGCGGTGACGTATCGTCAGGACGGCCTCATCAAGATGAAGGACGGCCAGCGCATTTCGGTCGATGGCTTCTACCTGAACGCAGACTACGATTTCGACTTCGGCAAGCTGACCTCGGTCACCGGCTGGCGTCGTCAGCTCTCGCGCATTCCGAACTCCTATGCCGGCGCTGCGCCGATCGGGCTCGATGGCACGCCGCTTTCGTTTTTCGATGCGACGCGTGACGACAACCGCAAGACCTTCCAGCAGGAACTGCGCTTTGCCACCAACACCGGCACGGCGTTCGATGCGGTCGTCGGCGGCTTCTACCAGCGCGAGACGGTCGACTTCTGCGTCGCGCAGATTCTCGGCTTCCTCGATCTGGTGCAGGGCCCGCTGCCCTTCGGCAACTGGAACGATACGCCCTTCATCCTGTGCAACGCGCAGCGTTCGAACTCGAAGGCTGTGTTCGCTGAAGGCACCTACAAGATTACTCCTGAGCTCTCGCTCACCGGCGGCGTTCGCTATACCTGGGAAGACAAGACCTGGTATGGCCGCAATCAGGTGTTCGTGCCGCAGTTGAACGGCGGGTTCGATCCTTCGATCCAGATCAGCGAGGCACTTGGCGCGAGCGTGTTCAAGTATCCCGCCGGCGTGGTCACGGTGAACAACAAGTCGAACAAGCCGACCTGGCGCATGACGCTGGGTTATCAGGCGACGCCGGATATCTACGCCTACGTGAACTATTCGCGCGGCTTCAAGAGCGGCGGGTTCAACGACCAGATCGGCGGCTTTGCGGCCTTCGCGACCGACCTGAACGCGTTCCGTGAAGCGGCCCGCGCGACCCGTCCGGAAACGGCGGATTCGTTCGAGGCCGGTATCAAGACCGAGCTGCTCGATCACCGCCTGCGCTTCAACCTCACCGGCTTCTACGTGAAGTACAAGGATCTGCAGAAGCAGCTCAACGTGCCGATCGTCGTCAACGGTGCGCCCAACCAGGTCACCCTGTTCGTCAACGCGGCGAGCGCCACGGTGAAGGGCATCGAGGCGGAAGCCACCGCGCGTCTGTTCAAGGGCTTCACCCTGCGCGGCGTGCTCGGCTACCAGAACGGCAAGTACAACCAGTACACCGCGCCTGGCGCAGGCTACAACCTCGCCGACGCGCCGCTGGACCGCGCGCCCGAATGGCAGTGGACGATCGACGGTGCCTATGAAGTTCCGCTCGGCTCGAACTTCAAGGTCATCGCCAATGCCTCGGCGGCCTATACCGCCAAGAACCTCAACACGCAGTCGATCACCGATATCGATGGCAACACGTTCCTCAACGCTCGCACGCTGGTGAACGCCTCGCTGACGATCTCGCAGATCGACGACAAGTACTACATCAAGGCGATCGGCCGGAACCTGACCGACGAGCGCTACCGGATCGCCTCGCAGAACGTGGCAGGCCTGTGGCTCAACTCGAACTTCGGTGCGCCGCGCTACTTCGGCGTCGAACTCGGCGTGAAGTTCCGCGGTCCCTGAGGCCGATGATGCTCCGTGCCTTGAGCAAGTGAGAAAGTCTGCGGGTCGCCATGTGGGGAAACCTCATGGCGGCCCGCAATCATGATCGGGATACGAAAATGAACGCCTTGGATCTCTGGGACATTCACACCGGCAAGCGCTTCCCCTTCGATGCGCGCGCACCGCGGATCGATAATGGCACGGGGCGCCCCACGGCAGACCGCTATGTCAGCCCGGCGTTCGCCGCGGAGGAATGGGAAAAGGTCTTCGCGAAGAGCTGGCTTCTGGCCGGCCCGGTGTCCGACATTCCCGAGCCGGGCGACTTCATGAAGTTCGATATCGGGCCGGAAAGCTTCATCATCGTGCGTGACGAGGATGGGTCGGTGAAGGCGCACTACAACGTCTGCCCGCATCGCGGCAGCCAGCTGGTGACGACCGATCTCGGCTCCATCAGCCAGTTCACCTGCCCGTTCCACTCGTGGCAGTTCGCGCTCGATGGCACGTGTACTTCGGTCACCGACAGGGAAACGTTCCGCCCCGAAGTGCTGTGCCACGGCACGGACCTATCCTCGGTGCGCTGCGAAGTGGCCGCTGGGCTTGTGTTCATCGCGATGGACCCGGACATCAAGCCGCTTGCCGAGTTTCTGGGGCCGATCCTCGATCAGCTCGAGCTCTACGAGATCGACCAGATGTACGTGGTGCAGCATCGCCGGTCCGACTGGGGTTCGAACTGGAAGGGCGGGGTCGACGCGTTTGCCGAGATCTACCACCTCCACGCCGTCCACCCGCAGACCCAGTGCCTGATGGACGACCGCACCCAGATCGACCTGTGGCCGGGCGGGCTCAGCCGCCAGTTCGTGCCCTTTGCGCAGCCGAGCCCGCGCTTCCCCGATCAGGAAAGCGTGAACCCCGGCATCCAGATGATGCTGCGCGACGCAGGCATCGATCCCGAGACTTACGAAGGTTCGGCACGCGAAACCCGCCGCGCGGTGCAGGAAGCGAAGCGCAAGCGTTCGGAAGAACTCGGCCTTCGCTATGAGCGTTTCAGCGACAGCCAGCTTTCGGATTCGGTGGTCTATTCGGTGTTTCCGAACGTGCAGATCGGCTGTCATCCGGAGGCGGTTTTCCTCCACCGCTTCATCCCGCACGCCACGGATCCCAACCAGTTCACCTACGACACCTGCATCCTCTACCGCCATGTCGATGCACCGGGCTATTCCGCCCCGGCGTGGATGGGCATGGGCGAGGACGTCGATCTTTCCGGTCGCACGCGTCCGGACGTGATCCACACCAGGCTGGGTGAGCCGCCCTGCCTCGGCGAAGTGCTCGATCAGGACAGCGATCTGCTGCCGGTGGTGCAGAAGGGCGCACGCTCACGCGGATTCAAGGGGCCGCTGTGGAGCGAGCAGGAAGGGCGGTTGCGCCACTTCCATGCCGAATTGGACAGGATGATGGGCGCCTGATGATACGAAAAAGGGGCGCGGAAGCTGACTTCCGCGCCCCTTTTCTGTGTCCGGCTACCTGGCCTCAGAACGGCCTGATCGTCAGCCCGTTGTCGATCACCAGCTCTGCGCCGGTGATGTAGCGGCTTTCGTCGCTGGCGAGGAACACGACCAGCGCGGCAACGTCCTTGGGGTGGCCAGCCGAACCGTGCGGCAGGACGCCGTCGGGAATGGCGTTCTCCTGGCCGAGGCGGCCTTCGGCCTGCTGGACCATCGGGGTCTCGATCGCGCCGGGGTGAACCGAATTGCAGCGGATCTTGTAGCCCTTGACCTGCGCCATCACGGCGACCGACTTGGTCATCGAACGCACCGCGCCCTTGGCGGCGGAATAGGCGAAGAAGATCGGGTAGCCGAGCAGTGCGCCGACCGACGACATGTTGATGATCGAGCCGCCGCCGCTCTTGTTCATCAGCGGGATCGCGTGCTTCATGCCAAGGAACACGCCGTCGATCATGATCGAATTGACCCAGCGGAACTTGTCGAGGCTGGTATCTTCGACATCGGCGTTGAGCACGACGCCGGCATTGTTCACCAGCACATTGAGGCCGCCGAACTTTGCTTCCGTTGCGGCGTAGGCCGCGATCCACTGCGCTTCGTCGGCAACGTCGAGCGCGAGCGCCATGGCATTGGGGCCGATCCTGTCAGCCACCGCCTGCGCCGCTGTTAGGTTTACGTCGGTGACGACGACCTTCGCGCCTTCGGCTGCAAGGGCCTCGCAGTCCGCCGCGCCCAGCCCCGAACCGCCACCGGTGACCAGCGCCACCTTGCCTTCAAGCCGGCCCATATTCACTCTCCTGTATTATCGAGCGCGGTTCAGGCCGCGCCGTCTTCCGAGAAATACTCCGGCATCCCCGCGGGCCAGATCACACCCCACTGCGCCTGCCCGCCATCGATGATCATGAGATCGCCGTTGATGAAGCGGCCAGCCGGGCTGGCGAGATAGGCGATGGCTTCGGCCACGTCCCAGGCATTTCCGCGCATCTTCAAGGGGTTGGCCTTGTGGAAGCGGGCGAGCGCTTCTTCCGGATACATGCGGAAGCCCTCGGTCTCGATTACGCCGGGGCCAATGCAGTTGACGCGGATGTTGTGCGGCGCCCACTCGGTGGCGACCGTCTTAGAAAGATAGATCACGCCGGCACGCGCGGCACAGGTGTGCGCCGCTTGCGGCATGCCGCGTTCCACGTTGGCGACGATGTTGATGACATGGCCGGGCTTGCCATCCGCGCGCCAGCGCTTGGCGGCTTCCTGCATCATCCACCAGGTACCGTTGAGGTTGGTATCGATCACCGCGAGCCAGCCCTTGCGGCTGAAATCGATCGCGTCCTGCGGGAACTGGCCGCCGGCGTTGTTGACCAGCGTGTCGAGCCCGCCGAAGTGATCGTGGACCGCGCCGATCATCGCCTCGACCGCTTCGGGATCGCGGATATTGGCCTCGAGGCAAAGGATCTCGCGCCCGGTTTCCTCACGGATCAGGTTGGCGGTGCCATCGAGCTTCTCGCGCGTGCGGCCGCAGATCGCGACATTGGCGCCCAGCTTGGCAGCGAGGAACGCAGCGGCCTTGCCCATGCCGCTCCCCGCGCCGGAGATCAGGATCGTGTGCCCGGCGAGCAGGTCGTCGCGGAAAATCGTCGCTTGCGTGCGCAGCGCTTCCTCATCCAGCCCGCGCTTGGGCCGGCCGGGATCACCGGGTTCAGGACGGAAGATGCGCGGGGCGTGCATGTTCGGCGCGTTCAACGTTTCATCCCCCAATCGTTTGTTCCTCCCTTGCTAGAACACCCGCAAAGAAAAAACAAACAGGTTTGATTTTGATTTGTGTCTGCAGACATCGATTTGCGCAAGGCACAGCGGGGCTTGGCGGGGCTGGGTGCGCTTTGCAAAAGCGCCGCCGATCAGCCTTTCGACGAGGGCGCGAGCGAGAGAATCTGCTGTTCGAGATGGCGCAGCATGGGATCGACCTGCGCCTGGTCCATCCCGCCTGTCTGCAGCGAGATCGCCATCCCTTCGAGAATCGTCTGCGAAAGTGTCATCGCCAGAGCGAAGTTCTTCGAACCAAGCCATTCGGGAAACAGCGCTTCGGCCTGCGCGTTGAACTTCTCGCGGAATTCGTCCTGCAGGGGCGAGAGGATCGAGGCGAGGTCCGCATCGGTGCGCGCGGCGACGGCCAGTTCGTGAAACGCGATGAACGCAGGCTTTTGCAGTTGGCGCCAGTACGTCTCGACAAGGTCGGTGACTTCATGCTCGGGCCGGTCTGCCGCGCGGCGGAACGCGCGCAGGCGCTTTTCGTGGAGTTCGGTGATCGCCGCCTTGATCAGCGCCGAGCCGTTTTCGAAATGGTGGACCATCGCCCCGCGTGACAGGCCGGCTTCTTCGGCGACCTTGGGGGTGGTGGTCTGGGCATAGCCATATTTGACGAGGCAGCGCACCGTTGCGTCGATCAGGCGGGCGCGGGTCTGGGCCGCTTTGGCCGCTTGCAGTGTGCGCGTGCGATCTGCTGCCGGGCGTGCGGGCCGAGGGGCGGGCCGAGCCGCCCGCGTGCGTGATAGAGCCATGCTTTGTACTTGCCTGAACCGCTGCGCGCCGGTTCCGGCACGCCTTGAAACCATCCCTAATGCGTTTTCATGCCTCGTGAAACCGCTGGCTTGTCCGGTTCGGGGACAAGTCCCCGAACATGTGGCGTGGCCGCCGGTTTCGCTCCACATCAAGCGCATCGAATCAGTCGCTCGGCACTTTCGCACCGGGCGTGTACAAGGGGTAACGCATCGCACGGAAAAAGACAGATATGATTGTCTTTTTCAGCATGCTGTGTATCTCCGGCCCGAGACCAATAAGAGGCCCACGGGGCCGGGGGATGCATGACCGACCAGCTGTCACACGCCGCTGCACCTGTCCTTACCATGGGCGGCATGATCCGCGCTTCCGCGCAGGCCTTCGGGCCCCGCGAGGCGCTCGTCTTTCCGGACCGCCGGATCACCTATGCCGCGCTCGATCAGGCCGCCCGTCGCTGGGCCGCGGCGATGATTGCGCTGGGCGTGCAGCCCGGCCAGCATGTCGGCCTGTTCATGCCGACTTGCCCGCAGTTCATCGAGGCGTTCTACGGCATTGCCATGGCCGGCGCGGTCGCGGTGCCGATCAACGCCCGCTACCAGTCGCATGAACTCGCCTACCTCGCGCGCGATGCCGATCTTGTCGTGCTGATCACGGCGGGGAAGGTCGCCGAGGGGCTCGATTACCGCGACCGCGTGCGCGCGGCGCTGCCCTCGCTCGCTGCTGCCGATCCGGCGCGCGGTCTCAGCCTCGACGAAGCGCCGATGCTGCACACGATCATCTCGCTCGAGCCCGAAGGCGCAGACGGCATGCTGCCGGTGGCGGAAGCGCTCGCGCTGGGTGATGGCACGGAGGCGGAGCTGATCGACCGCCGGATCGACGATGTCGATCCCGAGGACATCGCGATGATCCTCTACACCAGCGGTACGACGGCGAACCCCAAGGGCGCGCTGATCTCGCACCGTGCGCAGGTCGGCAACAGCCGCAATCTCGGCAAGCGCTATCTCTGCACGGCGGAAGACAAGGTGTGGTCGCCGCTGCCGATCTTCCACATCGCCGGCATCCTGCCGATGACGATGATCCTCGACCTCGGCGGCGTCTACATGACCGTGCCGCACTTCGAGGCAGGGCAGGCGCTTGCCATGCTCGGCTCGGAAGGGGCGACGATTGCCTATCCCAGCTTCGTCACGATCATGCAGGATCTGATCAACCACGCCACGTTCAAGACCACCGATCTTTCCAAGCTGCGCGTGATGAACTCCAACTTCGCGGTGCAGCCGGCGTGGATCAAGGATGCGGTCGTGGCCGCGATGCCGCACACGATCCAGGTCGGGACTTATGGCCTGACCGAGGCGGCGGGCACGGTTTCGACCAGCCGCCTGGACGACAGCTTCGATGTGCGCACCGGCCGCTGCGGCTTCCCGCTGGAAGACTGGGAGATGCGCATTGTCGATCCCGAGACCGGACGCGACTGCGCCCCCGATGCGCACGGCGAGATCGTGCTGCGCGGCCCGCACATGCTGAAGGGCTATTACAACGCGCCTGAAAAGACCGCCGAGGCGATTCGCGACGGCTGGTTCTACACCGGCGACGTGGGTTCGGTCGACGCGGGCGGGAACGTGATGTTCCATGGCCGCACCAAGGACATGCTCAAGGTGGGCGGCGAAAATGTCGCCGCAGCCGAGATCGAATCGATGCTGCAGACCCATCCGGCGGTGAAGCTGGCACAGGTCGTGGGCATTCCGGATGACCGCTATGTCGAAGTGGCGGCGGCGTTTGTCGAGCTGGCGGAAGGCTCCTCGGCCAGCGAGGCGGAACTGATCGCGCACTGCAAGGGCAAGCTCGCCGGCTTCAAGATCCCGCGCCATGTGCGGATGGTCAGCGAGTGGCCGATGTCGACCTCTAAGATCCAGAAGTTCAAGCTGCGCGCAGGGCTGATCGAGGAACTGGGGCTGGGGTGAGCGTGGCGCTCGGCCGCTCTGGATCCCCGCCTTCGCGGGGATGACGAGGGTGGATATTCCTCACCCTCGTCCTGCGCTTCGTCATCCCCGCGAAGGCGGGGATCCAGAGCGCTTTGCGTGGCGCTCTGGCCTCTCTCACTACGCTCGCGGGTGACGAGGGTCTAGCAATGCCCCTCAGATCGTCTCCGCATTCCCGAAGATCACCGTCGCCTGCGCCGAAAGCGTGCCGCCGTTGCCATGGGCCAGCGCGGTCTTTGCGCCCGCGATCTGGTTGGCCGCTTCCCCGCGCATCTGGCGGACCGCTTCGACCATCGCGAACATGCCGTACATCCCCGGATGGCAGCACGAGAGGCCGCCGCCGTTGGTGTTGACCGGCAGCGAGCCGCCCGGGGAAATGGCCCCGCTCGCCACGAACTTGCCGCCCTCGCCCTTGGGGCAAAAGCCGAGGTCTTCGAGGAACAGGATCGTGTTGATGGTGAAGGCGTCGTAGAGCTGGACTGTGTTGATCTGGCCCGGCGTGAGCCCGGCCATCGCCATTGCGCGCGGGCCGGATTCGGCGGCTGCGGTCACGGTGATGTCGTCCGCCTGCGTGACCGAGTTGTACCAGGTCGCGGCGGCAGCGCCGAGGATCGGGACGAGCGGCCTCGGACCATCCTTCGCGCGGTCGGTGCGGGTGAGGACCATGGCGGCGGCGCCATCTGTCACCAGGCAGCAATCGCGCGCGCGGATCGGGCTGCTGATGAGGCGCGAGTTGACCACGTCCTCGATGCTCAGCGGCCCCTTGGCGAAGGCTTCGGGGTTGGTGTTCGCCCACTCGCGCGCCGCGACGGCGACGCTCGCCAGTTCCTCGCGCGTCGTGCCGTACTGGTGCATGTGGCGCGCGGCGGCGAGCGCGTAGAACGAGAGCGGGTACATCGGATTATAGGGTGCGTCCCACCGGTCCGGGCGGGCCGGGGTGGAAAGCTTGCCGCCGCTGGAGCGCTGGTTGGCGCCGTAGGCGATCACCGCGCAATCGAGATACCCGGCTTCGAGCATCGTGACCGCCGTCACGAGGTGGCTCATGAACGAGGCCCCGCCCGCGCGGTTGTTGTCGGTGAAGCGGGGGTGAAGGCCGAGGTACTGCGCAAGGCTGAGGCCGGCGAAGAGATCGTCGGGCAGCGCGATGAACAGGCCGTCGACTTCGGGCAGGCCGATCGCGGCATCGGCGAGCGCGAGCTGGACGGCCTTGCCCGCCATCTCGATGGTCGAGTGGCCGGGCATTTCGCCGACACCGAACGTGGAAGCGCCGGCGACGGAAACGCGGCCGCGCGGGAAGATGTCACCCATGGGCCTGCTCCACCGGATCGAAGACAATGACCGGCGTTTCACCGGCGATGATGCGGGCCTTGACGGCCATGCCGATGTGCAGCGTTTCAGGCGTCACGCCATCAACGCGGCCCATCATCCGTGCGCCTTCAGCAAGATCGACGAGCACGACGTTGTAGGGCGGCTCGGGCGGTTTGCGCTGGATCCACGTGGCGGAATAGACGGTGCCGAGGCCCGAGGCTTCGACCCATTCCAGTTCCCCGCCGGTGCCCGGCGCAAAGGCGCGCGGGGGGAACACCGCCCTTGATCCATCCACAGGCTGCTGGATCAGGAAGCGCCCCTCGGCGAGGGCGGCGTCCCATTCGGCTGCGGGTCCACTCATGACAAGACTGCTCCTGAAGCGACCATGGCCGCGATTTCTTCTTCGCCGAAACCGGCTTCGCCCAGCACGGCAGTGCTGTCAGCACCCAGCGACGGCCCCGGATCGCCAATGGCGCCGGGGGTGGCGGAAAAGTTCGTGGGGATGCCGGGATAGCGCAAGGTGCCAAGCTCCGTTTCGGCAGACTGCCAGAAGCCTGTCTCGACCAGATGCGGATCGTGAAGCAGGTCTTCCAGCGAGGCGATGGGGGTCGCGGGGATTTCGGCGCGGCGGAACAGGTCCATCCATGCCTCGGTCGTGCGGGTGACCATGACCTTCTCGACCTCGGCCAGCACCGCCGAGATATTCTCGCTGCGGCTGCGCATCGAGGCGAACATCGGATCGTTCGACCACGCGGGATTGCCAAGCTCGCGGAAGAAGGCCTGCCACTGCTTGTCGTTGTAGATCATCACGCCGACATGGCCGTCCGCCGTCTTGTAGGGGCGGCGCGAGGGCGAGGTGGCGCGGGGATAGACCGGCGGCCCCAGTGGCGGATCGAACAGCGAGCCGCAGATGTGCTCGGTCGCGGCGAAGGAGACGAGGGTCTCGAACATCGGGACTTCGATTTCCTGCCCCTCGCCGGTCTTTTCGCGGGCATAGAGGGCGGCGATCACCGCATAGGCGCCGGTCAGACCCGCCACTTTGTCGGCAATGACGGTGGCGCTGTAGGTTGGCTCGCCGTTCGAGAGTTTGGCCTGCAAATCGACAATGCCCGAGGCGGCCTGCACAATGTCATCGTAGGCCGGATAGTCGCGGTAAGGCCCGCTGCGGCCATAACCATAGAGATTGGCGTAGATGATGCGCGGGTTGGCCGCCTTCAGCGCCGCATAATCGAGGCCAAGGCGGGCGATGGCCTGCGCGCGCATCGAGTGGATGAAGACGTCAGCGTCTTTCGCGAGCCGGAGGACGGCATCACGGGCTGCCTGCTGCTTGAGGTCCAGCGCAAGGCTGCGCTTGCCGCGGTTGACGTTGAGGAACATGGCGCCGCGCGTCGGGTCCGGGCCCGGCGGGATGAAGCGGGTGGTATCGCCGGCAGGCCCCTCGATCTTGATCACGTCCGCGCCGAGATCGGCAAAGATCTGCGTGGCATAGGGACCCATGAGTACGGCTGTCAGATCGAGCACGCGTACGCCGGCGAGAGGGCCTTTCCCGCGCCCGCTCATGCCTTGGCTCCAGTGCTGGTGATGAGCCTTGAATGCCCCATGATTCTCCCGTTTCCTCTGCCCATATAGTGCCCATACTGCGGCGCTTGGGTCCGCTATGAAGGACCATAAAAAAGCATTCAAGCATGTTTTTTTCTTGGCGGCTTGCCCGCCTCCCAATAGAGTGCGCGCTGGCAAGAGGAGCGGGCTGGCTTCGGGCATTCGAGGCCATGCGCTACCCTCACGATGGTAGCCCCGCCGCAGGAAAGGACAAGGCATGGATCTGGGACTTCAGGGCAAGAAGGCGATCGTCGTCGGCGGTGCGCGCGGCATTGGCTATGCGGTGGCCGAGATCCTGGCGCGCGAAGGCGCCGACGTGGCGATCAGCGCGCGCGGCGAGGACAGCGTGAAGGACGCGGTCGCCGCGCTCTCGCGCTATGGCACCAAGGTCGTCGGCAAACCCTGCAACGTGAAGCGCGCGGACGATTACAAGGCGTGGCTGGAGTGGGCGATCGAGGCGCTGGAAGGCGTCGACGTGCTCATTCCGCTGAGCTCGGCCGGTGGCGGCATGGGCAGCGAGAAGTATTGGCACAATGCGTTCGAGACCGACGTGATGGGCCCGGTTCGCGCCATCGAGGCGGTGATTCCGGTGATGACGCAGCGCAAGTCGGGTTCGATCGTGCTCGTCGCGACGACCAGCGCGCTCGAAGCAATGGGCGGCCCGCAGGCCTACAACGCGATGAAGGCCTCGCTCATCACCTATGGCAAGCAGCTCGCGCTCGCGCATGGCAAGGACGGCATCCGCGTGAATGTCGTCTCGCCCGGGCCGATCGAGTTCGAGGGCGGCAACTGGGACATGATCAAGGGCACGATGGAGAAGTTCTATCAGTCGCAGCTGCGCCAGCAGCCGATGGGGCGGCTGGGCAAGCCCGAGGAAGTGGCTCGGGCCATCGTGTTCCTCGCCAGCGAGGCGGCCAGCTGGTGCAGCGGCTCGCACCTTGTGGTCGATGGCGCCTTCACCAACCGGACGCACTTCTGACATGGATCAGCCCGTGACCCACAAGCCGGTGACATGGGACACGTCGAAGATGGACGTGAAGCGCGTCGTCGACGTGATCCGCGTGACGCCCGACAACAATCCCAGCCGCACGCCGGTAGACAAGGCGCCCGATCCCGAACTGGGCCACGAGGTGATTCCGGCGGAGCGGTACTACTCGGACGAGTTCATGAAGCTCGAATGGGAGCGGGTGTGGACCAAGGTCTGGCTGCTCGGCGGGCGGGCCGACGACATTCCGAACCCTGGCGACTACATCTGCACCGAGATCGGCAAGGAAAGCGTGCTGATCGTCCGCCAGCACGATGGTTCGCTGCGCTGCTTCCCCAATGTCTGCCTGCACCGCGGCAACCGCTTGCGGCCGGAAGGCATCGGTAACGCACAGGCGTTCCGGTGCATGTATCACCACTGGACGTACGGGCTCGACGGCAAGATCGATCGCCTGCCCGATCTCTGCACATTCCCGCAGGGCGGTCCTCCGGGGATGACCTTGCCGAGCCTGCCGGTGACCGAGTGGAATGCCTTCGTGTGGTTCTCGCTGAACCCGGATGTGGAGCCGTTCGATGATTACATCGCGCCGCTCAAGGATCACCTCGAGCCCTATCACCCCGAGCGGATGGCGTGGAAACGCGACGTGACGGTGGAGTGGGACTGCAACTGGAAGGCCTCGGTCGACGCGTTCAACGAGACCTATCACGTGCAGGGCATCCACCCGCAGCTGCAGTGGTATCTCGATGATGTGAACGTGCAGATCGACTGCTACGAACGGCATAATCGCTACCTGATCCCCTTCGCCGCGATCTCGCCGCGTGTCGCGATGCCGAGCGCTATACCGCCCGCCATCGACGAGATCATGCGCCATGCGGGCATGGACCCGGCGGAGTACGAGGGCCGGGTCAGCGACATCCGCCGCGATGTGCAGCTGTTCAAGCGCAAGAATGGCAAGGCGCAGGGCAAGGACTATTCGGCGCTGAACGACGATCAGCTGACCGACGACTACCACTACATGATCTTCCCGAACGTCGCGCTCAACGTGCATGCGGACGACATCATGATGTTCCGCCAGCGCCCGCACGCGACCGACCCCAACAAGATGCTCTACGACGTGTGGGTGTTCGAACTGGTGCCCGAAGGCGAGCCGTGGCCCGAGCGTGTGAAGCACCGCCGCTTCAGGCACGGCGAACGCAGCATCGGGCAGGTACTCGATCAGGATGCCTACAACCTGCCGACGGTTCAGGCGGGGATGAAGAGCGAGAGCTTCCCCGGGCTGTGGATCGGCGAGCAGGAGCTGCGTATCCGCCACTTCCACAAGGTGCTCGACGATTACATCTACGGGCCGGGCGGCAAGCAGGCGGGGGACATGTGATGATGCGCTGGACTTCCAAAAGCCCCTCCCCGCTCGGGGAGGGGTTGGGGAGGGGTGCCCTGCGCTCTGCCCGCAAGCGCCGAACCCCCTTCCCCAACCCTTCCCCAATGGGGAAGGGAGCCAAGTGGATAGCAGCATGACACAGCGTATCCTCCATGTGATCGGTTCCCCGCGCGGCGAGCGTTCGCGCTCGGTAAAGGTGGCGCAGCGGCTGATCGAGGGGCTGCTGGCAGCGAGCCCCGGCGCGGCGGTCGAGACGCTGGATGTGTGCAGCGCGGAACTTCCCGCGCTGACCGGACCGGTGATCGAAGGCCGCTATGCCCTGATCGAAGGCCGCGAGGTAGCGGACGATGTGCGCGCCGCGTGGGCCCGGATCGGCGAGGCTGTGGCGCACTTCCTTTCCTTCGATACTGTGGTGTTCAGCGTGCCGATGTGGAATTTCGGCATTCCCTGGCAGCTCAAGCAGTATATCGACACCATCACCCAGCCAGGCATGGCGTTCCGCGTTTCGGAGACCGGCGTCGAAGGGCTGGGCGCGGGCAAGCGGGCCATTCTCGTGGCTTCCGGTGCGCTCGATATACGGCCCGGCGCGCCCGGCGCGGAGCTCGATCATCAGGTGCGCTTCATGCAGGCGTGGCTCGGCTTCATCGGCATCACCGATGTCCATGTCGTGCACCTGCGCCCGACTTATGGCCCGCCCGAGGTTGTCGAAGCGGCGATGGCTGAGGCTTATGCCTCGGCTGAAGCGCTGGTGGCCGACCTGTCCCGCGCCTCGCGCGTGTAGACGAGGTTGGTGCTCTCGAAAGTCACGCATTCGGTGCCGTCATCAAGGATCACCGCGTAGCGCGTGATCGCGGTGCCGCGCGCTTTGCCGCTGCGTGAAGGTTCGAGGGCGACGATCTCGCTCATCACCCGCAGCGTGTCGCCGGCACGGACCGCGCGCTTGAGGCGCAGGCGGTCCCAGCCCACGCCGCAGACGAAATCGATGTCGCCGTTGATCGCGTGGTCCATCTGCCGCCAGATCGCGAGCACATGGATGCCGCTCGCGACGACCTCGCCGAACACCGAGGCGCGCGCGGCTTCGGGATCGGTGTGGAACCACTGCGGATCATGCGCACGGGCGAACTCGACGATTTCCGCCTCCGTCACCGTGCGCGGGGGCGAGATCTTCGTCTCGCCCACCACGAGGTCCTCGAAGGTCCGCCAGGGCGTGCCCAGCGGGGACAGCGTATCGGTCATTCGCGGACGATGAACGACGCGAGCACCGGTTTCACGCGCAGATGCTCAGGCACGTTTTCCACCCCGATGCGGCGGTCGAGCTCCTCGTGCCAGTTGTAGATGCGGCGCTCCTGATAGTTGAGCGACATGCCCTTGAAGCCCGGGCCTTCGACCGATTCCTGGATCTGCGGCGCGAACTGCAGGTCCTCGTAAAGAATGCGCTCCCAGTTCTTGATCCGGGTCTCCCACAACGGGTGGGGATTGGCTGCATCATGCTCGGGCGCGAGCCATGTCGAGACGACGCGGGTCTTGTTCGGCCCCATCGGCCAGAATTGCAGCAGCGGAATGCCGGTGGGGGCGGGCGGCATCACGAAGTTGGGGTAGATCGAATAGCTGACGTTGTTCTTGGCAACGAATTCCGAGATCGTGGGAATCTCGGGCATGCCCACGGTGCCGGGATCGATCCAGCCCTCGCGCCGGTTCGGGGTCGCCATGCGGCTGTGGCCATTGGGCCAGAGCGTGACGATCATCGCGCGGTGGTCGAGGAAGCGGTCCACCGTGTTCTCGTGGATCGACTTGAGGTGATAGACCTCGAGGAACGCATCGAGCAGCACCTTGACGTTGCAGTCGGTCTCGTAGCTCCGGCTGTCGACAAGGCGCAGCTTTTCGAGCTGGAGCTGTTCGAGCTCCGCCGCCATCGGGCCAATGTGCTGCATCAGCGGCTCGGCATCGGGATCGGCGTTCAGGAAGATCAGGCTGCCCAGCAGCTCGCAGCGCACCTGGCTGAGCGCGTGGCAGGAAAAGTCGAAACCTTCCGCAAAGTCGCGCCGGTCGCGCACGGCAGTGAGCTTGCCCTCCAGGGTGTAGGACCAGCCGTGATAGCCGCAGACGAACCCGCGCGAAGTGCCGCTCTCCTCCTTTACGAGAGGTGCGCCGCGGTGCTGGCACGTGTTGTAGTAGGCCCTGATGTCGCCCGCGAGTGTGCGGGTGACGATGACGGGGGAGCCGGTGTTGCGGCAGAGGAACCAGGAGCCGGGTTCGGGAAGCTGGTCGACGTGACCGGCATAGAGCCACGCCTTCTTCCACATCCCCTTGTCCTCAAGTTCGAGGAAGGCGGGATCGACATAGCGGCCGCCGGGAATCGACGGCAGCGCCGGGAAATCCACGGGCGGGCCATTGCGCTCGCGTTCCCACGTCATGCGTGCCAGATCGTCGGCGGGGGGCGAGGCCAGCGGTGGCTGGGCGGTCAGGGCTTCGGACATCGGTTGCTCTCCCGGAACGGCGGGGTTCCGTGGACAGTTTAAAAACATTCATGTATGCTTGTAAAGTGAAGCTTTTCAGGTCGGTTTTCGATCATTTTTAAACGTTAAAACATAGACTTGCTATGGTTTGGCAGGCGATGCGGGAGTGCTGCGAATGGAGATTTTGGCGGGTATCTTTCACCACGGCGTGATTGTCGACAACCTGGAAGAGGCAATGGCGCAGTTCAGCGCGACGATGGGCTGCACCTGGACGCCGGTGCGTACCTTCGATCCGATGCCGGTGTGGAACGCTGCCGGTGAGCAGCTCGCGGCCAAGCTGCGCGTGGTCTATTCGCATCAGGGACCGCTCCGGATGGAGCTGATCGAAAGCGTCCCGGGCTCCGCTTATGACGCGATGCGCGCGCTGGGTCCGTCGCACCTTGGCGTGTGGGTCGATTCGGTGGCGGACAGCGCGGCGGCGATGCTGGCGGACGGCTGGGAACTCGTGCTGGGCGGTGCGCCTGCCGATCAGGGCCACGGCGCGATTGCCTATCTGTCGCGCCCCGGCAGCCCGGTGATCGAACTGGTCGCGCGCGCCATCATGCCGATGATGGAAGAATGGTGGGCAGCCACCGCATGAGCACGACATGGCATGACGTGACGTCCGAGGCTGATTTCCCCGCCGAGGGCAAGCTCGCCGCGCGCCTCGCCGGCTGGCACGTGCTGGTGCTGCGTACCGACGACGGCAGCTACCGCGCGGTCAACGATCGCTGCACGCACCAGGCTGCGCTGCTTTCGCCCGGCCGGGTGCGGCGCGGCGCAGTGATGTGCCCGCTCCACGGCGCGCGCTTCGACGTGCTGACCGGCAAGTGCCTCGGCGCAGCTTACCCGGACCTGCGCACCTTCCCGGTGCGCGTGGAAGCGGGCCGCATCGAAGTCGAAGTGCCCGATGCGCCGCCCGGGCCGGGTGAGACGCCGGTGGTCATGTAGGGGAGGGAGGATCACCGGCTTGGCCGGTGGTGGGCGCGGCAGGGATTGAACCTGCGACCCCACCCGTGTGAAGGGTGTGCTCTACCACTGAGCTACGCGCCCGCATGGCCGCCGGTTGTCAAACAACTTGGGGCCAGACAGGGGCGCGCCTCTGCCATGGCGGGGCTTGATTGACAAGTGGGGGGATCAAGATATTTGGCTCCCCCCATGACCGAAGAACCTTCAGCGCCCGAATCCGCCGCTCCCGCCACCACGGCTGGACCGGACGTTCCGCCCGATCACCTCGCGATCAATCCGCGCAGCCCGTTCTTCGATGCGGAGAAGCTGCGCCGGGGCGTCGGTATCCGCTTCAAGGGCACGGTGCGTCGCAATGTCGAGGAATATTGCATTTCCGAAGGCTGGGTGCGCGTGCAGGCGGGCAAGACCATGGACCGCAAGGGCAATCCGCTGACGCTCAAGCTCTCCGGCCCGGTCGAGGCATGGTACGAAGATCTCGGCGACGACGCCCCGGTCGCGAAGCTTTAAGCTTTACCCTTCCGATCTGCCTTCGGCAGGCCACCTCCCCATTTGCACTTCGTGAAAATGGGGAGGATCTAGTGGGGCAGTAGTCGCCCTCTTTGCTGTTCGACCAGGCTGGTCAGCCAGGTCTTGAAAGCCTGCACGCGCGCAAGGCTGTGCGTGTCCTTGTGCATCACGAGCCAGAATGACCGCGTGATCCGCCGATCCGGCAGCACGGGGACAAGGCTCGGGTCGGCATCGCCGATGAAGCACGGCAGCACACCGATACCAGCGCCGGCGGCGATCAGGCGGTGCTGGGCGTTGATCGACGACGAGCGCACCGTTGCGGCAAGGCCGGGTTCGATTTCGGCGAGATAGCGCAGCTCCGGTGCGTAAAGCAGATCGGGCACGTAGCCGACCAGCGCGTGGCCCTTTGCAAGGTCTGACGCGCGGCGCAGGGGGGCGTGGCCGGAAAGGTATTGCGGGCACGCGTAGAGCCGCAGGTGATAGTCCGAGAGTTTGCCCGCGATCACCGGTCCCGCCCGCGGGCGCGATAGTGTGACGGCAAGATCGGCCTCGCGCTTCGAGGGGCTGAGGAAGCCCGAGTTCGCGACAAGGTCGATGACGAGTCGCGGATGCGCTGACGTGAAGCTGCCGAGGGCGGGCGCGACGATCCAGCTTGCAAAGCCTTCCGACAGGCTGACGCGCAGCAGCCCGGCCGGGCCGCCGCCGCCATGTTCGGCGATGCGGCTGGCTGCGCGCTCCATGGCCTCGACCTCCACCAGCATCGCCTCGCCCGCCTCGGTGAGCACCTGGCCCTCGCGCGTCTGCTCGAACAAGGTGGCGCCGATGCGCGTTTCGAGGCGGCGCAGGCGGCGGCCCATGGTGGTGGCGTCAACGCCCATGGCCTGCGCGGCGCGGGCGAGCTGGCCGGCGCGGGCGATGGCGAGAAAGGTCTGGAAATCGCTCCAGTCAGGTACCTGCATCATTGCAGGCATCCCTCGCATTTTCTCACCTTGCTTGCAAATCATCCGGAGTGCAGGAGGCCAGCAAGGCCCTCGGCCACATTCGTCAGGAAAGGAAGCAAACCCATGCGCCAGATCGATCATTTCATTGTCGGCGGTTCGGGCGGAGCGCCGGCACGCAAGGGCCAGGTGTTCGATCCCAACACCGGTGCGGTGCAGGCCGAAGTCGCGCTGGGCACGGCTGAGACGCTGGAGCGCGCAGTTGCCGCCGCGCAGGCCGCGCAGCCCGCCTGGGCCGCGGTCAACCCGCAGCGCCGCGCCCGCGTGATGTTCGAATTCAAGCGCCTCGTCGAAGCCAACATCGACGAACTGGCGCACCTGCTTTCGAGCGAGCACGGCAAGGTCATCGCCGACTCGAAGGGTGACATCCAGCGCGGGCTCGAAGTGATCGAGTTCTGCTGCGGCATCCCGCACGTGCTGAAGGGCGAATACACCCAGGGCGCCGGCCCGGGTATCGACATCTACTCGATGCGCCAGCCCATCGGCATCGGTGCGGGCATCACGCCGTTCAATTTCCCGGGCATGATCCCGCTGTGGATGGCGGGTGTCGCCATCTCCACGGGCAACGCCTTCATCATCAAGCCTTCCGAGCGCGATCCTTCGGTGCCGGTGCGCCTTGCCGAACTGTTCCTTGAAGCGGGTCTGCCCGAGGGCATCTGCCAGGTCGTGCACGGCGACAAGGAAATGGTCGACGCGATCCTCGATCACCCGGCGATCGGTGCGGTCAGCTTCGTCGGCTCGTCCGATATCGCGCACTATGTCTACAATCGCGGCGTTGCTGCGGGCAAGCGTGTGCAGGCGATGGGCGGGGCCAAGAACCACGGTGTGGTCATGCCCGACGCCGATCTCGATCAGGTGGTCAACGATCTGGCCGGCGCCGCATTCGGTTCGGCGGGCGAGCGCTGCATGGCGCTTCCGGTGGTCGTGCCGGTTGGCGAGGAAACCGCCGAAGCGCTCAAGGCCAAGCTGATCCCCGCAATCGAAAAGCTGCGTGTGGGCATTTCGACCGACAATGACTGCCACTACGGCCCGGTCGTGACGGCGGCGCACAAGGCGAACATCGAGCGCTGGATCACCAAGTGCGAGGAAGAAGGCGGCGAGATCGTGATCGACGGTCGCGGCTTCTCGCTGCAGGGTCACGAGAACGGCTTCTTCGTCGGCCCGACGCTGATCGACCATGTCACGCCCGACATGGAAAGCTATCACAACGAGATCTTCGGCCCCGTGCTGCAGATCGTCCGCGCGAAGGATTTCGAGGAAGCGCTCTCGCTCGCCTCGAAGCACCAGTACGGCAACGGCGTGGCGCTGTTCACCCGCAGCGGCAACGCGGCGCGTGAATTTGCGGCGCGCGTGAATGTCGGCATGGTCGGCATCAATGTGCCGATCCCGGTGCCGGTGGCCTATCACACCTTCGGCGGCTGGAAGCGGTCGGCCTTTGGCGACACCAACCAGCACGGCATGGAAGGCGTCAAGTTCTGGACCAAGGTCAAGACCGTGACGCAGCGCTGGCCGGAAGGTCTCCCCTCCGGCGGCAACGCATTCGTCATCCCGACCATGAGCTGAGCGTGGCGAAGCAGCGGGTCTCGAGTGGATCACCGATGGAGCCGATCCTCGGCTTCGCGCGGGCAGTGCGTACCGGCAAGCAGATCATGGTTGCCGGTACTGCTCCCATCGAGCCCGACGGATCGAGCACGCCCGGTGATGCGGCGGCGCAGATGGAGCGTTGCTGCGCCATCGTCGCCAAAGCGATCGCGGATCTGGGCGGATCGATCGATGATACCGTGCGCACCGTCATCTACCTGACCGACCGGGCCGATTTTCCGTCGGTGGCGGCGGTGCACGGCAAATGGTTCGGCAAGGCAAGGCCGGCGACCACCACGCTGGTGGTCGCCGGCTTTATCCGGCCCGAATGGAAGGTCGAGATTGAAGCCGAAGTGATGGAAGAGTGACGGGCAGGCAGTTCCTCTCCAACGCGGTCTGCTGTGCTCAGGCCATCGCAAGTCGGGTGCCCTGTGCGCCAACGACTGCCTCCAGCCGTTCGTGGTAGCGCTGATGTTCGGTGCCCATCCAGCCCGTCCACGCCGAGCGGGTGATGCCTGGTCAGGCGAGCTCGAACCCGGCGTGGCCGAGGGCGGTCCGGGCGATCTGGTGGGCGACGAACAAGAACACCATCATCGACCACAGCCACCGGCGCACTTCGCGCTCGCCCGAAGGTCCATCACTTGCCACCCCGCGCGCTTCGGCTAGGACGCGCGGTATTCCGTCCCCTTCCATCATCTTCAGAACGCAAGGCCAGAGCATGACCGACCAGTTCGCCCTTACCGACGACCAGATCGCCATTCAGGAGATGGCGCGGCGCTTCACTGCCGATGCCATCACGCCGTTTGCGGCGCAGTGGGACGAGGAGCACACCTTCCCGCGCGAAACGATCAAGGCGGCCGCGGAACTGGGTTTCGCCTCGATCTATGTCAGCGAGGAAAGTGGCGGGATCGGGCTCGGGCGGCTGGATTCGGCGCTGATCATGGAAGCCATGGCCTATGGCTGCCCCAGCACGAGCGCGTTCATCTCGATCCACAACATGGCCTCGTGGATGATCGACCGCTTCGGCGGCGCGGAGATCAAGTCGCGCTACCTCCCCGAGCTGATCACCATGGACAAGATTGCCAGCTATTGCCTGACCGAGCCGGGCTCGGGCTCTGACGCCGCGGCGCTGCGCACGACGGCGAAGCTTGAAGGCGATCACTATGTCGTGAACGGCACCAAGCAGTTCATTTCGGGCGGCGGCGTGAGCGACATCTACGTGACGATGGTGCGCACCGGCGAGGCGGGCCCCAAGGGCATCTCGTGCCTCGTCATCGAGAAGGACATGCCGGGTGTCAGCTTCGGCGCGCCTGAGCGCAAGCTGGGCTGGAACTCCTCGCCCACGGCGCAGGTGATCTTCGAGAACGTGAAGGTGCCGGTCGCCAACCGTGTCGGCGCGGAAGGCGATGGGTTCCGCTTTGCGATGGCGGGTCTCGACGGCGGACGCCTCAACATCGGCGCCTGCTCGCTTGGCGGGGCGCAGCGGTGCCTGGATGAAGCGATCAAGTACGCCAAGGAACGCAGCCAGTTCGGCCAGCCGATCGCGGAGTTCCAGAACACCCAGTTCCAACTGGCCGACATGGCGACCGACCTCGAGGCGGCGCGCGCGCTGCTCTATCTCGCGGCGGCCAAGGTAACGAGCAACGCGCCGGACAAGACCCGCTTTTCGGCGATGGCCAAGAAGCTGGCGACCGATACCGGTTCCTCGGTGGTCGACCGCGCGCTGCAGATCTTCGGCGGCTACGGCTACCTCAAGGACTATCCGATCGAGCGCTTCTGGCGTGACCTTCGCGTCCACCGCATCCTCGAAGGCACCAACGAGGTGATGAAGCTGATCGTGGGCCGGGATCTGCTGCGCCAATGATAGCTCGCGCCCTCGCCATGGTGACGATTGTCGTGCCCGATTACGCGGCGGGGCAGGCGTTCTTTGTCGGGGTGCTGGGCTTTACCCTTGTCGAGGACACCGATCTTGGCGCGGGCAAGCGCTGGGTTGTGGTTTCTTGCGGTGAGGGCGCGAGGATGCTGCTAGCGCGCGCGGTGGACGAGGTGCAGACGGCGGCGATCGGCCGGCAGGCCGGCGGGCGGGTGGGGTTCTTCCTCCACACCGATGATATTGCCGCCAGCGAAGGATTACTGCGCGAGCGCGGCGTCGAAATCGAGGCGCCCGTGCGGCGCGAGAGCTATGGGGCGGTGCTGGTGTTTCGCGATCCCTTCGGCAACCGCTGGGATCTGATCGAACCTCTGGCGCCAGAGAAAATGGGAAAGGCCGCATGACAGACGATATTCTTGTCCGCACCGAAGGGAGGATGGGCGTGCTTTCGCTTAACCGGCCCAAGGCGATCCATGCGCTCAATCGCGCCATGGTCGATGGCATGACTGAAGCGCTGCTCAAGTGGCGCGATGATCCGGCGATTGGCGCGGTTATCATCGACCATTCGGAAGGCCGCGGCTTCTGCGCGGGCGGCGATATCGCCTTCCTGCGCAATTCGGCGCTGACCGACGAGGGCGCGTCGGGCCGCAAGTTCTTCTTCGATGAATACCGCCTCAACCACCTGATCATGACCTACGAAAAGCCCATCGTGGCCTTCATGGACGGGATCACCATGGGCGGCGGCGTCGGCATTGCCGATCCTGCGCGCTACCGCGTGGCGACCGAGAATACCCGGCTCGCCATGCCCGAAACCGGCATCGGCCTGTTCCCGGATGTCGGCGGCGGCTGGTTCCTGTCGCGGATGAAGGGGCGGCTGGGGCAATACCTCGCGCTGACCGGCGCGCGGATGGACGGCGCCGAGTGCCTTTGGGCCGGTTCCGCCACGCATTATCTGCCGTCTGCCGCTTTGGCCGAAGCCAAGGCGAGGATCGCGGCGAACCCGGGCGATATTCCGGCGATCCTCCACAGCCTTGCCGCCGTGCCGCCCGAGCCGAAGATTGCGGCGCAGGCAGATGCCATCGCCCGCCTGTTCGCTTCGGACCGCTACGAGGACATCCTCGCCGCGCTCGAAGCCGATGGCGGCGAATTTGCCGCCGCAACGCTGAAGGCGCTCCACACCAAGAGCCCGCAGACCTGCAAGGTCGCGCTGCGTCAGCTGGCGACCAGCCTGACCCTGCCCGATTTCGCCGCGAACATGGTGATGGAATACCGCATCGCCAGCCGCGTCCTCGTCCGCCCCGATTTTGCCGAAGGGGTGCGCGCGGTGATCGTGGACAAGGACAATGCCCCCAAGTGGGACCCGGCAACGCCCGAAGGCGTGACCGACGACTTGCTGGACGCGATCTTCGCGCCCCTGCCTGCAGATGAGGAATGGAGCCCCCTATGACGTATGAGACGATCCTGGTTGAACAGCGCGGCGCCGTCACGCTGATCACGCTCAACCGCCCCAAGTCCCTGAATGCGCTCAATTCGCAGGTGCTCGAAGAGCTGATCGTGGCGTTCGGTGCCTATGAAGCCGATCCCTCGCAGCGTTGCGCCGTGCTGACCGGTTCGGGCGAGAAGGCCTTTGCCGCAGGCGCCGACATCAAGGAAATGGCCGACAAGGCCGCGACCGAGTTCTACACCGGCGACTTCTTCTCGCGCTGGACCAGCCACATCGTGAAGACCACCCGCAAGCCGTGGATCGCGGCGGTCAACGGCTTCGCGCTGGGCGGCGGGTGCGAGCTTGCGATGATGGCCGATTTCATCATCGCTTCCGAAAACGCCAAGTTCGGCCAGCCCGAAATCAAGCTCGGCGTTGCGCCGGGCATGGGCGGTTCGCAGCGCCTGACCCGCGCGGTGGGCAAGGCCAAGGCGATGGACATGTGCCTCACCAGCCGCATGATGGACGCGGTGGAAGCCGAGCGCTCGGGCCTCGTCAGCCGCGTCGTGCCGCTCGCCTCGCTGATCGACGAAGCGATCGCCGCTGCCGAAGCCATCGCCGCGATGCCGCCGGTCGCCACGATCGCCAACAAGGAAATGGTCAACGCCGCGTTCGAGATGACGCTCGATCAGGGCCTCCTGTTCGAACGCCGCGTGTTCCAGATCCTCACCGCGACCGAGGACAAGGCCGAAGGCATGGCTGCGTTCATCGAAAAGCGTCCCGGCGTCTGGAAGGGTCGGTAAGCTTCAATCCCCCTCCCGCTTGCGGGAGGGGTTAGGGGTGGGCCCGTTCGCCCACTGAAACTTGGGAGGAGGCCCACCCCCGGCCCCTCCCGCAAGTGGGAGGGGAGCATATGAAAATCGCATTTATCGGCCTCGGCAACATGGGCGGCGGCATGGCCGCGAATCTCGTGAAGGCCGGGCATGACGTCCACGCCTTCGATCTCGCCGAAGCGGCGCTGACGCGCGCCAAGGAAAACGGCTGCACCACCTACACCTCGGTGAAGGAAGCCGTGCAGGGCGCGGATGCCGTCGTCTCGATGCTGCCTAACGGCGCCATCGTGAAGGCGGTCTACACCAATGACGTGATCGGCCATGCGCCGACCTCCGCGCTGCTGCTCGATTGCTCGACCATCGACGTCGCCACCGCGCGCGAGGTTGCCGCACTGGCAGCCGATGCGGGCTATGCCATGGTCGATGCGCCGGTTTCGGGCGGCATTGCTGCGGCCAACGGCGGCACGCTGACGTTCATGGTCGGCGGCAGCGCCGATGCCTTCGCGCGCGGCGAGCCGATCCTGGCCGCGATGGGCAAGGCGGTGATCCACGCGGGTGACAGCGGTGCAGGGCAGGCTGCGAAGATCTGCAACAACATGCTGCTCGGCGCTTCGATGATCGCCACCTGCGAAACCTTCGCCATGGCCGAGAAGCTGGGGCTCGACCTCCAGACCTTCTTCGACATCTCGTCGAAGGCCTCGGGCCAGTGCTGGTCGATGACGAGCTACTGCCCGGTGCCCGGCGTCGGCCCGACGACCCCGGCGGACAACGGCTATCAGGGCGGCTTTGCCACTGCCCTGATGCTCAAGGACCTCAAGCTCGCGATGGAAGCGGCGAAGACGGCGGGTGCCGAGGTTCCGATGGGTTCGCGCGCAGCTGAGCTTTACGCGGCGTTTGATGCGGCCGGAAACGGCGGCATGGACTTCTCGGCGATCATCAAGACGCTTTGAGGCGATACCCGCCCGATCCTGCTTGCTCATGGCGAGCGGGATCGGGCCTCTCCCCACCTTTCGTCATTGCGAGCGCAATGACGCGAAAGGTGGGTCCGCCTGACCTATCGCTCAGCGCACGCGGCTGGCGATGATGCGGCCGATGGGATCGCGGGCGAGGTTGGGTGAAACCGCAAGCGTGCGGTCTTCCTCGCGCGGCTTGACCTCTGCCTTTGCCGCCACGCGATTGACCAACGGGCGGCGCGCCGCCGTGCGGCTCGTCTCCGGCACGATACCCTTGAGGAAATCGGGGCCGATCCGCGAAGTGTAGATCACCTTGGGTGCGTCTGCGGAGGCGAGTACGGCCAGCCGCTCGTTCCGCACCTTTTGGGGCTTCTGGTTGTAGATGAAGCCCTCGACCGGCCAGTGCGTCGTGCCGAGCCCGCCGAGCGGCGCGTACCACACGCGCACTTCGCTCCAGTCGTTATCGGGCGAGACGTCCACCGCGCGCACGTTGTCTTCCATCTGGCCGCGCCGGCCTTCGATGGGCGACCAGTTCGCGTGGCGTAGCAGAATGGTGCGCGAATCGATGATGCGGCTGACCGCCGCGACGTGGCCAAGCTGCATTGCGCCAAAGGGACGGAAGGCCATGACCGCGCCGACCTTGGGCAGCGTCCCCCGCGCATAGCGTCCGGCGGCCTGATCCCACCATGTATGTGCATCGCCATAGAGCTGGATGCCCGAGACCTTGCGCGCATAGGGTACGCACTGGATGTAGGGCAGTGCGAAATCCCGGGTGCTTTCCGCGGCGCCGTCGTCGCTCGCCGCTGCCGGATCGGGGGCGATCGGGCGCGCCTCGGCCAGCGAGGGAATCGCCGAGAGCAACAGGAGAGATGCGAGTCGCAGGGAAGCCGGGCTCATGCCAGCACCATTGCTGCGCCGTGGTTAAAGCTGCTGAAGTGAAGCTGGTTAATGCCCCTTAAGTGCTTCGCGGGCTGGATCGCCAAACCACGCACTGCTTGCGTTCCGGCCGCGTTAGGGCCACGGGAGGGCCATGCTGCCTCAGGTCATCATCATCGGCCGACCGAACGTCGGCAAATCGACTCTGTTCAACCGACTCGTCGGCAAGAAGCTCGCGCTCGTCGACGATCAGCCCGGCGTGACGCGCGACCGCCGTTTCGGCGATGCCACGTTGCTCGGCATGCCGTTCACGATTGTCGACACGGCAGGCTGGGAAGACCTTGATCCCGAGACGCTGCCGGGCCGCATGCGCCAGCAGACCGAGGCTTCGCTGGTGGGCGCTGATGTTGCGCTGTTCGTGATCGACGCCCGTGCGGGCGTGACTCCGCTGGACGAGGAAATCGCCCGCTATCTGCGCTCCAGCCGCGTGCCGATCGTGCTCCTCGCCAACAAGGCCGAGGGGCGGGCGGGCGATCCGGGGCTATACGATGCCTTCGCTCTGGGTTTTGGCGAGCCGGTGGCGTTCTCTGCCGAGCATGGGCAGGGGCTTGCCGATCTGTTCGAGGCGCTGCGCCCGCATATCGAAGGCGACCGTGGTGATGATGCGGGGACCGATACGCCGCCTGCTGAAGGCGAGGACGAAGAGGAGTTCGATCCCGAATCGGTCCTCAAGCTTGCCATCGTCGGGCGGCCGAATGCGGGCAAGTCCACGCTGATCAACAAGCTGCTCGGCGAGAACCGGCTGCTGACAGGGCCGGAAGCCGGGATCACGCGCGATTCCATCGCCATCGACTGGCAGTGGTTCGATTCTTCGCGCGATGGTTACCGCCCGGTGCGCCTGATCGATACGGCGAGA
>CANGJI010000028.1 GCA_947454135.1 Sphingomonadaceae bacterium
CGTCTGCTGCATCACCGTCGCGCGCGGGTCGTAGTTCTTGTAGACGCGGTGGCCGAAGCCCATCAGGCGGAACGGATCGTTCTTGTCCTTGGCGCGCTCGATGTAGTGCGGAATCCGGTCGGGCGTGCCGATTTCCTTGAGCATGTTGAGCGCGGCCTCGTTGGCGCCGCCATGCGCCGGGCCCCACAGGCAGGCGATGCCTGCCGCGATGCACGCGAAGGGGTTGGCGCCCGACGAACCGGCCAGACGCACGGTCGAGGTAGAGGCGTTCTGCTCGTGGTCGGCGTGGAGGATGAAGATGCGGTCCAGCGCGCGCTCGACCACTGGGTTCACCTCGTATTCCTCGGCCGGAACGGCGAAGGTCATGCGCAGGAAGTTGCCGGTGTAGGAGAGATCGTTGCGCGGATAGACGAAGGGCTGGCCGACCGAATACTTGTAGGCCATCGCCGCGATCGTCGGCATCTTCGCGATCAGGCGGTGCGCGCTGATCTTGCGCTGCTCGGGATCGGAGATGTCGGTCGAGTCATGGTAGAACGCCGAAAGCGCGCCGACCACGCCGCACATGATCGCCATCGGGTGCGCGTCGCGGCGGAAGCCGCGGTAGAACACCGAAAGCTGTTCGTGGACCATGGTGTGGCGCGTGATCGTGCGGGTGAACTGCGCAAGCTCGTCGGCCGAGGGGAGCTCGCCGTTGAGCAGCAGGTAGCTCACTTCCATGAAGCTCGAGTGCTCGGCAAGCTGGCCGATCGGATAGCCGCGGTGCAGCAGCACGCCTTCATCGCCGTCGATGTAGGTCAGCGCGCTGTCGCAGCTGGCCGTGCTGGTGAAGCCCGGATCATAAGTGAACTTGCCGGTTTCGGCATAGAGCTTGCGGATGTCGATCACGTCGGGACCGATCGTGCCGCTCTTGATCGGCATTGAGATCGTCTTGCTGCCGTCGTTCAAGGTCGCCTGGTTGTCGCTCACGCTCTACCCTCCTGTTGTGCTCGTTCTCTTGCGGCGCTTGGCCGACTTGGTTGGGTTCGGGCCGAGGCCCGCGAAACTACATTATGTGGCGGGCGCCGCCTGATCAGCAATCCGGGCGAGCGACTCGTCTCGTCCCAGCAGCACCAGTACGTCGAAAATGCCCGGCGAGGTAGTCGTGCCGGTCAGCGCGGCGCGCAGGGGCTGCGCCAGTTTGCCGAGGCCGAGCCCGCGTTCCTCCGCCATCGCCTTGAGCGAGGCTTCCAGCGCAGCGGCAGTCCACTCTTCGCCCGCGAGGCGCTCCGCCATCGCGCCCAGCACCGCCCGGGCATCGTCCGTGAGCAGGCCGGCAGCCTTCTCGTCAAGCGTCAGCGGGCGCTGCGCAAAGAGGAACCGCGCGCCGGTGGCCAGCTCGTTGAGGTCTGCTGCGCGCACCTTGAGCACGGGCATGGCTGTCGTCAGGAGCGCAAGGCCCGCTTCGTCGAGCGAGCCAAGCCGCTCGGCAACCAGCCCGGCGAGGCGCGCATCGTCCGCCTCGCGGATGTAGTGCCCGTTGAAGTTCTGCAGCTTCTTGAGATCGAAGCGCGACGCACCCTTGCCGACATCGCCGATGTCGAACCACGCAACCGCCTCGTCGCGGCTGATGATTTCGGCATCGCCGTGGCCCCAGCCGAGACGGAGCAGGTAGTTGAACACTGCCTCGGGCAGCAGGCCCAGCTCGTCGCGATAGGCATCGACACCGAGCGCGCCGTGACGCTTCGAGAGCTTCGCGCCGTCCGCGCCGTGGATCAGCGGGATATGGGCATAGGCCGGGTCATCCCAGCCGGACCCTTCGACAGACTGCATCGCGCGGATGATCACCAACTGGCGGAAGGCGTTGTTGATGTGATCATCGCCGCGGATCACGTGGGTCACGCCCATGTCGTGGTCGTCGACCACCACGGCGAGCATGTAGGTCGGCGTGCCGTCCGAGCGGAGGATGACGTAATCGTCGATCTCGGCATTCTGAACGGTGATCGGGCCCTGCACGAGGTCTTCGATGGTCGTCCTGCCATCGCGCGGGGCCTTGATGCGCACCACCCACGGCTGGTCTTCCGGCCAGGTCGAGGGATCGGCATCGCGCCATTCGCTCTCGATGCGGAAGGGCCGGCGCTCGGCCTGCGCGGCGGCGCGGCGAGCAGCAAGCTCTTCCTGCGTGAGGTAGCAGCGATAGGCATGCCCGGCTTCGAGCAGCTTGTGCGCGACTTCAGCATGGCGGTCCGAACGCGCGAACTGGAACACCGGCGCTTCGTCACCGCCGAGGCCCAGCCAGTTCAGGCCATCGAAGATCGCTTCGATGGCCGGCTCGGTCGAGCGGGCGCGGTCGGTATCCTCGATGCGCAGAAGATATGTGCCGCCGTGGTGACGCGCGAAAAGCCAGTTGAACAAGGCCGTGCGCGCGCCGCCGATATGCAGGTAGCCCGTGGGCGAAGGTGCGAACCGCGTGACAACACCCGTGCGCGCAGGAGCCGTGCCTGCGCCAGATCCTGCAGAAACGGTGTCACTGGCGCTTGCCATTACGGGCACTATCCTTCCTAATCCGGCTATGCCGCCGACTTTGGCCCAACCTCTTGGCGAACCCGCATCGTGGCGGACACGCCTCTGGGACAAACTCGCCGCCTTGTCCAGCATGCACCGCACCATCGAAGCCTTCCTTGGCAGCCGTCCGTTCGAGCGCGGGCCATGGCTCGCAGTCGGCTTCGGCGTTGGAATCGCTTGCTGGGCAGTCCTCGCGGGGCCGTGGCAATGGGCAGGCTTCCTTGCATTGTGCGGTGCGGTGGCGGTGGGCGGTCTGCTTGTCGATGCCGAGGGCGATCTCGGGCACTTGCGCGCGGCGCTGATCGGCATGGCCCTTATGCTGGCGGCGGGCTGCACGGCGATCTGGGTCAAGTCGGCGCTGGTGGGGGAGCCGGGCATCGCGCGGCCCGAGGTTGTCATGCTCCAGGGCCGCATTGCCGACCGGCAGGTCGAAGGCGCGCGCGACCGGGTGCGGCTGCTGCTGCGGGCGCAGGTGGAAGGCCACCCGGAGCCGTTGCAGGTGCGGCTCAACCTCCCCGACGAGAACGACCGGCCCGGCCTTGTCGAGGGCGCCGAGGTGCGTCTGCGGGCGCGGCTCATGCCGCCCGCGCCGCCGATGCTGCCGGGCTCCTACGACTTCGCCAGAGCCGCGTGGTTTCAGGGCCTTGCCGCCACGGGCAATGTGATCGGCCCTGTCACACTGGTAGCCCCCGCCAAGGAGGGGTGGTCGCTTCGCCAATGGCAGCAGGAGCTTGCCGATCACGTCCGCGCACAGTTGTCAGGTTCGCCGGGCACCATCGCGGCGGCCTTTGCCAGCGGTGATCGCGGCGCGATTGCTCAAGACGACGAAGACGCCATGCGCGATGCTGGGCTCACGCACCTCCTTTCGATCAGCGGCCTGCACGTGAGTGCGGTGATCGCCGGTGCCTATTTCCTGACGATCCGGCTGCTCGCGCTGTTCCCGTTCATCGCACTGCGCGTTCGCCTGCCGTTGCTGGCCGCCGGTGTGGGCGCCGGTGTCGGCCTGTTCTACACAGTTCTGACGGGTGCCGAAGTGCCGACGGTGCGGTCGGTCGCGGGCTCGCTGCTCGTGCTGGCGGCGCTGGCACTGGGCCGCGATCCGCTTTCGCTGCGCCTGCTGGCGACGGCTGCGCTCGTCGTCATGCTGCTCTGGCCCGAAGCGGTGCTGGGGCCTAGCTTCCAGATGAGCTTTGCCTCGGTCATCGCGATTGTCGCGTTCAGCACGTCGGCGCCGGCCAAGGCGTTCCTCTCGCACAGCCACGAGGGGCGGATCATGCGGCTGGGGCGACATCTGGCGATGCTGCTGATGACCGGTGTGGTCATCGAGCTTTCCCTGATGCCGATCAGCCTGTTCCACTTTCACCGCGCCGGTATCTACGGCGCTGCCGCCAACGTGATCGCGATCCCGCTGACGACAGTACTCACCATGCCGCTGATCGCACTGGCGCTTGTACTCGATCTCTTCGGGCTGGGTGCGCCGGCATGGTGGGCAGTGGGCAAGTCGCTCGAACTGCTGCTGTGGCTGGCACATCTGGTGGCGAGCCAGCCCGGCGCGGTGACGATGATGCCGGGGATGAGCGGCGCCACGTTCGGCCTGTTTGTCGCCGGGTTGCTGTGGCTGGCGCTGTGGAGCGGGAGGGTGCGGCTCTGGGGCTTTGCACCGATCATGCTTGGCGTTGCGGCGCTGCTCATGATGCGTACGCCCGATCTGCTCGTGTCGGGCGATGGCCACCATGTCGGGATCACGGGCGAAGGGCCCGATCTTCTCGTGCTGCGCGCGGTGCGGGATGAGAGTTACACGCGCACCGCCTTGCTGGAGAATGCCGGCATGACGGGCAATGCCATTGCGCTGGAGGACTGGAAGGCGGCGCGCTGCAATCAGGATTTCTGCGCGATCTCGCTGGTGCGGGGCGGGCGCAAGTTCGATCTGCTGATGGCGCGGGGGAAGGATCTTGTCGAAATCCCGGTGCTGGCAGCGGCCTGCGCGCGGGCCGACATCGTGGTGGCCGACCGCCGCCTGCCCTCCGCCTGCAAGCCGCGCCTGCTGAAGGCGGACCGCGCCCTGCTGAGCCAGACGGGCGGCCTCGCGATCGATCTCGTATCAGGCCGGATCCGCACGGTGGCGGAATTGCAGGGCGATCACGGCTGGTTCCGCCGCCCGCCGCCCTGGCAGCAAAGGGTACAGCGGCAGGGCCCGACTCCGGCAGTTACCGGAGCTCAGGCTCTCACGCTTTCTCAGTGATAGCGGCGGAGCAGGCCCGCAAGCTTGCCCTGAACCTGCACTTCATGCGGCTGGTAGTACTGCGGATCATAGGCCGCATTAGCCGGATCGAGGCGAACCATGCCGCGCTCACGGCGCAGGTACTTCAGGGTTGCTTCCTCACCGCGCACCAGCGCCACGACGATTTCGCCATCCCGTGCCGTATCGGTGCGGCGCACGAGGGCGTAGTCGCCATCAAGAATGCCAGCCTCGACCATCGAGTCGCCCGAAACTTCGAGCGCATAATGCTCCCCCGAACCGAGCAGCGCGGCAGGGACCGGGAGGGTGGCGGTGCCTTCGAGCGCCTCGATCGGAACGCCCGCGGCGATGCGGCCATGGAGCGGGATCTCGATCACATCGTTTGCGGGTTCACGCGCCGGAGCAGGGCTGCGGAGCGGGGCAAGCGCGCTTGGCGCACTGGCGCCTGCGGCGCGGCTGGCGGGCTTGGCGCCGCCGGCGTCACTATCGCGGATCACTTCCAATGCGCGCGCACGGTTCGGCAAGCGGCGGATGAAGCCGCGCTCTTCCAGCGCCGAGATCAGCCGGTGGACGCCGGACTTCGACTTGAGGTCGAGCGCTTCCTTCATTTCCTCGAACGAGGGGGAGATGCCGGAATCTTCAAGGCGGGTCTGGATGAAGGTCAGCAGTTCATGCTGCTTGCGCGTTAGCATTCGTGCGCACTCCCGTCAGAGCGTATTCAAGCTGGGCCGGAGACACGGCAGCCTTGAAAACGCGTTTGCAAACGACTGGAGCGATTATTCCGGCTTGCCGGAAGTTCCATCGCTTCAGTGAACGAATGCGGAACGAATAAGCAACAAAAATTACACCGTCAAGCAAATGCGTGTTTTTACAGCAGGTATACCGGAACAAACGCGCCCGCAGGGGTCGCGGGGGCATGGGCGGGCCGCATGACCAGTGCGTTGGCGCGGGCAAGGGAGGAAAGCGCGCCGCTGTCCTGCAGTCCGTCGAGTGAAACTTCGCCCGCATCCCAGACGGCGCGGAGAAATTCCATCCGGCTGCCCCCGGCGGGCATGGCCTCACGCAGGGCGGCGGGAATGGTGCGCGGCATCGGTTCGGCGGCGCCGAGCGCGGCGCGGATCAGCGGGAGCAGGAACAGGAAGCCGGTGACGAAAGCGGCAGCGGGATTGCCGGGCAGGCCGAGGATCACCTGGCTGCCCCGGCGCGCGACGAGGAGTGGCTTGCCGGGCTTGATCGCGACGCGCCAGAAGGCAAGGTCTGCGCCCAGTTCGGCCAGTGCAGGGCGAACAAGATCGTGATCGCCAACCGAAGCGCCGCCGCTGGTGACGATCACATCGGCGGTGCCGGCCGCTTGGAAGGCTGCCTTGAGCGCTTCGAGCCTGTCAGGCACCGGGCCGATGCGCGTGATCCGCACGGCTGGCTGGCTGGCGAGCGCGGCGAGCATAGCGCTGTTGCTGGCGGGAAGCTGGTGCGCCGCAAGATGGGCGCCGGGGGCCGCGAGTTCGTCTCCGCCGTCGATCACCGCGAGTTCGAGCGGGCGGCGGACGGGAAGGTGCGCGTGGCCGCCCGTCAGCGCGAGGGCGATCTGCGCGGCGCCGATGCGGGTGCCTGATCCCATCAGCACATCGCCGCTGCGAAAGTCCATCCCGGCAGGCCGGATGTGCCGGGCGGGCGGTTCGGGCGGAGTGCCGGTGAGGGTGAGCCTGTCGCCTTCACGCGCGGCGTCTTCCTGAATGAGGACCATGTCCGCGCCGCCGGGAACGAGCGCGCCAGTGCTGATGCGAGCCGCCTCGCCAGCGCCGATCGTGCCGCCAAAGGGACGGCCAGCCGCGCTTTCGCCGATCACGCGCCATGGGCCGGGGAGATCGGCTGCGCGCATCGCATAGCCGTCCATTGCCGAGACATCGGCGGCAGGCTGGGTGCGCAGCGCGGTGAGCGGCTCGGCAAGGTAGTAGCCGAGGCAGTCGGCCGTCGCCCGGTGCTCGATGGGCAGCTTGGGCGCGAGCGCCATCAGGCGGCGCTGCGCTTCTTCCAGCGGGAGCGGCGGATTGGGGCGGGGCGGTGTCTGCGCGTTCATGGCGCGCGCCAGTCGCCCGATTTGCCGCCGCGCTTTTCGACCAGGCGGATGTCGCCGAGGATCATCGCCTTGTCGATGGCCTTGGCCATGTCGTAGATCGTGAGCAGTGCGACCGAGACGGCGGTGAGCGATTCCATTTCGACCCCGGTGCGCCCGGTGAGCGAGGCGGTTGCGCGCGCTTCGATGCCATCTTCCACGAACGCGAATTCGACGCTGACGGCATCAAGCGCGAGCGGATGGCACAGCGGGATCAGTTCGGCCGTGCGCTTCGCCGCCATGATCCCGGCGATGCGGGCGACGGCGAGGACATCGCCCTTGGGCGTCTTGCCATCGCGCAGCGCGGCAAGCGTGGCGGGGGCCATGCGGATCCGGCCCAGTGCGACGGCGACGCGCTGCGTTTCTGCCTTGCCGCCGACATCGACCATGCGCGCACGGCCGGATTCGTCGAGATGGGTGAGTTCGCTCATGGGGCGGGAAAGCCGCAAGTTGACACAGTTGACACTGTCCTGAGCGGAAACATCGGGGCGGGGTCTGCAGGGCCCTCAGGGAGCATCAGAGCCAAGGAAATGCGCGGTTTCATCGAGCCTTGATGCCATAGTGGCGCGGCGTAGGACAGATGCAAAAACGTCAGCCGAGCGCGGCAGCGATGGCGGCTTCGGCATGGAGGCGGGTGGTGTCGTAAAGCGGCACCGCGCTGTCTTCCGGCCCCACGAGCAACATGATTTCGGTGCAGCCGAGGATGATGGCGGTGGCGCCTCTGGCAACAAGGCGTGCGATCACGGCGCGGTAGGCTTCGCGGGAGGCAGGCTCGATCCGGCCCGCGACGAGTTCCTCATAGATCACGCGGTGGACTTCGGCGCGGTCCTCGGCCTCTGGGATGAGGACTTCGAGGCCGTGCTGTGCTTCGAGCCGGGCGCGGTAGAAGGCCTGTTCCATGGTGAAGGCCGTGCCGAGCAGGCCGACCCTGGCGTGGCCATCGGCCTTGAGCGCCGCAGCAGTGGGATCGGCGATATGGATCAGGGTGAGCGCGCTGGCCGCCTCGATCGCGGGGGCGCACTTGTGCATGGTGTTGGTGCAGATGACGAGGGCTTCGGCACCGGCGGCTTCGAGCCGGTGCGCGGCATCGACCATCAGCGCATCGAGGGCTGCCCAATCGCCGGCGGCCTGCAGCGCGGCGATCTCGGCGAAATCGAACGACCACAGCACAAGCCGGGCCGAAGCCTTCGGACCCAGCCGATCCCGCACGCCCTGATTGATGATGCGGTAGTACTCGGCGGTGCTTTCCCAGCTCATGCCGCCGATCAGGCCCAGGGTCTTCAGGCGCGTCTTCATCGGGGCCATGTCCTCTGCAGGGCTATTCCCGCGAGGTTCTGGGCGCGCTTGATGCGGCGTATGCGCACGCGGGCGAAGCGGGCGGCCTTGTCCTGATAGCTGGCGTGGAAGGCGGCGAAGGCAGCCCCCGGCCTTTGCGTGCCGTTGGCCTGCGCCACGACCAGCGCGGAATCGCCGAGGAGGACCAGATCGGCCGCGCCGAGTTCGCTGGCGACGTCGAGCGCATCGAGCAGCGCGTGCCATTCGGCCTGATCATTGGTGCCGTGGCCGATGGCGGTGCGGTGCCAGACGCGCCCGCGCGCGGCGACGGCGGTTTCCATCAGGCCAGGATTGGGGCGGCAGCCGCCGTCGAAAAACAGCTTGAGCGGCTGATCAGGCACCGAGCAGCGCGCGGGTCGCGGCGGTGACGTCGGCGTGGCGCATCAGGCTTTCGCCGACGAGGAAGGCCTTGGCACCGGCCTCTGCCAGCGTCAGCACGTCCGCATGCCCGCCGATGCCGCTTTCGGCGACGAGCAGCGTGCCTTCGGGCGCCAGCGGGGCAAGCCGCGCAGTGGTGCCGAGATCGGTGACGAAGCGCTTGAGATCGCGGTTGTTGACGCCGATCAGGCGCGACTTGAGGCGAGCGGCGCGTTCCATCTCGGCCTCGTTGTGGACTTCGACGAGGACGTCCATGCCATGCTCGCGCGCGGCGGCTTCGATCTCGGCCATCTGTCCATCATCGAGCGCGGCGACGATGATGAGGATCGCATCGGCCCCGATGGCGCGGGCTTCGGCGCACTGCCACGGATCGACCATGAAGTCCTTGCGCAGCACCGGCAGATTGCAGGCGGCGCGGGCCGCGATGAGGTAGTCCTCGTGGCCCTGGAAATAGGGCGCATCGGTGAGGATGGAGAGGCAGGTGGCGCCGCCCGCCTCATAGGCGCGGGCATGCGCGGGCGGATCGAAATCGGCGCGGATGAGGCCTTTGGAGGGGCTGGCTTTCTTGATTTCGGCGATCAGCGCGAACCCGGTTTCCGCGCGCTGGCGCAGAGCCGCCTCGAAGCCGCGCGGGGCGGTTTGCGCGGCAGCACGGGCGGCTAGATCGGCGAGAGTGGACGCGGCCTTGCGGGCGGCGACTTCCTCGCGCTTGGTATCGCAGATTTTCGTGAGCGTGTCGGTCATTGCGCTTCGATCATTTGAGGGCTGCGATCCAGCAGTTGAGGAGCGCGTTGGCAAGCCCCTTGTCGATGGCTTCGGCGGCTTCCTCGACGCCTTCGTGCCAATCCGCCGCTTCGCCCGCAACCATCAGCGCGGCGGCGGCGCTGAAAAGGACGGCATCGCGGTAGGGGCCGTGTTCGCCTTCGAGGAGGGCGCGAAGGGCTGCGGCATTGAAGGCCGGATCGCCGCCGCGCAGGGCCTCGACACGGGTGCTGGCAAGACCGGCATCGGCAGCGCAGACACGGCGCATCAGGAGCGCGTTGTCCTTCACTTCAGCCAGTTCGTTGCCGCCCGCGAGGCTGAGCTCATCAAGGCCCTCATCGCCCGAGACGACCATGCTGTGCTCGGTGCCGAGGCGGCGGATGGCTTCGGCATAGATCGGCACATAGGCGGGGCGCGCGATGCCGACGAGCTGGCGGCGCACGGCGGCGGGATTCGCGAGCGGACCCATCAGATTGAAGATCGTGCGGCGGCCGATGGCCTTCCGGATCGGCATGATGCGGCCCATCGCCGGATGATGGCGCGCGGCGAAGAGAAAGCAGATGCCGAGATCGTTCAGCGTCAGCTCGGCAGTCTCGACGGCGCGGTCGAGGTTCAGGCCGAGCGCTTCGAGGGTGTCCGCCGCCCCGGCCTTGCTGCTGGCGGCGCGGTTGCCGTGCTTGGCGACGGGGACGCCGCAGGCCGCGACGACAAGGCTGACCGCTGTCGAGACATTGAGCGTGTGGTGCCCGTCACCGCCGGTGCCGCAGACGTCGATGGCATTGGCGGGCGCGGTGACCGGGATCATCCGCGCGCGCATGGCGCGGGCGGCGCCAGCGATTTCGGATGCGGTTTCGCCGCGTTCAGCCAGCGCGATCAGGAACGGCGCGACGGTCTCGTCAGCCACCGTACCATCGAGGATCGCGGCGAACGCGGCTTCGGCCTCGGCTTCCTCCAGCGGGGCTGCGGTTACTTCGGGAAGGCGTGTCATGCCGCGAGGTGCGTGGGCATCTTTGCGGTGATGCCGCACATCCTCAGGAAATTGGCGAGCAGCGCGTGGCCGTGCTCGGTCGCGATCGATTCGGGGTGGAACTGCACGCCGTGGATCGGGAGCGACTTGTGGCGGAAGCCCATGGCGTGGCCGTCGTCCGACTTGGCGTTGATGACAAGGCTTTCGGGCACGTTCTCGACCACGAGGCTGTGATAGCGCGTGGCGGTGAAGGGCGAGGGGAGGCCTGCGAACAGGCCACTGCCGTCATGCGTGACGGGCGAGGTCTTGCCGTGCATCAGCCCGCCGCGCACGACGTTGCCGCCGAAGTACTGGCCGATCGACTGGTGACCGAGGCAAACACCGAGCAGCGGAACGCCCGCATCCGCCGCCGCGCCGACGAGATCGAGGCTGATCCCGGCTTCGTTGGGCGTGCAGGGGCCGGGCGAGATGAGGAACCCTTGCGCACCGGTCGAGATGGCCTGCCCGGCAGACATCGCATCGTTGCGCACGACTTCGACCTGCGCGCCCATTTCCATGAGATAATGGACGAGGTTCCAGGTGAAGCTGTCGTAGTTGTCGATGACGAGGATCATGGAAGGGAGCCTTATTGGCCGAAACGGGGCTGTGATGCGACGCGCAAAGCCTCGCGCGCTGCTGCAAACAGTGCGCCGGACTTGGCTTCGCATTCGCGCTGTTCGTATTCGGGGTTGCTGTCGGCCACGATGCCCGCGCCGGCCTGCACGTGGAGCACGCCGTCCTTGAGCACGCCGGTGCGCAGGACAATGCAGCTGTCGACCGAGCCGTCTGGCGCGAAATAGCCGACGCCGCCCGCGTAGGCACCGCGCGTTTCGGGCTCGAGCTCGGCGATGATCTCGCACGCGCGGACCTTGGGCGCGCCGCTGACGGTGCCGGCGGGGAAGCCTGCGAAGAGCGCATCGACCGAATCAGCGCGGCTCGTATCGAGCTTGCCGACCACGTTGGAGACGATGTGCATCACGTGGCTGTAGCGCTCGATCGTGTAGCTCTCGGTGACCTTGACCGTGCCGGCGGCAGCGACGCGGCCGACGTCGTTGCGGCCGAGATCGAGGAGCATCAGGTGCTCGGCGCGTTCCTTGGGATCAGCCAGCAGGCTTTGCGCATTGTCGCGGTCTTCCGCTTCGGTCTTCCCGCGCGGGCGGGTGCCGGCGATAGGCCGGATGGTCACTTCCCCGTCGCGGATGCGCACGAGGATCTCGGGGCTCGAGCCGACGATGGCAAAGCCGGGGAGATCGAGGAAGTAGAGGAACGGCGAGGGGTTGATGCGCCTGAGCGAGCGGTAGAGCGCGGCGGGCGGCAGCGGGAAGGGCACCGTGAAGCGCTGGGCGAGCACGACCTGGAAGATGTCGCCCGCCTCGATGTATTCCTTCGCGCGCAGCACCATGCGTTCATAGTCGGCCGGGGCCATGACGGCAGTGCGTTCGGCAGGTTCGGCGGGATCGAGGCGCGGATCGGCGGGGACCGGATTGGCAAGGCGCGCGAGCGCGGCGTCGATGCGGTCGGCAGCGGTGGCAAGCAGGCGTTCGGGCGCGCCCGAGCCCGGCCAGACGGGGGCGACGACGATCAGTTCGTCGGACAGCCGGTCGAACACGAGGACGACGCTGGGGCGCACGAACAGCATGTCCGGCAACTGGAGCGTGCTGGCCGGGGCGCGGGGGAGCGTTTCGACGAGGCCGATGGTCTCGTAGCCGAAATAGCCGACGAGGCAGGCGAGCGACTTGGGCAGGCCGTCGGGCACGTCGATCCGGCATTCGCCGACCAGTTCCCGCAGCGCGGCGAGGCTGGGCTCGCCATGCGGGGCAAACGCCTCGCGGTCGGTCTGCCAGGCGCGGTTGATTTCCGCGCTGGCGCCCTCGGCCCGGAACACGAGATCGGGATCGAGTCCGAGCAGGCTGTAGCGCCCGCGCACTTCGCCGCCTTCAACCGATTCCAGCAGGAAATCGCCGCGGCCAGACACCATCAGCTTGAGCGCGGCGCCAACCGGGGTTTCGGTATCGGCGATCAGCTTGCGCCAGACGAGCGCAGGGCGGCCCGCCGCCAGCGCGGCGCGGGCTGCAATGCCGCCATCAGGGAGCAGACCGGCAATGCCGGCCTCTCCTGATCCAAGTTCCCCCGGTCCGGCCTCCAGAGTGTCCGCCGCAGCCGACATCGGCTTACTGGCCGCCGGTAAGCTGCGTACGCAGCGCCGCGATGGCGGGATCGTTGCGCTTCACGCCGACGGCTTCGCGCACGGCCATGCGCAGTTGGTCGACATATTCGCGGCCGGTGAGCTGGCCCAGTTCGACACGGGCGCGGGCGACGAACGGGTCGTCGGCCTTGACCGCACCGGGCGTGACCTTGCTCAGCACCACGACGAGGAAGCCGGCCTTGTCCGGCGCTTCGAGCTTCTTGGATGTACCTTGCGCCATCTCGAACATCAGCGAGAGCGGGGCAGGGATCTTGGGCTGCATCGCGTTGAGCTGCTCGCGCGGCATGTTGACCGACTGGGCCGCAGGGACAGCAACGCCGAGCGTCTTGATCGCTTCCGCCAGCGGAACCTTCTTCGCGAGCGCTGCCATGAGCTTGTCCGTCGCAGCCTTTGCCGCGCCATAGCCGCGCGAGGTCTGGAGGTCGGCGACGACCTTGTCCTTCACTTCGGCGAGCGGCGGCGGGGCAGCGGGGGTGATCTGGCCCACGTCGAACATCACGTAGCGTTCGCCCGCCTTGATTTCGGCAACCTGCGGCTGGCCTTCGCGCTCCATGCCGAAGGCAGCCGGGAGAAGCGGCGTCACGTCGGCGTTGGGCTTGATGTCCGGACGGCCGGGAACGGTGCCGTTCGCTTCCAGCGGATCGGTGGTGATGACAGTGAGGCCCGCGCTCTTGGCGACGTCGGCAAGGCCGGTGCCGCTGCCGAAGGCATCATCGAACTTCGCGGACAGATCGGCGAGCGCGGCCTTGCGCTTTTCCGCCGTGATCGCCGCGACGATTTCCGCGCGTGCCTGATCGAGCGACTTGCCGGGAACTTCGGTCACGCCGTCGAGCCGGATGACGTACCAGCCGAGCGCGCCCTTGGCCGGCGCGGCGAGGTTGCCCTTGCTTGCACCGAAGACAGCAGCCGCGATGGCAGGGGAATCCTGGCTGGAGAGGTTTGCGCGCGTGATCGCGGGGATCTTGCGCGCGGCGAGACCCTTGGCCGAGGCAGCCGCCTCGATCGCCTTGCCGCCCGCGATTTCGCCCGCAAGCGCCTTGGCGGCAGCTTCGGTCGGCACGATCACCTGCGTGAACGTGCGCGTCTCGGTCGGCGCGTAGGTCGCCGCATTGAGCTTGTAGCGTGCGGCCACTTCAGCGTCGCTCGGCGCAGGGAGGTTCTTCAGCGAGGTCTCGTCGAAGATCGCATAGCGGATCGTGCGGCGTTCCGGGCGCTGGTAGCGCGCGCCGTTGGCCTTGTAATAGGCGGCAAGATCAGCGTCCGAGGGCGGCGTCTTGGGCGCGAAGGCCGACGAGGGGATGAGCTGGACTTGGCCTTCGCGCGTTTCCTTGAGCACCGCGGCATAGCGCATGGCCACGCTCTGCGGCATCGACGCGCCGACCCCGGCGGGGATCAGCACTTGCCGGGCCATCAGGCCCTTCGCGATGTCGTCCCTGAGGACCGCATCCGAAATGCCCTTCTGGGCGAGCAGCGCCTTGTAGGCGGCCTGGCTGAACTTGCCGTCCGCGCCCTGGAACGCCGGCATCTTGGCAATCTCGCTATCGACGAGGCGGTTGCTCACGCCCATGCCGACCCCGCTCTGGCGGGCCCATTCCATCAGCGCGGCGCGGTCGATCAGGCTGTCGACGACTTGTTCAAGTGCGCCCTGCGCGATGAAGTCCTTCATCGTGACGGTCGGGCTATCGGCGCGGGCGTTTTCGAGCGCATTGCTCATCGCCTTCTGCACGTCGACCGTGCCGATATGTGCCGAGCCGACGGTGACCGCGCGGTCCGCATTGGTCGCACCGCCAAACTTGGCGCCGGAAATGTCAGCCCCCGCGAACGAGAGCGCGATGAGCCCGAGGAAGACCAGCGCAACGAGCGCGCCGATACGGGACTTGGTCAGGGAGCGGATTAAGCCGAGCATCGGGGCCTGTCATTAGCAGTGATAGGTGCGGAGGGTATCCTTGGGGCGCATTAGGGGGCAAAGCAAATTCTCGCAATGGCCTGCACTGCTGAATAACTGAGGGGGAATACCCGCTGCCGGATACTGACTTGTCGATGCAACTGTGCCCGGGGGGAGACTGCTGTTCGTTTCGGGCGCTTCCTCCCCCACGTTAATCACCGAATTTGCCATCGCGGCGCTTTGCAAACCCTTGCGCGGTTTGATAGCGGCCCGGCTATGAGGAGGAATCACCTAGTGGTTGTGTGCAAGGTCCTATGAGTCAGCGTCCCTACATCGTCGGCAACTGGAAGATGAACGGCAGCCGCGCCATGCTGGCCGAAGCGCGCGCCATCGACCGCGCTGCGCAGCGCTATCCCGACGTGGAAATTGCCCTTGCGCCGCCGTTTCCCTTCGTGGGGCCGGTGCGTGAGGCGGTGAGCGCCATCGGCGTCGGCGGGCAGGATTGCCACACAGCTGCCAAGGGCGCGCACACGGGCGACGTTTCCGCAGCCATGCTGGCGGACATCGGCGCTGATTTCGTGATCCTGGGCCACAGCGAACGCCGCCGCGACCACGGCGAGGACGACGCGCTGGTGCGCGCCAAGGCCGAAGCTGCGCTGGCAGCCGGGCTCAGCGTCATCGTCTGCGTCGGCGAGACGCTGGAAGAGCGCGATGCCGGCAAGGCCGAGGCAGTGGTTTCCAGCCAGGTCGAAGGTTCGGTTCCTGCGGGCGAAGGCGCGGCGGTGGCCGCTGGCCGGCTCGCGCTGGCCTACGAACCGGTCTGGGCGATCGGCACTGGCCGCGTCGCGGCAGTGGACGACGTGATTGCGATGCACGCGGCTGTCGGCGCGCGGCTTGCGGCGATTTTCGGCGAGGACGCGGACAAGATCCGCATTCTTTATGGCGGCTCGGTCAACGGCGAGAACGCGGCAGGGCTGCTGGCAGCGGCAGGGGTCGGCGGGGCGCTGGTGGGCGGCGCGAGCCTGACCGCAGATGCCTTCCTGCCGATCGTGGCGGCGGCTTCGCAGCCGGAAGGCTGAACCGCCGCAGGGCAAGGGCCACCTTGTGCCCTTGCGCGCGTTGGCTTCGCGCCCTAGATGCGGCGCATTCTCTTCAGGCGAACAGCGATGTCTCTCTTTATTTTCCTTACCGTCGTCCAGGCGCTGGTTGCTGCCGCGCTCGTCGGCGTGATCCTTATCCAGAAGTCGGAAGGCGGCGGCCTCGGCGTTGGCGGCAGCCCGGCCGGCTTCATGTCGGCGCGCGGCGCGGCAGACTTCCTGACCCGCGCCACGACGGTGCTGGCAGCCCTGTTCGTCGGCCTCAGCATCGTGCTGGCGGCGCTGGCGGTTGGCACCACCACGAACCACGAGATCGATACCTCGCTGCAGCGGACGGCACCTGCCGTGCCTAGCCCCGATCCGCTCGCACCGGCGCAGGGCGTTCCTGCCGCTGCTCCGGCGCCGGCCCAGCCTGCACCGGCTGCTGCGGCTCCCGCCAAGAGCGCGCCTGCAAAAGGCGCGGCGGCCGATCCGCTTGCGGGCGGCGCCAAGCAGTAAGGCGTAACCGCCGGATTTTCCGGCATCATTTCACCGGTGTTCCCACCCGTCCCTGCGGCGGATGGGAACACGTGTTCGTTTTTGCGAGCTTCCTTGCGTTTCGTCTGTGGATTGCCGGTGCCAAATCGGCGCTGACCGCTTGCGTATGCAGAGCTTCTGACGGTAAGGCCCAACTCCCATGGCGCGGTTCATTTTCATCACCGGCGGCGTGGTTTCCTCGCTTGGCAAAGGCCTCATGGCAGCGAGCCTCGCGGCTCTCCTGCAGGCCCGTGGCTTCCGGGTGCGGATCCGCAAGTTCGACCCCTATCTCAACGTCGATCCGGGCACGATGAGCCCCTACCAGCACGGCGAGGTCTTCGTGACCGACGACGGCGCGGAAACCGACCTTGATCTTGGCCACTACGAGCGCTTCACCGGGGTTTCGGCGCGCCAGTCCGACAACATCACCTCGGGCCGCATCTACCGCGACATCATCGCGAAGGAACGCCGCGGAGACTACCTCGGTGCGACGGTGCAGGTGATCCCGCACGTCACCGATGCGATCAAGAACTTCGCCAAGGACGAGACCGACGATCTCGATTTCGTGCTCTGCGAGATCGGCGGCACGGTCGGCGACATCGAGAGTCTCCCGTTCATCGAGGCGATCCGCCAGATGCGCAACGAACTGGGGCGCGAGGCGACCTGCTTCGTCCACGTGACGCTGGTGCCCTACATCGCTGCGGCGGGCGAACTGAAGACCAAGCCGACACAGCATTCGGTGCGCGAGCTGACCGGCCTCGGCATCCAGCCCGACATCCTGCTCTGCCGCTGCGAGAAGCCGCTGCCCGAGAACGAGCGCGCCAAGATCGCGCTGTTCTGCAACGTTCGCAAGGAAGCGGTGATCCCGGCGCTCGATGCGCAGAGCATCTACGCGGTGCCGTTGCAGTACCACGGCGAAGGGCTCGATTCGGAAGTGCTGCGCCACTTCGGGCTCGGTAGCCCGGCAGGCAGCGCGGGCCCCGATCTTTCGCGCTGGACCGACATCGTCGACCGCCACCAGAATCCGGAAGGCGAAGTGACCATCGGTGTGGTCGGCAAGTATGTCGGTTTGCAGGATGCCTACAAGTCGCTCAACGAAGCGCTTGTCCACGGCGGCATGGCCAACCGCGTGAAGGTCAACATCCGCTGGATCGATGCCGAGATCTTCGAGAAGGGCGATGCCGAGATCGCGGCGCATCTCGAGCCGATGCACGGCATTCTTGTGCCCGGCGGCTTCGGCGAGCGCGGCACCGAAGGCAAGATCGCCAGCGTACGCTTTGCGCGCGAGCGCGGCGTGCCGTTCTTCGGCATCTGCCTCGGCATGCAGATGGCCTGCATCGAAGGCGCGCGCAATCTTGTGGGCATCAAGGGTGCGAGCTCGACCGAGTTTGGCCCGTCGGAAGAACCGGTCGTGGGCATCATCACCGAGTGGATGACGCCCGAGGGGCTGGAGACACGTGCGGCGGGCGGCGACCTTGGCGGCACCATGCGGCTCGGCGCCTATGAAGCGCAGCTTTCGGGCAACAGCCATGTCGCGCAGATCTACGGCGCGAACGAAATCAGCGAGCGGCACCGGCACCGCTACGAAGTCAACGTCGCCTATCGCGAGCGGCTGGAACAGAAGGGCCTCGTGTTCTCCGGCATGTCGCCCGACGGGCTGCTGCCGGAAATCGTCGAGCGGCCGGACCATCCGTGGTTCATCGGCGTGCAGTTCCACCCCGAGCTCAAGAGCCGGCCGTTCGATCCGCACCCCTTGTTCAAGAGCTTCATCACGGCTGCGGTAAAGCAGGCGCGGCTGGTCTGACGAGACGGCGGCGCCGAGGCAGCTATCAGGGGAGAACCTGCCATGGACGCCGCGACACTTGCCGAGACCCTGAACGTACAGAGCCTGCTGGCGGGCTGCTCCCCTGAAGAGCTGGCCGACATCGCCGCGCGCGGCACGGTGCGCAGCTTCAAGCCGGGCACGGTGATCATCCTGCAGGGCGACCCGGGTGATACGCTGTGGATCGTCCTCAAGGGCCTTGCGCGGGTGAGCATGGTGGCGGCGAATGGCCGGGAGATCGTGCTCGATTATGCCGAGCGCGGCGCCGTGCTGGGCGAGATCGCCTTTCTTGATGGCGGCGAACGTACGGCGAGCGTGGAGGCGATCGAGCCGGTCGAGGCGCTGGGGCTGACGCGGGCGGCGTTTGACGAGATCGTCGGCAAGCATCAGGGCCTCGCGCTGCGGCTGCTGCAGGCGATGGCGCGGCGGCTGCGGCAGAACAACACGGTGATCGAGGCGGACCGCGCCTATACCTCGGGACCGCGCCTTGCCCGCTTCCTGCTGCGCCTGATCATGGGAGGCGAGGGCGAGGAAGCGCGCCTCAGGATCGCGCTGAGCCAGGGCGAGTTGGGGAACTTCGCGGGCATGTCGCGCGAGCAGATCAACCGGCAGCTATCAGCCTGGGCCGATAACGGGATCGTCTCGCTCAAGACGGGCCGGGTGACGGTGCTCGACCGCGAGGCGCTCGTCGATATTGCCGAGGCCTGGTAACGTATACGAATACCGTCTGGTATCGTGCGCCCGGCACGGTAACCCGGGCGGCATGAAGCATTTCCTCACGCTCGCCGCGCTGCTGGCGCTTCCCGGCCTCGGCCATGCCGCCGCGCCGCTTCCGATCACCGATGGCGTGAGCGCGGTGCGCCATCCCGCATGGTCGAAGCGGGCGACGATCTATGAGGTCAACATCCGGCAATACACGCCCGAGGGCACCTTTCGCGCCTTCGAGAAGCACTTGCCGCGCCTGCGCCGGATGGGGGTGGACGTGCTGTGGATCATGCCGGTCAACCCCATCGCGAAGCAGGAGCGCAAGGGCTCGCTTGGCAGCTATTATGCCGTGAGCGACTATCTGTCGGTCAACCCCGAGTACGGCACGATGGGGGATTTCAAGCACCTTGTGGACGAGGCGCACCGGCAGGGCTTCAAGGTGATCCTCGACTGGGTGGCGAACCATACCGGGTGGGACCACGTGTGGACGCGCGAGCATCCGGACTGGTACAAGCGCAACGCCGCGGGCGAGCTTGAGGGCTATCACTACAAAGACCTCAGCGATGGGCACGAGGAAGTCTGGGCCGATGTGATCGGGCTGGACTACAGCAAGCAGGCGGTCCGCGACGGGATGATCGCGGCGATGACGTTCTGGCTCAAGCAGACCGGCATCGACGGGTTCCGCTGCGATGTGGCGTGGACGTTGCCGGTGGAATTCTGGGATCAGGCGCGGGCGGAGCTCGATGCGGTGAAGCCGGTGTTCATGCTGGCCGAGGCCGATACGCCCGAAATGCAGGCGCATGCCTTCGACATGACCTATGACTGGAAGCTCTATCACCTCCTCATCGACGTGGCGAAGGGCAAGGCGGACGCGCGTGATCTGGCAAGGCTCTACACCGCGCCGCCGCGCAAGTACCCGGCCGGCGCGATGCGGATGACCTTCACGAGCGATCACGACGAGAATTCGTGGAACGGGACCGACCGCGAGCTGTATGGCGACGGCGAAGATGCCATGGCCGTGCTGGCGGCGACGCTGCCGGGCATGCCGCTGGTCTACAGCGGGCAGGAGGACGGCCTCGACAAGCGCCTGAAGTTCTTCGACAAGGATCCGATCAGGTGGGGCAAGTTCCGCCGCGCGGGGTTCTACGCCAAGCTGCTGGCGCTAAAACATGCGCACCCGGCGCTTTCGAGCACGATGGAGCTGGGCAATCTTGAACTGATCGAGACCGGCAATCCCAAAGTCTTCGCCTTCCGCCGGATCAAGGGCGCGGACAGGGTGCGGGTGGAGGTGAACGTGTCCGGCGAGGCGCAGAGCTATACGGCGGGCGGCAAAACGCGCAGCCTCGGGCCGTGGCGCTGGGCCATTTCTGCGCGGCGCTGAAACGAAAAGGGGCGGCCCGATCAAGGACCGCCCCTCTCGCTGGAGAACAGGAGGATCAGGCGGCTTCGCTGCTGCTGCCTTCGACCACGGTGAGCGACTGCGCGCCGCCGCCGATCAGCACCTTCTTGGGCTTCATCGCCTCGGGCACTTCGCGCACGAGATCGATGGTGAGCAGCCCGTCAGCCAGATCGGCCGTCTCGACGCGGACGAAATCCGCCAGTTCGAACCGGCGCTCGAAGGCGCGGTTGGCGATGCCGACGTGGAGGAAGTGGCCGTCCTGCGCCTCGGTGCGCTGACCCTTGATCACCAGCAGGTTCTGCTGCGCGGTGATATCGAGATCGTGCGGCTTGAACCCGGCGACGGCGAGCGTGATGCGGTAGTTGTCTTCCCCGCGGCGTTCGATGTTGAACGGGGGATAGTTGTCACCGGCGTTCGCGCGGGCCTGGCGTTCGAGCAGGTCGAACAGGCGGTCAAAGCCCACGGTCGAGCGGCGGTAGGGGGTGAAGTCGAAACGTTCCATGTGAGCAATCCTCTGGTTTGAGCAACTTGCACGTTTGACCGGACCCGAATTGGCGCCCGGCCGTTCACTTGTGGCCACGCCCGCCTTGCGGCGCATGACACAAACAACCATGTGTGTTAGCGATTTTGCGTTTTCAAGAGGTACCCATGAGCGACGCTGCCAACTCCATTGCTACGGTCGAGGTCTACACCAAGTGGGGCTGCCCCTATTGCAGCCGCGCGCTGGCGCTGCTCGATCGCAAGGGCGCGAAAGTCACCGAATACGACATCACGATGGGCGGCCCGAAGCGCGCTGAAATGCTCGAACGCGCGCCGGGCGCGATGACGGTGCCGCAGATCTTCATCAACGGCACCCACGTCGGCGGCTCGGATGATCTGGCCGCGCTGGAAGCGGCCGGCAAACTTGATCCCATGCTTGCGGCATGAGTGCCGAAACGCGGCGCGTCGCGCTGCTGCAGATGACGACCGGGATCGATCCCGCCGCCAATGCCGCCGCAATGGCCAGCGCTGCGCAGGCGGCCGCGGGGCAGGGGGCGGTCATGCTGTTCACGCCCGAAATGTCCGGCCTGCTCGACCGCGACCGCGCGCGCGGTTCGGCCCACGTGGTGCCCGAGGCGGAAAGCCCGGTGCTGGCCGAAGTGCGCAATGCCGCCGCCAAGGCAGGGATCTGGGTCCACATCGGCAGCATGGCCGTGAAGGCAGACGGGGCGCGCTGGGCCAACCGTGCTTTCGTGATCACGCCCTCTGGCGAGATCGCAGCGCGCTACGACAAGATCCACATGTTCGACGTCGACCTCGCAACCGGCGAGACCTGGCGCGAATCCGCCGCCTATCAGCCGGGCGAGGCGGTGGTGACGGTGGACGATACGCCGCTCGGCCGGCTGGGCCTCGCGATCTGCTACGACATCCGCTTCCCCGCGCTGTTCGAGGCGCTGGGCCAGCGCCGGTGCGACGTCATCGCCATTCCGGCAGCATTTACCGTGCCGACTGGCCGCGCGCACTGGCACCTGATGCAGCGGGCAAGGGCGGTGGAGGCCAGCGCTTTCGTCATCTCCGCCGCGCAGGTCGGCCGCCACGAGGACGGGCGCGAGACCTTTGGTCACAGCCTGGTCGTCGATCCCTGGGGCGAGGTGGTGCTGGACATGGGCGAAACGGGCGGGCCGGAAGGCGCGCTGGGCTTTGCCGAGGTCGATCTTGCCCGAATTGCCGAGGTGCGGGCGCAGGTTCCCAGTCTTGCCAACCGGCGGCCGATCCCTACATCGTAAGCACCATGATTGTATTCGATCTTGAATGCCGCGCGGGCGGTCACCGGTTCGAAGGGTGGTTCGCCAGTTCCGAGGATTTTGCCGGCCAGCAGGCGCGCGGTCTCGTCACTTGCCCGGTCTGCGGCGCGCCCGAGGTGGAGAAGGCGCTCTCTGCCCCGCGCCTGACGCGCAAGGGCAACCAGCTTCCCGCCGTGCCTGCCTCGCCGCGTCAGGAGGTGCTGAGCCCCGATGCACAGTCTCCGATGCCGATGGCCGGCGGCTCGCTGCCGCCCGAGGCTGTCGCCATGCTGAAGGCCGTGGCGGCCGTGCAGACGGAGATGCTCAAGTCCTCGACCTGGGTGGGTGAAAACTTCGCCGAGGACGCGCGCGCAATGCATTACGGCGAGAAGGATCCCGCAATGATCCACGGCCGCGCCAGCCCTGCCGAAGTGCAGGGGCTGATCGAGGAAGGCGTTCCCGTTGCGCCGGTAATCGTGCCCGTGGTGCCTCCCGGCGAGGTCAACTGATTGCCAGCGGCGCGCACGCCGCCTAAAGGGCAGGGCGGGCGCCCGTAGCTCAGCAGGATAGAGCACCAGATTCCTAATCTGGGGGCCGTGGGTTCGAATCCCGCCGGGCGCACCACTTCACCGCGATCAGACGCCGACGCGGTCTCTCAGATAGGTAAGGTACTGGCGCATTGCGTCCATCGCCTCGTCGTTGATGGCGAGGAGATCGCGGCGGCGGTCGAGCGGGTCGGACCAGCGGCGGATCAGGCCCATGTCGACGAGGCTGCGAATCTGGCGCAGCGCGGTGCTCATCGGCACGCCGGCAGCCTGACACACGCTGGAGACCGGGACGGTCTTCTGTTCGAGCCGGGCCGAGGTCAGATCGAGCAGGATGTCCCACATCGGATCGGAGAACAGCGCCGGGTTGAGGAACTGCCCGCGCTGCTCACGCATGCGCACGAGCTTGCGGGTGATCTTGAGCAGTTCGTTATCGTCGATCGGGGCGAGCGGGGTGGCAGGGGCGGCGAGCTGCCCGGCATCGCTCAGCGGGCCGCGCAGGCTCGCGCTGAGCGCAGCGAGCGAGCGTTCGCCGCACAGGCGCAGCCATTTGCGCATGGCGCGGCGCAGCGCGGCGGCGAGATCATCGCGCGAAACCGGCTTGGTGAGGAAATCAGCCGCCTCGTTGCGCATGGCGGCAACCGCGACGTCGATACTGCCAAAACCGGTGATAACCAGCGTGACCAGCGGGCGCTGCGAGGCAAAGCGCGAGGCCAGCTCATCAAGGAGCGAAAGGCCGGTCATGCCGGGCATCTGCACGTCCGTGACGACGATGCCGATGCTTTCGTCCTCGGCGATGGTGCGCAGTGCGGAAGCCGCATCGAGCGCGAAACTGCACTGGTATCCAAGGAGATGCGCCGCTTCCACGACCTCCTCGGCCGTTGCCCGGTCGTCATCGACAACCAGGATCCGGCACTGTGCGTTATCTCGCTCTGCAATCGCCTTCGCGTTCATGACCCTGCGTTATATAGCGTTTGTACCCGAGAATTACATCCGGTTTGAATTATGTTCTCGCCAGATCAGGGCATGTCGAATGCAATCGTATCAATCAACGCCGCATTGGTACCATTGTGGCACCGATGCGAGTCGTGCATATCACTGTAAATGCTTAGAGCTTCGCGAAAGCTACCGCATATCGTTAGTATTCGGTGAGCGTAATGTGTTACGCAAAAAGCGGCAGGAATGGGGGTTTAGGGGTCAGCATGTCTGCAGAGAGTGATATCCGGATATTGGACTGTTTGCATGAGCTTCGTCAGCCGCTCAACGTGATCGGACTGGCGACGGGCAATCTGCGTTCGGCGCTGTCTCCGGGGCTCTCGCGCGAGCAGGCCGATTACCTCAGCGCCAAGCTGGACCGCATCGACGAGCAGGTTGCGCGCGTTTCGGCGCTGGCCGACCAACTGGCAGCGACGGCGCAGGATATGCTCCTGACCACCCGTCAGGACTGAGCCGGGCAGATCTTCCATGTATGGAATGGCACACCGCGCGCTGAGGCAGATGATGCTCGACAGGCTGGGGCCTGCCGCCTGGGCCAAGGTCGAGCGCGAGACGAACACCGGACCCGCCGATCTCATCAGCCTGTGCGTCTACGACGATTCCAAGACGATCGCGCTGATTTCCGCATCGGCGACGCATCTCGGCCTTCCGGTCGAAGAGGCGCTGCGCGTGTTCGGGCGCTACTGGGTGCGCTTTGCCGAGCTCAGCTCGTTCGGTCCGATCATGGACTTTACCGGGCAGGACCTCGTCACCTTCATCAACAATCTTGACCGCATGCACCGTTCGGTCGTGCTGGCGATGCCGGATGCGCGCGTGCCCTCGTTCACGCTGATGGAGGAGACGCGCAAGCGCCTGCTCGTGCGCTACCGGTCGGACCGTACTGGGCTTGAAACCTTCGTGATCGGGCTGCTGGAAGGCCTCATGGACCGTCTCAACGAGACCGGCTCGGTGGAGGTTGCGGGGCGCGCGGGCAATACGATCGACTTCGCCATCCACCTCGACAGGGATTGAGCAGCCATGCAGCCGGCTGTCACCATCCGCGAATCGCAGCTGGGGGCGCTCTTCCGCGCATACATCAAGGTTGACGCCGAACTGGTGGTGATCGCCGTCGGCCCATTCTTCCTCAGCCGCGAAACCGAGGTGGTTCCGGGTGCGCAGCTCACCGAGCTGTTTTCCCTGCGCTACGACCGCGAGGACGGGCAGGCGCCGCCGATGGAGGCCGCGATCCCGGCGATGGCGGATACGCCCGAGCGGCTGGAACTGTTCTGCAAGAGCAAGAACATCCGGCTCGCGGGGATCGTCTTTTCGGCCGATGACGGCTTCCTGCTTGCGCTCAACATCGTGCCCGAGGACTTCATCATCGAAGGGCAGGGACTCCATATCTCGGACTTCTCGCAGATCGACGCCTCGGTCCCGGCGCTGACGCTGATCGGGATGCAGCGCGCACTGCTGGCCGAAGCGCGGCAGGCGGCAATCGACCTTGCCAATGCGCAGTCCGAAGCGCTCGAACTGCTCGACCGTACGCAGCGCCTTGGCAGCTACATCGTCCACGACCTGACCAATTACCTTTCGATCATCCGGCTCAACGTCGCCAATCTGGCGCGGTCCGGCGGCAGTGCCGATGCGAGCCGGTCTGCGATCGAGGCGGCGACGCGGCATGTGAGCGATCTCGTGCTTTCGCTGGAGCGGCTGACCGGCCACCGCAATGTCGAGGCAACGCCGATTCCGGTCGATGAGACCATCCGGTCGAACCTCGCCTTCCTCGCGGCAGCGCTTCCGGCAGACTTCACGCTCGATTTCATCGGCGGGACAGCCGGGGCGGCCGTCAGGGTCGGGCGGACCGAGCTGGTGCATATGCTGACCAACGTGATCGTCCATGCACGCGGCGCGATGCCCGACGGCGGATCGATCACGATCTCCACCTATCGCTCGAACGAAGGGCCTGAGGGCCATAGCAAAACGTCGCAAGGCGAATGGACTGTCATCAAGGTGATCCACGACCGTCGCGGGATCGACGATGAGGCCGTGCGGCTCATGCTTGATCCGCAGGCTCTCGCGCGGCCCGATGGCGCCGAGTTTGCGCTGCGTTCGATGCGGACCTGGGCGCGCTCGACCGGGGGCGATGTCAAGATCTCGTCGTTGCCGGCAGGGACCGAAATCTGCATCCACTTGCCGATTAGCGACGAGGTGGGCGGGGCTGAGCCTGTTCTTGTAACCACGGCGGGCCTTGCCAAGCCGCAGACGGCGCGGACGGCGCGCGTCCTCGTTGTCGAGGATGAAATCCACGCGCTCGATGCGATGATCGAGATCCTGCGCAGGGAAGGCTATGCCGCGACCCCGGCTGCCAATGCCGCGCAGGCGATCGAGGCTCTTGCGGACGACGACTTCGACATCCTGCTGACCGACGTGGTAATGCCCGAGCGAAGCGGGGTCGAGCTCGCCCACGAGGTCGAGGCGCGCCATCCGCGCATCGGTATCATCCTGATGAGCGGCTATCTTCCGGACGAAAGCCTGCTGCGGCCGCACTGGCGCATGTTGCGCAAGCCGCTCGACATCAGCCTGCTTTCGCAGACTCTGGCTGCAACGCACGCGAAGCTGGCTGTTTAAGCCGCTTTCGGTTCGGCCGGTGCGGCCTGAAGCTGTGTTATCAGCATATCGACGGAGAAGGGCTTCTCGAGCAGCGGCCAGGCGAGCTCTGCTTCAGCATGGCGTGCGGCATTGCCCGACATCATGATGATTCGCATTTCAGGATCCATGAGCGCGGCCTGACGGGCGAGCACGGTGCCGTCCTCGCCGTTGTCGAGCAGCAGATCGCAGATCAGCACGTCGAACTTCTGATGCGACAGCGCCTCGAGCGCTTCCCGCGAGGTGGTGAAGCCGCTCGGCACGTGTCCGGCGATGCTGAGCGTCTCGACCATGCCGCTCAGGAGATCGGGTTCGTTGTCCACGATCAGGACGCTGAGCTTTGCGGGCTGGGGCGAGGGCAGGGCGGCGACGAGGCGGCGGTTGCCGATGCCTGCCGCGCCGCTGCTGGAGGGCAGCACAATCTGGACCGTGGTGCCTTGCGGGCTGCTGCTGATCACGCGGGCGGTGCCGCCGTGGTGGACGGCAAAGCCGAGCACCGCCGACAGGCCGAGGCCGGTGCCCTTGTTGGGGCCCTTGGTGGAGAAGAACGGCTCGAACGCATGCTCGCGCACGTCTTCGGTCATCCCCGAACCGGTGTCCGCGGCTTCGACGATGACGAGCGGCCCAGTGCGCAGGTTTGCCGGCAGGCCTTCCCGGCTCGCGCACCCCTCGGGCGCTTCGCTGAGGAAGGTGCGCAAGGTGAGGACACCGTGCTCGCCCATCGCATCGCGCGCGTTGATGGCGAGGTTGACGAGGGCGTTGTTGAAACCCGCAGGGTCGATATCGACCGGCAGGGGGGTATCCCACAGCTGCACCTGCACATCGATGCCGGGGCCGACCGCAGCGCGGATCAGCGCGATCAGGCGCAGGGTCAGGCTGTTCGCGTCGGCGGTTTCGGGAATGCCGCGGGGATGCCGGGCAATGCCCAGCAGCGAGCGTGTGATGTCGACCCCGCGCAGTGCGGCCTGTGCGATGAGGCTAAAGCGGTCGCGCACTGCCTCGCTCTCGGCCTCGCGCCCGCCGATTTCGGCGTGGGTCGCAATAATGCCGAGAAGATTGTTGAAATCGTGAGAAAGTTCGCCGGAGATCTGGCCGATCAGCTCCATCTTGCGGCTGTTCAGCAATTCGCTCTTGGCTTCGATCATGACGAGGCCCTGCGAGAGGCTGACGCTCATTTCCTCGAGAATGCGCATCTCGTCATCGCCGAAGGCCGATGACTCATTCGAATAGAGCGTGAGCGTGCCGAAAGCGCGCCCGTCGTGAAGCAGCGGGAAGGCGGCAATCGCCTGGAAGCCCTGGCCCAGCGCCGCTTCGCGCCACGGGGCAAGTTCCGGGTCCTCGGCGACGGAGTGGGACACCGAGACCTGACCATCACGCATGGCGCGGGCGGTCGGACCCTTGCCCAGGACCGGATCGTCGGGCCGGATATCGAGCGTGGTGATATAGTCCGCGTGGGTCGCGGCATGGGCGGTGACCCTGATCTTGGCGACCGGACCGATGTCCCTCAGGCCGATCCATGCCGCCGCATAGCCATCGCCTTCGACGAGGCTCTGGCAGACCAGCTTGTGCAGTTCGGAGCGCGACTGCGCCCGCGAAATCGCAGCGTTGACCAGTGCCATTGCCCGCAGAGCGCGGCGGTTGTGGATCATTCTGGCGTGGTTGGCACGCTCTTCGGTCACATCGGTGGCGAAGCCGATCCAGTAGCTGTTCTGCCCACCCTTTGGCTCGTGCGGATGGAACTTCACGTGCATCACCCGTTCCTCGCCCGATGCCGTGATCATGCGGAATTCGGTACGGAAGGTTTCGAAGCCGGCCTGACCGGCGCGGATTTCCTTGCGGACGCGCTGGCGATCGTCGGGGTGGACCGCATCGAGCCGCGACTCGGCGGCCTGGAACAGCGTCATCGCATCGTGTCCCCAGACCTTCTCATAGGTCTCGGTGGCAAACGCGGTTTCGCCGGATGGGTAGCGTTCAATCCAGATGATCTGGTCGGTCGTGTTGGCGGCGATGCGCGCCACATCAAGATGCCGGAGCAGTTCCGCCCGAACCGCCAGCAGACTGATAGCGGCCCATACAAACGCCACCAATATCAGCGTGATGATCGCCAAAACGGGAAACGGGACAAGGGCATGCAATTCCGAGATGACCAGCACCGCCACCAGTATCCCTGCCATTGGTGCCCACATTTGCGCATTCGTGCGCTTGTCAGACATCGTCCCCACGCCCCTTTAGCCGCCATGACCACTGCCACCTGTATTGGTGGACCGGCTGTTCCGGTGCAGGTGCCATGCCCCCCCCGACAGGACGCCCTGAGCAATCACACTACGCGTGATAAGATTGCCGCGCAAACCTCTGACATGGGTTAATGGAATGAAGATTTCCGGGCCGGAACGGACGGGGAACTCGACCGTTCCGGCTCAGAGGTCGTAATCCGGTATCGCGATCGTCCGCTCGCAACGGAAACGATCAAAACGGGCATCCTTTGGCAAGGGTAAGGCCCGGAACCAGATCAATGACGGAGCCATGTCACCCGGGACAAGCCCGGATGCCGCTCTTCTGTTTTTGGCACGCAAGACTTGGGGACTTTGCGCGCAAACCTTCGGCAGTTAAGCCTGTGCGACCCGAAGGTGTAAACGTATGTCGCTGAAATGTCGGCCGTTCTCAGGCGTAGGCCGGGTTCATCGCGAACTCGTCGTTCGCCGGCTGGAACTCGCCCGAGCTCAGCGCGATCACGATGGCCTGCGCGGTGTTGCGGACATTGAGCTTGGACAGCACATTGCGGCGGTGGATATCGACCGTGCGCGGGCTGATCGCCAGCTTGGCGGCAATCCGTTCGGTGGTGCAGCCGTTGATGACGTCGCCGAGCACCTGGCGCTCGCGCGTGGTCAGCATCGCGACCTTTTCCTTGGCGCGGCCGCCCATGACCTTGGCCGGCTGGTTGCGGCGCAGATCGTCTTCGGCGCGAAGCATGGCGCGGTCGAGCAGACCCGGCTCCGACGGCCAGACCACGAAATCGGATGCGCCCTCGCGGATCGCGGCAACCGCCTTTTCAAAACCGGCGTTGCACGAGAACTCGACCTTGGCCGAAACCGGTGCGCGATCAGTGCGATACTGGTCGATCTGGGCGCGGCACGAAGACTCGTGCCGGATCATGAAGATCACCGGGCGATCGATCTTGGCGGGGAGCTCGCTGACGTCATTGAAGACAACGCTGCGAATGCCCAGCGAGCTCAGATTGTGCGAAATTTCCGCGCGCAGATGAACGCTGTCTTCAATGACATAAACTACTGTTCTATCGTTCATTTTCCCGACCCGTGCAGAAGCTAACTAGTGAAGCTTGCCTACTTGGCTTTGGCGGTTTTCGCCATCCATAACGGTGCCATTGCGGCAGTGAGTTTGGTAAAAATGGTGCCACCAAAACCAAAACCGCCATTTTGGTTTAAACTGCTTTTGCCCGCACTTCGGTGGTTTCCCGCAGCGCGGAATGACTTAACGTCAGATGCGGCGGAGCAGTGCCATGTCGGGGCGGTGGTCGGTCACGCGATGCTTGGACTTGACCTCCCAGCTCGCATTGCGCTCAGCAAGATCACGTAGACGCTGCAGCGTATCCATCATGATCGCCAAATTGATCGAATCTTCGAATTCGACGCCGAAGACCTGATCGTTGGCCCAGCGCACGGTGGCGGTCACGGTGCGGTTGTCGGGGAGCAGGATCTCGGCAAACTCGCCCGGGATGGGGGGCAGGCCCTTGCACGTTCCGCAAAGCCCCCGCGCGGAGATGTTGCGGATCACGATCTCGAATGCCGACAAGCGCTCGGTCTGCATCTGGCCGCGCAGCAGGCGGCGCTCGCGCGGCTCACGCTGTTGATGATCCAGAATCTCGTGCTTCACGGCTCGCTCCATAAGGCTCTGCGCAAGGTTGGGATGGTGGTGGACGGTGCAGTCGGCGACTGGACCGAATTGGGGCACTATCCGCGGCTTTTCGCACCTTTCCTCAGCAATAGATGTAGCGACGCGGCGTATCCGATCGCAGCGGATAGGTACTCATCCGATCCCGGTGCAGCCCTGTAGGCGCAAGAATTCGCGTTGTTCTTGCGATACTTCCGGCGATTGGCGCAGTGCGGCGTCGTCATGGATTTCCCCCATCGATGAGGGAAAACTACGTGTCAGGTGTTAACGCCCGTTTGGAGGGCGGGTAACCAAATAGACCGAGTTCGCACAAAAAATTGTGCAGCCTTGGGGGCATATCGGCACATTTGGGGCAAATGATGTGGGGAGGTGGCGCGCCCTGCAGGATTCGAACCTGCGGCCACCGGCTTAGAAGGCTGGTGCTCTATCCAGCTGAGCTAAGGGCGCGTTACCGTGCCTCATAAGGCCGCTTTGCGCCTCGCGCAAATCGCGTTAGCAACAGCGCCCATGAACGCCCATCACATCCCCCGCATCGAAGGCAGCGCTGGCGCGCGCCGCCATTTCCGCTTTTTCGACTATCTGATGGCGGCGTTCGTCGCGATCCTGCTGCTGTCGAACCTGATCGGGGCGGCCAAGCTGACGACGGTCTGGGGCTACACTTTTGGTGCGGGCATCCTGTTTTTCCCGGTCTCCTACGTCCTCGGCGACGTGCTGACCGAAGTCTACGGCTATGCCCATGCCCGGCGCTGCGTGTGGGTGGGTTTCTTCGCGCTGCTGTTCATGGCCTTCATGAGCTTCGTGGTGGTGGCCATGCCGCCGTCCGCTGGGTGGGGCTGCGCCTCGAGCGGAGACCCGCGCTTTGCCGAGATCGTGGCGAAGACCTCGGCCGGTGCGGTGTGTCAGACGACCTATGATTCGGTGTTCGGCAGCACCTGGCGCATCGTGATCGCCTCGGTCACCGCGTTCTGGGCGGGCGAGTTCGTCAATTCCTTCGTGCTGGCGCGGATGAAGGTGTGGACGGGCGGCAAGTACCTGTTCACCCGTACCTGGGGCTCGACGATCTTCGGGCAGGCGGTCGATAGCGCGCTGTTCTATCCGATCGCCTTCCTTGGCACCTGGGAAACGACCGACGTCATCCACGTGATGTGGACAAACTGGGCGCTGAAAGTGCTGTGGGAGATCGTGCTGACGCCGGTGACCTACGCCGTGGTCGGCTATCTCAAGCGTCAGGAGGGCGTCGACGTGTTCGATACGGACATCGACTTCTCGCCCTTCGCGAGCGCTGAAGACGCCTGATGATCTACATCGTCCTCAATGGCGGTGCCATTCTGGCGGCGACCGCGGTGGGACTGGTGCTGGGGCTGGTCTGGCAGGTGATGCTCGATCGCGGCCGGATCGGCGGGCCGGGCGTTATGGGGACGCTGCTGCTCGCCTTCGTGGCCGAGGCGTGGCTCTGCGCGATTCTCGCCGGGGCGCTGATCCTTGCGCCGCCCAAAGGCAGCGTGTGGACGATGACGATTGGCAGCGCTTTCGTGATCTGGCTGGGCTTCGTGGTGCCGAGCCTTGCGGCATCCTACCGCATGCGGTCGCTGCCGGTGCGGGCGGCGCTGGTCGATTGCGGCTATTGGCTGGTGGTGATGCTGGCGCAGGCGGTTGTGCTGCGCGTGATCGGGTTGGTGCCGCCGCCGGTATAGCAAGGCTTATCCTCTCCACGTGTCCCTGCAGGAACAATGGAGAGGGGCAGCCTGCGGGCATCCTCAATCGGCGATCAGGCCGATGGCGAGGTAGATCAGGATCAGCGAGCCGAAGCCGACCAGCGTGCCGATCACCCAGGCCACGCGGACCAGCGTGACATCGAGGCCGAAGTAATCGGCGATCCCGGCGCTGACGCCCATGATCTTGCCGCGCTGCTTGTTGAGACGGAAACCCTGACGGGCGGGCGAGCGGACCGAGTGGTCATCGAAGCGCAGGTCGCTCATGCGGCATACTCCGTGCTGACGGTTGCGGTGTGGAGCGGGCTCTGCGCCGGGGCGGTCACGATGCCGCCGACCATGGCGAGGGTGAGGGCGAGCGCGGCAGCCGCGCTGAAGATCGGAGCGGTGAAATCGCGGATGGTGGTCATGGTCTGGTTCCTTTACCTGGTTCGAGTGGGGCGCCGTCCAGTCTGTCCGGCGTATGCCAAGAGTACTGCATAGGCCGTGCCAAATGCGGGGAATGGCGGAATTCCGGGGTTTTGCGTTCCCCGGCTAGTTGGTTCTGCTTACGGGCTTCCCAAAGTGTGGGAATTTTCACCGACTTTCAGGAACCGCCTTTCGTACGATCTTGGCGCTTGCCTTTTATAGGCCGTAGGCTTAAGGGCGAGACATCCCGACATTGTGAAGGCAAAGTCTGGGCTGGCGCCGAAAGGGGCCGGCGCCAAACCGCTGTCTTTGCACTTCCGGACCTTTTGGAGCACGCATGACCGATATCGCACGGATCACCGAGATCGCCGGAGAAGAGGCTGCCAGCCTCGGCTTCGATCTCGTGCGCGTGCGCTATTTCAAGGGCGGCGAGATCGGCGACGAGGAGCATACGCTCCAGATCATGGCCGAGCGGCCCGAGACCGGGCAGCTGGTGATCGAGGATTGCGCCGCGCTCTCGCACCGCTTCTCGGACCGGATCGATGCGCTGGAAGAGGCGGGCGAGGTTCTGATTGCGGATGCCTACCGCCTTGAAGTCAGCTCGCCGGGGATCGACCGTCCGTTGACCCGCGCGAAGGACTTCGCGGCTTGGACCGGGCATGAGGCGCGGATCGAGCTGACCGAACTGCAGGATGGGCGCAAGCGCTTCCGGGGTGATCTTGTCGGTTTCGATGCCGCGCAAGAGATGATTTCGATCGAGGATGATGGCGTGGTATACACCGTGCCATTCAGCCTTGTCGCCAATGCCAAGCTTATCCTCACCGATAAGCTGATAGCCGCTTCCCGGCCGCTGGATGTCAGCGGCGTGGACGACCTAGTTGAGGAACAGGAAGACTAAGCCATGGCCAGTGCGATTTCCGCCAACCGTGCCGAGCTGCTCGCAATTGCGAACTCCGTCGCGACCGAGAAGATGATCGACAAGTCCATCGTCATCGAGGCGATGGAAGAAGCGATCCAGAAGTCCGCGCGCAACCGCTATGGCGCCGAGAACGACATTCGCGCCAAGCTCGATCCGCGCACCGGCGATCTGCGCCTGTGGCGCGTCGTCGAAGTGGTGGAAGAGGTCGAGGACTACTTCAAGCAGGTCGATCTGAAGGCTGCCGAAAAGCTGCAGCCGGGTTCGAAGGTCGGCGATTTCCTCGTCGATCCGCTGCCCGCAGTGGAACTGGGCCGCATCGACGCGCAGTCTGCCAAGCAGGTGATCTTCCAGAAGGTCCGCGATGCCGAGCGTGACCGCCAGTATGGCGAGTTCAAGGAC
>CANGJI010000029.1 GCA_947454135.1 Sphingomonadaceae bacterium
GCAGCTCCTGCGTCTCCCGCGCGACGTCGGCCTGCTCGCCGAAACCGCAGGCCGAGGCGTAGGCCCGCGCCGTTTCGGCTGCGACCGAGACACGCGCGGCATCGACGGCAGCTTGCGCAGACGCCGCATCCGCGCGCGCGGCCTCGAGCGAACGGCTGACGCCGCCGAAGAGATCGACTTCGTAGGAAGCATCGAAGCCCAGCGAGAAGAAATCGTTGGTGACGGTGCGGCCAAGGGCCGGGATCACCTGCTGGCTGTTGGTGAACTGCGCGCTGGCGTTCGATGTGGGCAGGCGGGCAGCACCGGCTTCGGAAAGCACGGCGCGGGCGCGCTGGAGATTGGCGGCGGCGACGCGCAGGTCGGTGTTCTTGGCCAGGGCCTGCGTGATCAGCCGGTCAAGCTCCGGATCCTTGAACAGTTGCCACCACTGATCGGGCAGCGGCGAGGGCGTTACGGTGCCGTTCTCGAGCGCTTCGGTGAGGCGCACCTGCTCGGGCGGCAGGGCGGCCGGGCGCTTGTAGGCCGGGCCAACCGCGCATGCGGTCAGGGCTAGCACGGGAAGGAGAGCGGCAAGGCGTTTCATGCCTCGGTCTCCGGAGCAGGTTCAGCCTGCACGGCCGGCTTGGGCTTGCGGCGCAGCCAGTGGCTCAGGCGATCACCGAAGTTGCGGCTGATGATGTAGAACGAGGGCGTGAACAGGAGGCCGAAGCCGGTCACCCCGATCATGCCGAAGAACACCGCGATGCCCAGCGCCGAGCGCATTTCCGCGCCGGGTCCGGTGGCCGTGACCAGCGGCAGGGTGCCGAGGATGAACGCGATCGAGGTCATCAGGATCGGACGCAGGCGCTGGTGCGCCGCGCGTTCGGCGGCGGCGCGGTGTTCGAGGCCCTCGTCCTCGCCCTGCCGTGCGAATTCGACGATCAGGATCGCGTTCTTGGCGGCGAGGCCGATCAGCACGACGAGGCCGATCTGGGTCAGGATGTTGTTGTCGCGACCCATGATGTCGACGCCGACGATCGCGGCGAGGAGGCACATCGGCACGATCAGGATCACCGCCAGCGGCAGCACGAGGCTTTCGTACTGCGCGGCAAGGAGGAGGAAAACGAACACCACGGCGAGGCCGAAGACGAGGATGCCGGTGTTGCCTGCCTGCTGCTGCTGGTAGGCAAGCTCGGTCCATTCATAGGTGAACCCGGCGGGGAGGTTGGCCTTGGCGAGCTGGTCCATCGTGATCAGTGATTGGCCCGAGGAGAACCCGCGCTTGGTATCGCCCTGAAGTTCGGCCGCAGGGTAGAGATTGAAGCGCACGACACGGTAGGGGCCGCTGTCGTTCTTGAGCGTCATCACCGCCGCGAGCGGAACCATCGTGCCCGAGGCCGAGCGCGTCTTGAGGCGAAGAATATCGCCGATATCGTCGCGGTAAGGCGCGTCTGCCTGCGCCGTCACACGGAAGGTGCGGCCAAGGAAGTTGAAGTCGTTGACGTAGGTGCTGCCGAGATAGGTGCCGAGTGTGGCGAAGACGCGCTCCACCGGCACACCGATCTGCTCGGCCCGTTCACGGTCTATATCGGCCTTGAGGCGCGGGGTCTTGGTGTTGAAGGTGGTGAAGACCGAATTGAGCCCCGGCTCCTGGTTGGCCGCCATCATCATCTTGAACGCGGCGGCTTCCAGCGCGCCGTAGCCTGCGCCCGAGCGGTCCTCGATCATCATCTTGAAACCGCCGCCGGTGCCGATGCCGCGCACGGGCGGCGGGGGCACGACCAGTACGTTGCCTGCGGTGATCGCGCCGTAGGCCTTGCGCAGTTCGTTCGCGACCTGATCCGATGACTCGGAGCGGTGGTCGAAGTCCTTGAGCGTGATGAAGATCGCGCCGCCATTGGGCGCGGTGGTGAAGGTGGCGCCATCGAAACCGGCAAAGGCGATGGTCGTCTTCACGTTGGGATTGTCGCGCGCCATCTGGGCGGCTTGCTGGACGATCTCGTCAGTGCGCTGGAGCGAGGCGCCGGGGGGCAGCTGGACGGCGGCGATGAGGTAGCTCTGATCCTGCGCGGGGATGAACCCGGTGGGGGTCGCCCAGAAGCGCCAGCCGGCGATGGCGAGCAGCAGCACGTAGGCAATGCCGATCATGCCAAGCGCGCGGACCAGCCGCGCGGTCAGGCGGCCATAGCGCTGCGAAAGCTGCTCGAAACCCTCGTTGAAGCGGCGCGCGAAACGCACCGGAAGCCCGCGCCAGCCCGGTTCGGGGGCTGCTTCCTCATGGTCCCTTGGCTTCAGGATCAGCGCGGCCATCGCCGGCGAGAGAGTAAGCGAGACGAAGGCCGAGATCGCGGTCGCGCTGACGATGGTGAGAGCGAACTGCTTGTAGAAGGCGCCGGAAATGCCCGGGATGAAGGCCGTGGGGATGAACACCCCGCACAGCACCAGCGCGATGGCGATGAGCGCGCCGGAGACTTCGTCCATCGTCTTGTGGGCGGCTGCGCGCGGGGAGAGCCCTTCCTCTTCCATCAGGCGCTCGATGTTCTCCACCACGACAATCGCGTCATCGACGACGATACCGATGGCGAGCACCAGCCCGAACAGCGAGAGGTTGTTGAGGCTGAAGCCGAAGGCCGCCATCGCCGCGAAACTGCCGATCAGCGAGACCGGGATCGCGATGATCGGGATGATCGAGGCGCGCCAGCTCTGCAGGAACACCAGCACGACGAGCGCGACGAGGATGATCGCCTCGAACAGCGTGTGCTGCACGGCTTCGATGGAGGCGCGGATGTATTCGGTGGGGTGGAACGGCACCGAATAGACGAGGCCGGGCGGGAAGGACTTGCTCAGCGCTTCCAGCTCGGCATCGACGGCGGCGGCGGTCTTGAGGGCGTTCGAGCCGGGAAGCTGAGAGACGGCGAGGCCAAGCGAGGGGTATTTGTCGCGGTAGGCGTTGGTGCCGTAGTCCTGCGCGCCCAGTTCGATGCGGGCGATATCGCGCAGGCGGGTGAGGCGGCCTTCCTCGTCGCGCTTGATGATGATGTCGCCGAATTCTTCGGTCGTGGTAAGGCGGCCCTGCGTCTGGATGCCGAGCTGGAATGCGGTGCCGCCCTGGTTGAACGGCGGCTGCCCGACCGAGCCCGCCGCGACCTGGACGTTCTGCGCACGGATGGCGCCGATGATCTCGTCCACCGTCAGATTGCGGCTGGCGGCGGCATCGGGATCGATCCACACGCGCATGTTGTAATCACGCGCGCCGATGATGCGCACGCCGCCGACGCCCGGAATGCGGCTCAGCCGGTCGAGCACCTGCAGGGTCGCGTAGTTGGCGACGTACTGGTGCGAGAGCGACTTGTCCGGCGAATAGAGGTTGATGACCATCAGGAGGTCGGGCGAGTTCTTGCGCACCGTCACGCCGATCTGGCGCACTTCCTCGGGCAGGCGCGGCTCGGCGGTGGCGACCCGGTTCTGCACCAGCACCTGCGCAGAATCGACATTGGTGCCCGGCTTGAAGGTGACGGTGATCGAGACATTGCCGTCGCCCGTGGAGGACGACTGCATGTAGATCATGTTCTCGACGCCGTTGATCGATTCCTCGAGCGGGGCGGCGATGGTTTCGGCCAGCGTTTCGGCAGTCGCGCCGGGGTAGTTCGCTGAGACGACCACGGTCGGCGGCGCAATCTCGGGGTACTGGCCGACGGGGAGCGAGGGATAGGCGATCGCCCCGATGATCACGATCAGGATCGATAGCACCGCCGCGAAGATCGGACGGTCGATGAAGAAATGCGGCAAGCGCATTACTTGGCCGTGGCTTCTGCCGCTGCGGGCGCCGCAATGGCCGAGGATGCGGGCGAATCCGCCGCGGCGCGGGGCTTCATCGTGATCAGCTTGGCATCGACGGCTACGCCCGGCTGCAGCCGCGCAAGACCATCGAGAATGACCTTTTCGGTCGGCGCGAGGCCGGTCTTGACCACGCGCAGGCCTTCGACCAACGGGCCGGTTTCGACATTGCGCTGGACCGTCTTGCCGTCCTTGCCGACGACATAGACGAAGCGGCGGGTCTGGTCGGTGACGATGGCCTCGTCAGGCACGAGCAGGGCGCTGTAGGTGCCCGAGCCGAGCAGGCGGGCGCGGCCGAACATGCCGGGGACGAGGAAGCCGGTGGGATTGTCGACTTCGGCAAAGGCGCGGATCGTGCCGGAGTTGCGGTCGATGGCGTTGTCGACGAACTTCATCAGGCCGTGCCAGCGGTAGTTCGTCTCGTCAGCGAGCTTGATGTCGACCGGGTTGGGGGCATAGCGCGAGGATTCGCGTTCGCCCTTCTGCGCCTGGCGGACATATTTGAGGTAGAACGTCTCGGCGCCCTCGAAGGCGAAGCGGATCGGATTGACGGTGACGACGCGGGTCAGCACCGTCTGCCCTGCAGCGACATAGGTGCCGATCGAGACGCGCTTGTCCGAAACCCGGCCGCTGATGGGCGAGCGGACGGTGGTGAAGGACAGATCGAGCGACTTCGCCTCGAGGTTTGCGCGGGCGGCGCCTGCGCCGGCGAGGGCGCTGCGCAAGTTGGCTTCCTTGGTCTCGAATTCCTCGCGGCTGACCGCCTGCGCATCGACCAGCTTCTGCGCACGGGCGAGTTCGGTGCGGGCGTTGGTGACAAGCGCCTGCGCCTTGGCGAGATCGGCGCGGGCCTGTTCGGCCGCGGCGCGATAGGGGCGCGGGTCGATGGTGAAGAGGACCTGACCCTTGGCTACTTCCACGCCTTCTCGAAAGTTCACGCTTTCGATGGTGCCGGAAATGCGCGGGCGGATCTCCACGTCCTGCACCGCCTCGAACCGGCCGACATAGTCGTCCCAATCAACCACCTGACGTTTCAGGGGGACGGCGACCGAGACATGCGGCTTGGGCGGTGGTGGCGGTGCGCTCCCCGAACAGGCGGCCAGCGCCAGCGGAAGAGCAACTACGAGTGGGAGAGAAACGATTCGACGCACTTAACCTAAGTATGTGTCATAGTTTCAAAGTGCAACCATTGCTGCGGCGCAGCGACATGCCCCGAGGGGAGGCTCCGGACCAGCCGCAGGTTTCACCTCTTGCCTGTGGCGCAAGGCGTGATGGGTTGCTACAAGCAACGCAAATAGCGGTGCTTGGGGAGTAGAGAGCGTGGCAATCGAGGCAAAGGTCAATGGCAAGCCGGTGAGCTTCTCGGTCGAACCGGATACCCCTCTGCTTTGGGCGATCCGGGAAGAGCTGGGGATGACCGGCACCAAGTTCGGCTGCGGTATCGCCGCCTGCGGTGCGTGCAGCGTCCACATCGACGGAGAGATCACGCGCTCGTGCAGCGTGCCAATCAGCGACGTGGCCGGCAAGTCGATCACCACGATCGAAGGGCTCGGCGGTGCAGACGGTACGCTGACCGCGCTGCAGCAGGCGTGGATCGAGCATCAGGTGCCCCAGTGCGGCTATTGCCAGTCGGGCCAGATCATGGCCGCTGCCGCCTTGCTGGCCAAGACGCCCAAGCCATCTGATGCGGATATCGACGCGGCGATGACCAATATCTGCCGCTGCGGAACCTATCCCCGGATCCGCGCTGCAATCCATGCGGTGGCCGGTACTGCCGCAACTCCCGCCGCCACCCCCGCAAGCGCAGCCTGAGGAGAACGCACATGGGCATGATCCGCAGAACCTTCCTCATTGGCGGCGCGGCACTCGTTGGCGGCGGCATTTTCGCGGTCCAGTATGGCGACAGCTCGGCCAGGTCGCAGGCGGCGAAGCTGACCGACGGCAAGGGCGGGCACAACTTCGGCACCTGGCTGCGCATCGGCGAGGACGACACCGTCACGCTCTATTCGCCGCACACCGACATCGGGCAGGGCTCTAACACCGGCCTCGCGCAGATGCTGGCGGAAGAACTCGATGCCGACTGGAGCAAGCTTTCGGTTGTTTCGGCTCCGGCGGAATCGGCGTTTGCCAACGTCGTGCTGGGCAAGGGCTTCCTTTCGGAAATGAGCGGCTATCCCGGCATCATCGGCGCGATGCCGATGTCGCTGCTGGGCATGGTTGCGCGCCAGCTCAACCTCCAGATCACCGGCGGCTCCTCGGCGCTGCGCTTTACCGGCCAGCACGGGCTCAGGGTGCTGGGCGCGGGCACGCGGGCCGCGCTGATCGAGACGGCGGCGGGGCGCATGGGCGTGCCCGCAGGCGAACTGACGACGGCGGACGGCAAGGTGCTCCACGCCAAGAGCGGCAAGTCGCTGCGCTATGGCGAACTGGCGTCAGAGGCCGCCACGCGCAGCCTTTCGACCAAGGTCGCGCTCAAGGATCCCAAGGACTTCAAGCACATGGGGAAGTCCATTCCCCGCTTCGACATTCCGGCCAAGGTCAACGGCACCGCGCAATATGGCATGGACGTGATCAAGCCGGACATGCGCGTGGCGACGGTGATCGCGGCGCCCGTGCGCGGGGGCAAGCTGGAGTCGGTCGATCCCAAGCCAGCCTTGGCCATCGCCGGTGTCGAGAAGGTGATCAGCCTTGAAAGCGCCGTCGTGGTCGTCGCCAAGGGCTACTGGCAGGCGCTGAAGGGCGCGCGCGCGCTGGCTCCCAAGTTCAGCGATGGCGGGAAGGGCCTCATCACCACCGCCACGATCTTCGCCGAGCAGGACAAGCTGCGCGCCGAAGGCAAGCCGACCAAGACCGAAGGTCAGGGCGATGTCGATGCTGCGCTCAAGGCGGACGGGGTGAAGGTGATCGAGGCAGACTACCGCATGCCGTTCCTCCATCACGCGATGATGGAACCGTTCGCGCTCACCGCGCATTACAAGGACGGCCACCTCGACGTGTGGGGCGGCATGCAGGATCCGCTCAATGCCAAGGCGACTGCGGCAAGCTCGGCAGGACTGAGCGCGGACAAGGTCACGTTCCACCCGATGCTGATCGGCGGCAGCTTCGGACGCCGTCTGCCTATGTACATGGAGATCGTCGATCAGGTGGCGCGGGTTGCCATGCAGGTGCCCTATCCGGTCAAGCTGATCTGGTCGCGCGAAGAGGAAGTCTCGCAGGGCGCATACCGCCCGCAGAGCTCGGCCAAGCTGACGGCAGCCCTCAGCACGGATGGCAAGATCACCGCGTGGCGCAACGATTTCGCGCAGCCGGAAGACGGCCTGCGCGAAGTGCCGTTCTTCTATGACGTGCCCGCCGTGGCGCGGCGGCATTTCAAGCAGGTCTCCAACCAGACAGTCGGCGCGTGGCGTTCGGTCAATGCGACGCAGCACGGCTTCACCACCGAAAGCTTCATGGACGAACTGGCGCATACCGCCGGGGTCGATCCGGTCGAGTTCCGCCTGCGGCACCTGAAGCAGGGCCGGCACCGTGCGGTGCTGGAGGAAGTGGCGCGGCGCAGCGGCTGGGGTACGCCGCTGGAGCCCGGCCATGCGCGCGGGGTCGCGGTGGTCGAGTGTTTCAACACGATTGTCGGTGAGGTGATCGAGGCTTCGCTCGCCGAAGACGGCACGCCCCGCATCCACAAGGCCTTCGCGGTTGTCGATTGCGGCACGGTGGTGAACCCGACAGCCGCCGAAGGGCAGATTCTGGGCGGGCTCGTGATGGGTCTGTCTTCCGGTGTCGGCGAGGCGATCACCATCGACAAGGGCGCGGTGCAGCAAAGCAACTTCACCGATTACGAAGTGCTCAAGCTGGCGAACGCGCCGAGCGTGGACGTGCACTTCATCAACAGCGGCGCGGAAATGGGCGGGATCGGCGAGCCGGGTCTGCCGCCCGCGACGCCCGCGCTGGCGAATGCGCTGTTCGCGCTGACCGGCAAGCGGGTGCGGCAGCTCCCGATCAAGGATCAGGCGAAAGCTTGAGGCGGATTGAACCGTCACCCCGGGTCCGGCCCGCGGTGACGGTTCATCACGGCAAGGCTATCCGGCCTTGACGACTTCCTGATCGATCATGCCGAACGGGGCGCGGCCCGTGCTCTCCACCGCTGTCATCCGCACGGTATCGCCAAAGGCCATGAACGGGGTCTGGGGCGCGCCGTGGGCGATGATCTCGATTGCGCGGATTTCCGAGATGCAGCTCGAGCCGACTTCGGCATAGTTGGCGTTCGAGACGGTGCCCGAGCCGATCACCGTTCCGGCGACGAGATCGCGGGTGAGCGCGGCATGGGCGACGAGTTCGTGGAAACCGAACGCCATCGCAGCGCCGTTGGCACGGCCCACTTCGCGCCCGTTCCAGTCGATGATGAGATCGAGGCCGACGCGCCCGTCCTGCCATGCTGCACCGAGCTCGTCGGGCGTGACAGCGAAGGGAGCCATCGAACAGGCCGGCTTGGCCTGAACCCAGCCGAAGCCGGTTTTCATTTCGATGGGAGCAATCGCGCGCAGCGACCAGTCGTTGATCTGCACGATCAGACGGATGTGCTTTATCGCGTCGGCGGCGCTGGTGCCCATCGGGACGGCATCGACGATTACGCCGAATTCGCCTTCGAAATCGATGCCGTGTTCCATCGCGGGGAAGGGGACGGGATCAGCAGGGCCGTAGAACCGGTCTGACAGGCCCTGATACATCAGCGGGCGATCCCCTTCGTGGGGATCGTGCTTGAAGGCCACGGCCATGAGATCGCCATGCGTGGTAAAGGCCGAGCCATCGAGCCATTGCCAGGTGCGCGGCAGGGGCGCGGCGAAATCCACGTTGTCCGTCGGCTCGCCTTCGCCGGCCGCGAGGCGGGCCTTGCCGGCCTTGAGCATGGCCTCGGTAACAGACCAGTCTTCCATCGCGGCGAGCAGATTGCCGCCAAGGCGCAGGACGCGCGTGCCGTCGTCCGAGACGAGCGCGAGCGCACCGTCGGGCGAGCCGTCGCGCAGGGTCGCGAGCCTCATGCCTTCAGCTCGGACGCGAATTCGCCGTCGATGAGGACGAAGACGATGCGGCAGTTCTTGTCGGAGCGGTTGGCCCAGCCGTGGTTGGTGCCGCGCTGGATCACGATGTCGCCGGGGTAAACCGTCGTCTCACCCTCATCCATGATGAGGACGAGTTCGCCTTCGATGACAATGCCGTAGTCGATGGTCTCGGTGCGGTGCATCAGGGCGTGGCGCGCGCCCGCTTTGGCCGCGTTGGAGGCGTGGCCGGCGCCGATCTCTGCGAAGTGGGCTGCGGCTTCTTCGGGCGTCATGTTGCGGATGCCGTCCCCCTCGGGCGGGATATCGAGCACGCGGATGCGGGTGCCGCTTTTCGGCGGCGCAAGGACGATGCCAGCTTCGTGCGGCTCGCCCGAGGCAGCGTCGATATAGGCGGGGGTCTGCGGCGTGTTCCACACCTCGTGGAACATCGGGCCGATCGCACCGCCAACCTGCTGGACGCGCGGCGCGGCGCCGTCTTCCTGGATGATCGCGCGGCCGGCTGCATCGTGGCCGGTGACCACGCGGCGAACGGGTTTCACTTCCATATAATCTCCCGCAATGGTTATCTATCCGTTTTATGGATCGATTTGCTTAGTTTACAATAGACAATGCCGATCAAGAGCGTTGAGGTCAATCCGCTGCAGGTTTGCGTTCGGCGGCGAACAGGGTGGTCGGCAGGCGCGAGACGGCAACTACGGCGACAGCCAGCAGCACCGCGACCATCGCCGCGCCGGGGACCAGCCCGGCAAGCCGCGCTGCCGCGTCATGCCCCTGCACCGCGAAATAGGCCGAGCCGACGAGGGCGATGCCGAGCGCGCCGCCGAGTTGCTGCGCCGTACGCATGGTGGCGCTGGCGGTGCCCGCGTGGGTGCGCGCAACTTCGGAGACGGCGATGGGGCCGAGCGGTCCGGAAAGCGTGCCGAAGCCGATCCCGGCCAGCGCGAGGGTCGCGATGAGGACAGGGCCGCCATCAATGCGCGCATGGATCAGGGCGAGGGTGCTGATGATGCCGCTTGCCATCAGCACGCCACCTGCCATCGGGAGCAGGCGTCCGAACCTGGGAAGCAGGCGCGGGACAAGCAGGCCGACTGCGACCATCACGCCGAGGCCGAAGGGAATGTGGATCAGCGCCGTCTTGAGCGGCGTGAGCGCGAGGCCCTGCTGGAGCGCGACGGCGAAGATCATCAGGAAACCGACCGAGCCGCTGTTGAACGCCATCGCCGCTATCACGCCGTAGCGAAAGGTGGGGATGGCAAAGAGGCTTGGTTCGATCATGGCGGGCAGGCCCGCCAAACGGCGCGCCATGGCGCGCCGCACACCGATTGCGACTGCGCCGAGCCCGCCCGCGAAGATTGCTGCGGCAACGGCGGGGCGGAGATTTTCGTGCGCCTGGATGAGCGCGAGCAGGATCAAGCCGAAGCCTGCGGCAAACAGCGCCGCGCCGGATAGATCGATGGCAAGTCCGCGATGCTCCTCGCCGGTGCGGGGTAGCGTGATCCGGCCCATGGCGAGTGCGAAGAGGCCGACCGGCAGGTTGATCAGGAAGATCAGGCGCCAGCCGAGGCCGAACAGATTTAGCTCGATCAGGAAGCCGCCGAGGATCGGTCCGACGATGGCGGCCAGCCCGATGATCATGCCGAAGAAGGCGAGGCGCTTCACCCGCTCGAGCGGGGTGTAGAGCAACTGGACGATGGCCATGGTCTGCGGTCCCATCATTGCGCCTGCCGCGCCTTGGAGGACGCGCGCGAAGACCAGTACGCCGGGGCTCGGGGCAAGGCCGCAAAGTGCGGAAGCGGCGACGAAGCCCGCGACGCCGCCGAGGAACAGGCGGCGGTGGCCGAACGCATCGCCAAGCCGTCCGCCAAGCAGAAGCAGCGAGCCGAGGGTCAGGAGGTAACCCGCGACGATCCACTGCATCGCGGCGGGTGAGGCGCCAAGGCCATCGCGAATGGCCGGCAGGGCGGTGTTGACGATGGTCGTGTCGGCCACTTCCAGCACGACAGCGGTGAGCACGGTGAAGAAGGCGAGCGCGCGCTGGCGGTCGTCGAGCTCATGCGGCTGCCTGGTGGCGGAGGCTGCGGCCGGTGCCGCCTGATGCGCTGTCATGTGGTGTGTTATGTCCCGTCCGCCTTCCCGTGACGGATATACGTGCCGAGCTTGTGAGTCCGGTCAAATTAAAATCATGCTTCTATTATGCGCGCTTGTCTCCTATGGTCAAGCGCACGAGGCAAGTTATGATGGGAAAGACAGCCCGCCTGCGACAGAAAAATTGTTAGGGGAGAATATCTTGGCAAGCACTCCTACGGCCGCGCGTGTGGCCGGCATGCCGCAGGGTCTGACCGTCATCATCGCGGGCTTCCTGCCGATTCTGGCCATCGTCACGATGTTTCCGGCCATCCCGGCCATCATTGGCCACTTCGCGCCGACCGATCCGACTGCGCCGACGAAGGTGCCCTCGATGGTCACGGCGCCGGGACTGACGATCGCGCTCGTGGCGATGTTTGCCGGGCTGCTGGTCGACCGGTATGGGCGGCGCAGGCTGCTGCTGGTCTCAACCTTCTTCTATGGCCTGATCGGCGCGGCACCGTTCTTCCTCGAGAGCCTCGACGTGATCTATGGCTCGCGGCTGCTGCTGGGGCTGTGCGAGGCGGTCATCCTCACCACGGTCAACACGCTGATCGCCGACTACTGGCCGGACGAGGGCCGCCGCAAGTGGCTCGCGCTGCAGGGGCTGGTCGGGCCGGCGCTTTCCTCGGTGATGATCTTCTTTGCCGGTACGATGACGGCATGGCGCTGGAACGGCATCTTCCTGCTCTATCTGCTCGCCGTGCCGATCTGGGCGGCAATGGTGCGCTGGATGTTCGAGCCTTCGAGCGATGCGACCGTGCGCATGATGCTTGGCATGGACGAGAAGGACACCGGCGGCTTCCCGTGGAGCGCGATGCTCGGGATCGCGGGCCTCACGCTGTTCTCCTCGGCGATCTACTATGTGTTCATCGTCAATGGCGCGACGGTCTGGCAGGAGCTTGGCGTCACCGATCCGCAGAGCATCGGGCAGATCACCGCGCTGCCGACGCTGTTCATTCTGGTCGGCGCGACGCTGTTCTGGTGGCTGGGGGCCAAGGGGCTGGGCTCACCGGCGCTGATCGCGGTGTTCCTCGGCTTCCTTGGCGCGGGGCTCGCGGTGATGGGGCTCGCGCATGACTGGAAGGGCATGATCCTTGGCATGGCGTTGCAACAGACGGGCGCGGGCATGGCGATCCCGACGCTGATCGCCTGGGCGCAGAGCCAGCTGCCCTTCGCACACCGGGGGCGCGGCATGGGGATCTGGACTGCGACGTTCTTCTTCGGCCAGTTCTCCTCGCCGCTCCTGGTGAGCGCGCTGCGCGGCGCGATGGGCACGATGCAGGGGGCGTTCCTAGTCGCCGGGATCATCAGCGCGGTGGGCGCAGTGCTCCTGCTCGCCGTTCTGTCTGGTACGGCAAGGAAAGCGGCGGCCTGATTGTTCAGGCCGCTGCGGCTTCCTCCGCCTTGCGCAGCTGCATCAGCGCGCGGCGGGCGCGGATGGCGCCGGCATCGGTCTTGAGGATCGCGGGGCGCGCGTCCCAGAAGTCCTGATCGCCAAGTGCACGCTGGGCGGCCTCGATCATCGGTTCGTCTTCCTCGACGAAGACGCGGCGGGCCATTTCGGCGGCCTGCGGATTGTCTTCGTGATCGTAGAAGTAGTGCGACGAGGTTTCGGTCTCGGGCGTGATGATATGCGGGTTGACCATCGGCGGCACGATGAGCTCCGCACGCTGGGTGCCAGCCTTGGCAAGGCCGACGGTCAGCGCCATCGCGGCGGGCGCGTGCCAGCGCATATGGAGCCACTGGTCGATCTTCGCGCCGGGTTCGAGCATCGGCTTCGACCATTCCGGCGCCTCGGCGTCGGTCATGTCCCAGTTGTTCCAGATCGCGCCATCTTCCTCGTGGCGGACGGTCTGCTCGCCGTGGAAAATGGAGCCGTTCACGCCGAAGGTCTCGATATGGAGGAACTCTGCGTGAGTGAGATCCATCAGGTTGTCGGTGATGAGCTCGTAGTTGCCTTCGATGCGCAGGGATCCGCGGTGCATGCCGCGATCTTCATCGAGGAAGCTGAAGTCGGGGATCTTTGCGGGGTCCGCCAGCGCAGGATCGCCCGGCCAGAACCACAGGCCGCGGTGCTTCTCGACGATCGGCTTGGAAGCGGCGCTGACATGGGCGGGCGGATCGCCGGGGAAAGGCGAATGGACGCAATTGCCCGTGCCATCAAAGCCGAGGCCGTGGTAGCGGCACCGCACGGTATCGCCGACGCGCTGGCCCATTGAAAGGGGCACGAAACGGTGCGGGCAGCGGTCGGCGATCATGGCGTAGGTGCCGTCGGCCTTGCGCCAGATCAGCCATGGCTTGCCGAGCAGCGTGCGCGAAAGCAGCGCCTCGCCTGCGATCTCGTCGGCCCATGCGGCCATGTACCAGACATTTTTGACGTAAGCGGTCATATCGCACCCGATTTGAGGAGCGAGACGGCGTGGGCGGCGGCGCGGGCTGTCAGCGCCATGTAGGTGAGCGAGGGGTTCTGGCAGGCCGACGAGCTCATCTGCGCGCCATCGGTGACGAAGAGATTGGCGATGTCGTGCGCCTGGCTCCACTTGTTGAGCACCGAGGTCGCCGGGTCGCTGCCCATGCGCGCGCCGCCCATTTCGTGGATCGCCGTGCCGCCCGCGCCGGGCCGGTCGAAGCCGAACATCACATGGCCGCCAGCCTTGGTGAGCATCTCGGTGGCATCGGCCTTGGCCTGCGCGAGCGCGGCGTTTTCTTCCGCGCCGAACGCGAAATCGATGCGGAGCTGCGGAATGCCGTTGGCGTCCACTTTCGTGCGGTCGAGCGTGAGGCGGTTGCTGGCGCGCGGGACGCAATCGGCAAAGGCCACAAGGACCATGCGCCAGGGGCCGGGTTTCCTGAGCTTTGCCTTGTAGTCCGCGCCGATACCGCCCTCGCGCTTGCCTGCGGTCCATGTCGACTGGAGCGCGCCGCCCTGAAACGAGAAGCCGCGCGTGTGGCCGGTGCCGTCCATCGTCTCCATGTTGCGATAGCGCGGGATGACGACGCCGGTGGGGCGGTTGCCGAAGCTGGTCCACTGCTCGAAGCCGGGCATGATCGCGGCGGCGGAGAGCGTGTTGGCGTGGTCCATGATGTGCGTGCCGAGCACGCCGCTGCTGTTCGCGAGGCCGCCGGGCATCGCCTCGGTGGCGGAATTCAGCAGGAGGTGGACCGAGTTGAAGGCACCTGCGTTGAGGAAGACGAGGCGGGCCGTGGCCTGACGGCGCGTCCTGGTCTTGCTGTCGATCCAGCGCACGCCGGTGACGCGGCGGGTCTTGGGATCGTAGTCGATCTTCTCGACCGCAGCATCGGTGATCAGGGTGAGGTTGCCGGTGGCCTGCGCCGCCGGAAGCGTGCTCGACTGGGTGGAGAAATAGGCGCCGTAGGAGCACCCGCGCGCGCAGATCGAGCGGCTCTGACAGGGGCCCCGGCCATCCTTCTCCCGCGTGAGATTGGCGGTGCGGCCGATGGTGAGGCGGCGCTCCGGCCACGCCGCCATGATCCGCTCGCGCGCGGCCTGTTCGACGACGTTGAGCGCGAAGGGGGGGAGGAACTTGCCGTCGGGCAATTGTGGCAGGCCCTCGGCTGCGCCCGAGACGCCGATGAAGTCCTCGATCTTGTCATACCACGGCGCGAGATCGGCGTAGCGGATCGGCCAGTCTGTGCCATGGCCGTCGCGCTTGTTGGCGCCGAAATCGTAGTCTGACCAGCGATAGGACTGGCGGCCCCAGGTGAGCGAGCGGCCACCGAGCTGGTAGCTGCGGAACCACGTGAACTGGGTGTCCGGCCCGGTCTGGTAGGGGTTCTGCGCGTCATTCACGAAGTGGCCTTGCGTGAACTCGGTGAAATGGCGGTTGAGCCGCTGCACCGCGTATTCGCGTTCATAGAGATCGGCATCACCTTCGCCGCGGAAGGGCATTTCCCACGGGGCTTTCATCTCGGTGTCGTAATCGAGCTGGTGCTCGATCTTGCGTCCGCGTTCGATGAGCAGGACCTTGAGTCCGGCCTCGGTGAGTTCCTTGGCCGCCCAGCCGCCGGTGATGCCGGAGCCGACGACGATGGCGTCGAAGTTGAGAGATTGGTCCATCAGCCGAAGTCCACCGCTGTCCAGTCACTGGAATAGGCGCGCGTTTCTGGCGTCACGGGCACCTTGGGATCGAACCGGCCGGGGACCAGTTCGTAGTTGAGTTCCTGCGATCCGCCGACTTCGCTGGTATAGTAGCCGGTGAGGATCAGCGCCTTGATCGCGCGCCATGGGGCGGCTGCGGGATCGCCGCTGAACGCTGCGGCATCGAGCGCGGCGAGCCGGTCATGGCGCTGCGCGGGAGGCAGGCTCAGCCAATCCTCGCCGAGCCTGCTTTCCAGCCATCCGGCATGATCGAGGCTGCCGTCCGCGCGCAGGTAGGGCGCGAACGAGGGATCGGTGGCGGGGGCACGACGCGTCCCCTCAAGGCCGTGGGCCAGCGCGACGAGCACGAAATCGCCGACGCCGACGGCACCGGCCCCCGGCGTATCGGTATCGGGAATGACGAGATCGGCGACCAGCCGCATCAGCATACGGCAATGCGGGGGCGGCTCTTCCTTGGGATCGAGCCTCCTGAGCACTTCCGCCCCGCTCGGTGCGGCGGCCTGAACGGCTACCAGAGCGGCGGCGGCGAGGAAGCTGCGCCTGTTCCAGCCAGTCATTCGCTGATCCCCATCAGGCGGCGGTTGAGTGCGCGGTCTGCGCCGCCGGCGGCGAAGTCGTCAAACGCGTGTTCGGTGACCTTGATGATGTGCCGGTCGATGAAGGGTGCGCCTTCGGCGGCGCCCACTTCGGGGTGCTTCAGCGCGCATTCCCATTCGAGCACGGCCCAGCCGGCGAAATCATTGGCGGCCATCTTCGAGAAGATCGCGCCGAAATCGACCTGCCCGTCACCCAGCGAACGGAAGCGGCCCGGACGATCCACCCAGCCCTGATAGCCGCCGTAGACGCCGGAGCGGCCATTGGGCCGGAACTCGGCGTCCTTCACATGGAAGCACTTGATGCGGCTGTGATAGATATCGATGAACTGGAGGTAATCGAGGCACTGCAGCACGAAGTGGCTGGGATCGTAGAGGATGTTGGCGCGCGGGTGATGGCCGACGGCTTCGAGGAAGCGTTCGAACGTCACGCCGTCATGGAGATCCTCGCCGGGGTGGATTTCATAGGCGGCATCGACGCCGTTGTCCTCGAACACGTCGAGGATCGGCTTCCAGCGCTTGGCAAGCTCGGCAAAGGCATCCTCGACAAGGCCGGCCGGGCGGGCAGGCCAGGGGTAGAAATAGGGCCACGCCAAGGCGCCCGAGAAAGTGGCGTGCGCGGCAAGACCAAGGCGCCGGCTCGCGACGGCGGCGTTCTTGACCTGCCGGACGGCCCATTCCTGCCGTGCGGCGGGACGGCCATGGACCTCGGGCGGCGCGAAGCCATCGAACTGCGCGTCGAAGGCGGGGTGGACGGCGACGAGCTGGCCTTGCAGATGCGTCGAGAGCTCGGTGATCTCGAGCCCCTTGTCCGCCAGCATGCCCTTGATCTCGTCGCAGTAGGTCTGGCTCTCGGCGGCGAGATCGAGGTTGAACAGGCGGTCATCCCAGCTGGGGATCTGCAGGCCCTTGTAGCCGAGGCTGGCCATGTAGTCGGCGATGGCCGGCAGGCTGTTGAAAGGCGCTGCGTCGCCCGCGAACTGGGCGAGGAAGATGCCGGGGCCTTTGATCGTCTTCATGGTGACAAGTCCTCAGAGGGTGAGCGGCGTCCAGCCCGCGCGGGCGGCGCTGGCGCGGACGGCAGTGTCGATGAACGCCATCGAGCGCAGGCCTTCGTCCGCGCCGGGGAGCAGCGGTGCGGCCTGTCCGCGCAGGACATCGGCGAAATCGCGGTAGAGGTTGGCGAAGGCTTCGAGATAGCCTTCGGGGTGGCCGCCGGGGGTGCGGGAGCGGCGCGCGGCATCTGGGCCGAGCAGGCCGGTACCGGCGCGGATCACCTCGCAGCCGCCATCAGGCCGCAGCAGGGTGAGCGTGTTCGGCGTTTCCTGCTTCCACACGAGGCCGCCCTTTTCGCCATAGACGCGAATGCGCAGGCCATTGAGTTCGCCGACTTCGATCTGGCTGGCGAGGAGGACGCCGCGCGCGCCGTTCTCGAAGCGCAAAAGGACGGTGCAGTCGTCGTCGAGGTGGCGTCCCGGTACGACGGCGCCGAGATCGGCAAGGAGTTCGGTCACCCTGAGACCGGTGACGAATTCGGCAAGCTGGAAGGCGTGGACCCCGATATCGCCGATGCAGCCTCCGGCTCCGGCTCTGGCAGGATCGACGCGCCATTCGGCCTGCTTGCCTGTTGCGGGGCCGGCGAGCCAGCCTTGCGGATATTCGACGACGACCTTGCGCACAGTGCCGAGTGCCCCGTCGGCAATCCGGGCACGGGCTTCGCGCACGAGCGGATAGCCGGAGTAGGTGTAGGTGAGGGCATAAGGCAGGCCCGCCTCCGCCACAGCGGCGGCCAGCGCGCGGGCCTCCTCCAGTGTCGCGGTCATCGGCTTGTCGCTGATGACGGGAAACCCGGCGGCCAATGCGGCGCGCGCGGAGGGCAGGTGATCGTGGTTGGGCGTGACCACCGCCACGAACTGCGCGCCGTCCGCGCGGGCGCGTTCGGCGGCGAGCATGTCGGCAAGGTTGCCATAGGCGCGGGCAGGATCGAGACCATAGGCCTCACCCCCGGCGCGGCTGCGGTCGGGATCGGATGAGAAGACCCCGGCAACCAGTTCGATCTCGCGGTCCAGTTCTGCCGCGATCCGGTGTACCGGGCCGATAAAGGCACCCGGCCCACCGCCGATCATGGCCATGCGCAGCCGACTCAAGCTCATTTCTCCCGGTCTATTTGTAATATCGGTTCTAATTTGTTAGGCCGCAGCTTTCAAGCGCTTGATAGGACGCTGAAAGGGAGAATTTGTCGATGGCCGACCTCGATCTGGACCGCCGTTCACTCTTCGCGCTGGGCAGTGCCGCGCTGGCAGGCAGTGCGCTGCCGGCCCGGGCTAGCGTAGCCGCACCGCATTGGGGGCGCGGCATCGAGGGGCAGCGCCGCGCGGACCTCGGCAACGGCACATTCCGCAATCCGGTGCTTGCGGGCGATTATCCTGATCCTTCGGTGCTCAAGGACGGGGACGACTATTACCTCACGCATTCGAGCTTCGATGCCGCGCCCGGTCTGCTGATCTGGCATTCGCGCGATCTGGTGAACTGGGTGCCGGTAGGACCGGCGCTGGCGCATCCTGCCGCGATCGGCTTCGCGGTCGATCTGGTGAAGCACGGCGGGCGCTACTTCATCTATATCCCGTTCATCCCCGCGCCGTGGTCGGACAAGGTCAAGGATGCGCCCCAGATCTGGGTGATCCACGCCGACAACATCGCCGGACCGTGGAGCGAACCGGTCGATCTCGGCATCTCGGGGTTCATCGATCCGGGCCATGTCGTGGGCGAGGATGGCAAGCGCTACCTGTTCCTCTCGGGCGGGATGCGTGTGGAACTGGCGAGCGACGGGCTATCGGCGGTCGGGCAGCCGGTCCATGCCTTCGATGGCTGGAAGTATCCCGATGACTGGGTGACCGAGGCCTATGCGCTCGAGGGACCGAAGCTGATGCGGCGGGGCGCGTGGTTCTACCTCGTGACCGCAGTGGGCGGCACGAGCGGACCACCGACCGGCCACATGGTGACAGTCGCGCGCTCGCGCTCGGTGCATGGGCCTTGGGAGCACTGCCCGCACAATCCGATCATCCGCACGCGGGACGCGAGCGAAGCGTGGTGGTCTCGTGGGCATGCCACTGCGGTCGAAGGGCCGGGCGGGCAGTGGTACTTCGTCTACCACGGTTACGAGAACGGCTACCGGACGCTCGGGCGGCAGACTTTGCTGGAGCCGTTTGCGTGGACGGCGGATGGCTGGCCGCGTGCGCTGGGCGGCGATCTTTCGCGGGCGCTGCCGATGCCAAACGGAAAGTCCGGCCAGCCGCACGGCATCGCGCGGTCCGATGCGTTTGCATCATCATCGTTGGGGACGCGCTGGACCGCCTACGGCGTCTCACCGGGCGAGGCCGCGCGCATCGCGATGGGCGGGGGCAGGCTGGTCCTGCCGGGCAAGGGAGCGGGGCCGGGAGACGGCACCGTGCTGACGCAGATGGTGGGGGACCGCGCCTACGAGATCAGCGTTTCGGTCGAGCTGGAAGGGGAAGGTGAAGCGGGGCTGCTGTTGTTCTACAACCGGCGCCTGTTCCTTGGCATGGGGATCACCGGTTCAGCGATGACGAGCTATCGCGGCGGATCGCCGATGTATTTCCGCGAACCTGCCCCCGCATCGCGCACGATGCACCTCAGGATCGTCAACGAACGGCAGATCGTGACGTTCTACTACAGCCTCGATGGCGAGAGCTGGACGCGGCACGCCGTGCGCTCGGAAGTCTCGGGCTACAATGCCAACACTATGGACGATCTCGCCAGCCTGCGGCCCGCGCTCTATGCCTCGGGCAACGGGCAGGGGGTGTTCCGCGAGTTCCGCTACCGCGCGCTGGACTGAGGTTTCAGAGGCCGGAGCCGGGCAGGGCCGCGGCGTCCACTTCAAGCGTGAAGCCGGGGTCTTCGGCATGGCGCGCGATGCGGATGCGGGTGGGGGCGGGCAGGAGTTCCCAGCCCCTCTCGCCCCACACCATGAAGCGGCGGCGCGTCAACGGCACGGTGACAAGCGCGGCCTTGCCGGGTTCGACATGGGCCTTGGCAAATCCGATCAGCGTCGGTTCGGGCGTATCGCGATAGACTTGCACAACCTCTGACCCGGCGCGGCAGGAGAGGTTGGTAAGGGTGATCGCGGCGCCATCAGCTGTGATCTCGGGATGCGACCATTCGAAGCGGGCATAGCCCTGGCCTGCGCCGAGCGTGTGGCGGGCAGTCTTTCCGGCGGCGATGATCCCGCGATAGCCGAAGCGTGGCCCGTCGCTGTAGGGCAGCGAGCCATCCGGCTGGGGCTGAAGATTGTAGCCGGGGTAATCCGCCTCGGCGCGGGCGATGGTGACTGGCATGCGTCCGCCGGGTTCGCGGTCTCCGGCAAGGACGGCGGCGAGCGCGGCGGCGAAGCCTTCGCCGGGATACCAGGTGGCGAGGTGGGCGGCGGCGCCCTCTTCCCATGATGCGTCATAGGCGTGGCCGACGTTGGTGACGACGGCGACGCGGGGATTGGCGGCGGTGACGCGGGCGATGAGTTCGAGCTGACCGGCAGCGAGGCGCGTGTCCGGGCGGTCCTTGCTCTCGACCGAGCTGTCCGAGGTTTCGCCGACGATGAGGACCACGGCATCAGCTTTGCGGGCGGCGGCTTCTGCGGCGGCAAGCAGTTCCTCACCGCTGCCGGGTGCGCGGATGCCGTACCACAGGCCGTGGACGCGGGCGCCGGCGAAGGTGAATTCGGCGGTGACGTCGACGGTCTGGCCGACGGCGAGGTCGATCGGTGCGCTTTCGCTGTCGCCGGCCTTGAGCACGCCCATCGTATCGCCCGGGGGGCATTCGGTGGTGGTGAGCACTTCGCGGCCATCGACGAGAAGGCGCGAGACGCCGGTGGCGCCGAGGTGGAAGCGGTGGGTGCCTGCCTTGGCGGCGGTGAAGCGGCCCGAGGCGCGGATGGAGCCTCCCTTCGCGAAGGGGGCCTGATCGTGCATTCCGGCGAACCAGACGAGCGAATTGGTGTCTCGCGTCTCGCGCGTCAGTGGCTCGCCGCTGCAATCGGCGCTGGCGAAGTATTCGAGCGTCATGCCACTTGTGCAGCCATCGCCGATATCGTGCGCGGGGGTGACGGGCATGTGCGGCAGGCGCGGGGCGGGATCGACGCCGGGTTCGAACACGACCTCGCAATGCGCGTCGAAGCGGGCGCGGATCGCATCGATGGGCGAGGCAAGGTCCGGGCGTACCGAGATCTTGGCGAAGGTGCCGCCCTGAAAGCAGGGGGCGGCGGCATTCGGGCCGATGACCGCGAGTGTCCTGATGCTGGACGGGTCAAGTGGAAGGAGCGCGTCCTCGTTCTTCAGGAGGACCATCCCGGCGGCGGCGGCCTCTTCCAGCAGCGCGGTGATCTCGGCTTGCGCGAGGGGCTGCGACTTGGGGCCGGTCACGCGGCGGGCGGCATGGGCAACGCGGGCGGCGGCATCCTGCACGCGCGCTTCATCGAGCGCGCCCTGCGTGACCGCCGCAGCAGCTTTGGCACCGAGGAAGCGGGCGGGGCCGGGCATTTCGAGATCGAGGCCAGCGGCCAGCGTCGGCGCGGTGGAGTGGGTGCCGAACCAGTCGGACATCATGACGCCGGGGTAGTCCCATTCACCCTTCACGATCTCGGTGAGCACGTGATGCTGCTCGGCGCAGTAATCGCCGTTCACGCGGTTGTAGGCCGCGAGCATTCCGGCGCAGCCGGCGGCAGCGGCGAATTCGAAGGGGAGGAGGTAGACCTCGCGCAGGGTGCGCTCGTCGACCACGGCGTTGACGGTATCGCGCGCGGTTTCGCTGTCGTTGCAGACGAGGTGCTTGGCGCAGGAGCCGGTGCCGGTCGATTGCAGGCCGCCGATCCAAGCTGCGCCGAGAATGCCGGCGAGGAGCGGGTCTTCGGAGAAGTACTCGAAGGCGCGGCCAGCCAGCGGGCTGCGGGCGAGATTGAGGTTGGGTGCGAGCACCATGTCGATGCCGCGACCCACCGCCTCCTGCCCGACCAGCGTGCCGATGCGGCGCGCAAGGCAGGTGTCCCAACTGGCCCCGAGCGCCGTGGCGCAAGAGGACAGCCGGGCGACGTCACGCTCGTCGACCTTGCCGCTGGCAATGCCCATCGGCCCGTCGCTCATCGTGAACGCGGGGATCCGGGCTTCGGGCACAGCGGGCGTGGCCCACATGGCGGCACCCGCCGTGAGGAGTGCGGCCTGATCGAGCGAGAGTGTCGTCATCGTCAGGTCAGGCGGCGAGCGCCAGGACCTTGGTGTCCTTCGTCGTGGGGACGAAGGGCAGATAGGATACGCGCATGCGCACGGCGAATTCGATCTTGTGATCGCCCGGCGGCAGGCCGCCCGGCTTCATCGCGATGATCTTGGCCTTTTCACCGAAGTTCCAGCGGTCGTCGTAGATGGTCTCCATCTGGTCCAGCGTGTAGGTCTTGCCGCGCACGTGGAAGCGCACATCGGCGCGGGGGATCAGGTCCCCGTCCACGGTGATCTGGATATCCTCGATCATCGAGAGGCCAAGGCCGCGGTAGTAGGGGAGGCGGCCGTAGAAGGCGAAGCCCAGATCGCTGGTTTCGAGGCTGCCCTCGACGATCATCTTGTTGTCCATCATGGCACTGGATCCTTTCAGGCAGCAGCGCGGAGCTGGGGAGTGGGCTCGCCAAGGAGCGTAGCCAGCATGACCTGCTGGCGGCGCACCTGCTCGACGCTGTCGGGTTCCATCACGTCCTCGATCCAGCGGTTGCCTTCGTATTCGGAGCAGATGTAGCCTTGATAGCCGCCCTGCTGGAGAACCTTGACGATCTCGTCGTAGGGGATCGAAGGCTCGATATAATCCGCCGTCATCTCATAGAACTTGCCGTGGATGTTGTGGATGCGCGGCATGTAATCGAGCATGCGCCTGGGCTCGAACGCGGCGTTGTGGCGTAGCGTTTCGGCCATGGCGATGGCGGGGCCGACGCCGCCCATCTGCTGCACGTTTAGGATGACATATTCCGAGAGGACGCGGTCGGCATAGGCCTTCTCGATGTAGTCGGCGATGTGCTTGGGCACGCCCACGCGCATGAACTTTTCCTTCCAGACAGGCGGGAAGGCGTGGAGGAACATGCCCATGTCCGGCAGGAAACCGAGCGCGTCGGAGCCCGACTTTTCGAACGCTTCGGCATGACGGATGATCCACGGGTGATCGAAGTGCAGGGGGGCGTGAACCTCGATGAGGATCTTGATGCCCTTCTCCTCGGCATGTGGCGCAGCGGCGACAAGCACTTCGGGCGCGATCGAGACGAGCGCGCGGATGTACTTCATGCCAAGGCGCGCGCCGAAGTCGATGTCCTTCTTCACGCTGGCGACCTGCTCTTCGAAGGGCATCTCGCGGCCCTTGTAGCGCTTGTAATCGAGCATGAAATCGTGGCTGACCGCGACGCAATCGTACTTGGCGATAAGGCGGTGCCAGGTATCGATCTCGGCCTGGTCGACGCCGACTTCGGGCCAGCCCCAGAAGGTCTGCTCGCCGATGATCTCGATCCCGTTCGCGCCCATTTCGGCGCAGGTGCGGATGCAGTCTTCGAGGGTCATCCTGCCCTGGAAGGTTTCGTTCTGAAAGCTGTACAGGCTTACGCCGCGCTTGATCGGCATAGTGCTGCCTCCCCTGAAGCAGCTGCCAAAGCGCTGCCCTGATTGTGAAGGGGAACCGCGTGGCTGGCTGCGATTCCCGGTCGATAGATTAGAACGCTCATTCTATAAAATATCGCGCCGCGTCAAGCTCCCATCGGATCAAGGCGGGGCCGCCAGTTGCCGTCCATCGGCCAGAACCAGACAATCACGGCCTGCGCGGCGAGCAGCGCGCCGGTGGCGAGGAAGTAGGCGCTGCGGATGTCTGCGCGTGCGGCTTCGCTGACAGCGTCCGGCACGTATCCCGCCCAGGACAGGATGAAGGCGCCCAGCGCGCTGCCGATGGCCATGCCGACCTTGGTCGACGTGCTGATGCCCGAGGATAGCAGCCCTTCGTGGCGGACGCCGAAGCGGGCTTGATGATAGTCTGCGGTCGATGCGGCCATCGAGAAGATGGCGGTGATCGTGACCGAGGTGACAATGGCGAAGGCGAAATAAGGGAGCAGCAGCGGGGGCAACACGAGCGCGCCGATGTGCAGGTCTGCCGCGTGGTCCAGCCCGGCCATGAGGGCGAGCAGCGCCAGTGCCAGTCCGATCGCGCCGATGCAGCCCTTGCGGATGCCGGTGCGGGCGAGGATCGGCGGGGCGATGAACGCGGCCAGCAGGAGGCCGCCCGAGACCATCGGCAGCATGACCGGGATCAGCCACGGCTTTTGCAGCACGTCCTTGGCGTAGAAGATGGTCAGGCCGAGCATCGCACCGAAGCGCACGAAGTAGAGGAGGCAGAAGCCGAAGCAGACCGCCCATGCCCGGTTGCGCAGCATCTGGCCCACGGCGGGAATGACGCGGAAGGCCGAAGCCGGGGCTTCGTCGGCAATGCGTTCGCGGCAATTGCGGAAGAGCATGGCGAGCGCGAAGAGCGACAGCGCGCCGAACAGGATCGCAGTGCGCAGGAAGCCTGCCGCTTCACTCCCGCCGCCCAGCATGCCTACGAGCGGCATGGTCGCCGCAGTGCCGAGGATGACGCCGACCGAGGTGCCGATGGAGCGCCAGCCGCCAAGGCGCAGGCGGTCGGCCGCATTGTCCGTCATCATCGGCATCAGCGCGGTGTAGGGGATCGAGCCAAGGCTCATGATGATCCCCAGCGCCTTGAAGGTGATGAAGGCGTAGACGATCTGCGCGCCTTCGCTCCAGTGCGGCACGTTGAAAGTGGCGATGAAGACGAGGGCGTAAGGCACTGCGGTGAACAGGAACCAGGGCCGGGTGCGGCCCCAGCGAGTGCGGGTCTTGTCGACCGCCACGCCGACCAGCGGATCGATCACCGCATCGAGCATGCGCGCGACGAGGAAGATCGTGCCGACCGCCGCCGCCGGCAGGCCGACAACGGTGGTGTAGTAGTAGAGCAGGAACGCGCCCGCCATGTTGTAGGCCAGGCTGTAGCCGAAATCGCCGAAGCCGTAGCTGGCCCGTTCGGCCAGCGACAGGCGCGGGCTAGACACCGAGCGCAATCCGCGTCGCGGCGAGCGAGGCAGCGGCGTCCAGCGTGGGCCGGTATTCTAGGCCGAGCGCGCCGGTATAGCCCAGATCGCGCAGGGTCCGGATCGCGGCGGGCCAGTCGATGGTGCCGGTGCCGGGTTCATTGCGGCCCGGGCTGTCTGCCACCTGCACGTGCTCGACGAGGTGGATGCGGCCCGCAAGGACGGCGCGCATGTCCTCGTCCATCACGTGGCTGTGGTAGACATCGTAGAGCAGCTTCAGGCGCGGGCTGCCGACCGCCTCGATGATGTCGAGCGCGAGGGTGGTGTCGACAAGGTACATGCCGGGATGCTCGACGCGGTCGTTGAGCGGCTCGAGCACGAGCGTGACTTCAGCAGCCTCGGCAAGATCAGCCGCGCGGCGCAGGACCTTTACCGCCTCGGCCTTGTGCTCTTCGGGAGAGACGTCTTCGCGGATGAAGCCCGAGGCTACAATAAGCGGCGGCGAGCCGACGGTTTTCGCGATGGCCAGCGTATCGGCTACTGCCTGCAGCATTTCCTTATGCTGGGTGGGATCGACGATCGAGCGGCGCGGATCAACGCAGAAGCCGGTGAGGGTGACACCGGTTTCCTCAAGCGCGGTCGCAAGACCGGCCATGTCCTTGTCGCGCCAGAGGTGGAATTCGCACATGGAAAGCCCGGCCGCCTTTGCGGCGCGGACCCGATCAGCGAGATTGTCATTACCTTCGGCAAACTGCCATTCGATGCAGGCGGACACGTTCATGCCCGTTCTCCTTTGCGATCGGCTGGCTGCCGGTTGTCGGGGGCGCTCGCCAAGCGCCCCCTCTGGGATTTCAGCTAATCAGAACTTAACGCCGAGCCGCACGCCGTAGGTGCGCGGCGCGCCAAACTGCCAGTTGAAGATATCGTCCGGACCCGCCGAAACGAAGCTGCCGTAGGTGAGCGGGCGCGTGTTCTCGAGGTTCTTCGCGAAGGCAGTCAGCGAGTACATCTTGTTGTCCGAGGTGTACTCGAGGCTGATGTCGGTCTGCGTGAAGGCGCTCTGCTCGCCGTCGCGGTAGTTGTAGAAGTCCGTGAAGTAGGAGGACTTGAACGTGGTGTCGGCGCGCGCCGTCAGGCTGCCGAAGCTTCCCAGCGGGAACGTGTGATCGAGCCCGGCGGTAATGATGAACTTCGGCGAGAAGGGCGGGCGGTTGCCGGCAAAGTTCGGCTGCTGCACGCCGGGGGTGTTCGGATCGAGATCGCCGATGCCGTTGAGAGCGCCGGTGGTGTCGAACACGTTGAACTGGGCGAGCAGCTCCTTGTACTGGGCGTTGAGGTAGTTGATCGAGGTGTGGAAGTTGGTCCGGTCATCGAGCCCGATGCTGGCCGAGGCTTCCAGACCCCAGATCTTGGCCTTGCCTGCGTTGAAGGTCTGGCCGCCGACGGTCGTGTCGAGCAGGACCGAGACCTGCAGGTCCTTGTAGTCGTAGTAGAACGCGCTGAAGTTGAACTGGTGCTGGCGGTGATCGCCAAAGCTCTGCTTCCAGCCGCCTTCGAAGGCCGTGTTGGTTTCGGGCCGGTATGTGCCGACGGAGTCGAAGCCGCCGCCCTTGAACCCGGTCGAGGCCTTCACATAGACCAGCGTGCCCGGATTGGGCTTGAAGTTCAGGCCCGCCAGCCAGGTGACCTTGCTGTCCTTGCTGCCGAGCGGCAGGGTCGTCACGAACTTGAGCGTGGACAGATCCTTGCGGCCCGCGCCCTGGCCGATGAGGCCTGCGAAGTCGGGGATGCCGGGGCCGAAGGGGCTGGCGTTGATGTAGGTCGCCGCGCGCTTGTTGTCGGTATAGCGCAGGCCGCCGACCGCCGTCAGCTTGTCGCCGAGCGGGACTTCGACCTGACCGAACACCGACTTGCTCTCGCTGTTCACCTTGCGGACGAAGTAGCTGAGGAAGGTGCCCGGGGTGGGGCCGTTGGGGCCGAACGGCGGCAGACCGAAGATGAAGCTCGGGAGGAGGAAGCCGTTCTCGCGGTCGAGCTTCTCCTTGAAGTAGAATCCGCCGACCTGATAGATCACGCCGCCGACCTTGCCGTTGACGCGCAGCTCGTGGCTCTGCGTGTCTGCAACGTCCTGATAGCTGTAGGACTGGTAGATGATCGGCAGGGTGATGCGGTCGCCCGGATTGCCGGCATAATGGCGATAGCCGCCGGTGTAGGTGATGGTTGCCGCATCCGAGAGTTCATAGGCGACGCGGCCGCGGATGGCCCAGGTTTCCTGACCGACGCGGCCGATGCCGAAGGCGGGCGCCGCGTAGTTGTTGCGATCGATGTTCGAGAGCAGGTTGGTGTCCGACGGCACGCAGAGAAGCTGCGGATAATCAGGCGCCACGCGGGTGAAGCCGTTGTTGCAGCTGCCACCGGAGGGACCGTTGCCGGGCGCATTGAGATCACCGGCGGCGAAAATGCCGGGGCTGAACTTGCGGTTGGCATATTCGGCGGCAAGATTGACCGAAAGCTGCGAGGTCGGATCAAGCCGGAGCGAGACGCGGCCACCATAGGCGTTGTTGTCGTCCGAACGCCCTGCGGCATAGGCCGGGAACACGAAGAAGCCGCCGCCAGCGGGGTGCTTGTTGTAGCCGTCGCGGTCCTCGTAGAAGCCGGAGACGCGCACTGCCGCCGTCTGGCCCAGCGGCACGTCGACGCCCGCGTCGGCACGGACTGCGTTGTAATTGCCGTAGCTGATGGTGCCGTCACCGGCGAATTCGTGGCCGGGCTTGCGCGTGATGAAGTTGATCGCGCCGCCGGTCGAGTTGCGGCCATAGAGCGTGCCCTGCGGCCCGCGCAGCACCTCGACGCGGTCCATGTCGAACAGCGACATGCCCATCACGTTGGGGCGATTGAGGTATTCGCCATCGATGTTGATGACGACCGAGGTGTCCTGCGCTTCGTCGTTCGAGGTCGTGCCGACACCGCGGACGGTGATCTTGACGGTGCCCTGATCCTGGTTGAGCTGGACGACGGGGGCGATCTTGTCGATGTCGTTGAGGGTCGAGAAACCGGCCTTCTTCAGTTCATCGCCGCTGATCACGTTGATCGCGATCGGTACGTCGTTGACCTTCTGCGTGCGGTTCTGCGCGGTGACGACGATTTCCTTGACGGCATCGTCGGCGCCGGCATCGGCGGCCTGCTGGGCGTGCGCGGGCGCGGCCATGGCGATGATGGCGCAGCTGGCGAACAGGCTGGTACCGTGGATGAAGTTGCGCATGATCCCTCCCATAGTGCACTCCGCTTGAGCCGGAGCGTCTGGTTAGTATTCAAAAACTCGTGCCCGCGCTGTCGGTTCGGGCTGCCATCCCGGCGGACCTTTCATGCTGCAGGGCATGAATAAGGTCCGATCCGGATCAGCGAACAGGAACGTCCTGCCTGATCGGTTCCATTAAGTGAAATAGTATGTTTGCATCAATGAGCATTCACGGGATTGATAGATAATCTGATCAGTGAATAGATTAGGCCAATGCCGGCATGACCTTGTGCGAAAGCAGGTCAAGCGTCTGATTGCCCAGCCTCAGGCGTTCCTCGGTCAGCGGACCGGTCGTCGTGCCGCACAGGACGTTGCCGATGCCAAGCTCCTTGTAGGGGGTGAGGTGCTCGATCACCGTCTCGGGCGAGCCATAGAGGCACCAGGTACCGATCCAGTCTTCGGTCAGCGCGTTCGGGGTGCGGTCGGTCTTGGTGTTCGCGGCGTTGCTTTCGGCGCGGGCGTTGAATTCCGCTTCGCGCTCGACCGCAGCCTGATAGGCCTTGAGGATGACTTCGAGTTCTTCGCGGGCCTGATCGTCGCTCTCGGCAACGTGGACGCACTGGTAGGTGTGCGTCGTCCAGTCGAGTGCGCTGGCGACGACGGTGTCCGGATGACCGGCGGCCATCAGCTTGTCGCGGTAGATGTCGAAGAACTTCTTCACGTGGACGAAGGGCTCGGTGCCGCCGATCTTGGGCGGGGTGAAGGCGGGGATGAACGCCGGCCAGCCGTGCGTCGCGGCCCGCTGGGCGCTGGTTTCCTTCATGGCGACGGGCATGAGCCGCGCATGACCGGGTGTGTAGGGGGCCGGCGCGATGCGCTGGAGCACGCGGCCCTGATGCGGGCCGTTGTCGATCTCCACGGCAGGGTCGGTCATCGCCTTGGCCCAGAGCGCTTCGGCGAGTTCGAGGTTGCGGTCTGAGATCGCCCCGGCGTCCTTGTAGTCGACGCCGAAGCCGATCATTTCCTCGGGCGTCGTGCCGCTGCCGATGCCGACGAGAAGTTTGCCGTCGGTCAGCTGGTCAAGGATGTTGATGCGTTCGGCAAAGCGCACCGGGTGGTGCAGGGGCACCGAGACGACCGAGAAGCCGAAATGCATCTGCGGCATCTTTGCGGCGAGGTAGGCGGCGAAGATGAAGCTGTCGCTCGCCACCGGCATGTAGCCATTGAAGTGGTGATCGGGGAGGAAGATCGCCGAGAAACCCAGCTCGCCCGCGCGCAGAGCATGCGATTCCAGATCCTTCATCAGCTGCCGGTCATCTTCGGGGCGCATCGTGCGCGCGTTGAGGAACACTGAGAAACGCATGTGCTTGTCTTCTCCCCCGTGCGGTCCGTCCGGTCAGCGATTCTGGTACGGTCTCGACGAATCAAATTAGAATTGACGTTCCTGTTTTAGTAGGGTCTAGCAACACGATGTCAACCGCCACCCGCCACACTGAAGCGCTCGCGCTCCAGGCCCTGAGCCGCAAACCGCGCCAAGGGCGCAGCCTTGCCTCGTTCGAACGCATGCTTGAGGCGACGAAGGCGCTGATGATCGAGACGGGGGGCGACAGCTTCACGTTGCAGGATGTCAGCGAGCGCGGGCAGGTCTCGATCGGTTCGATCTACTTGCGCTTCGAAAGCAAGGACCGGCTGCTCCATGCGGTGATCGCGGAGGAGCTGCAGACCATCCTCGCGAAGGAACGCGTGATGATCGACGAGGTGCTGGCGCAGACGAACAGCCTTGGCGAGTTCCTGCCGCGCTACATCGCCCGCTACAGCGCCTTCCTCGAGGAATACGCACCGCTGCTGCGCACGATCATGGCGCGCGCGGAAGTCGATCCCGCCGTATCGGAGCCGGGCAAGGAAACCGCGCGGCGTTCGTCGGAAATGTCGATTGCGGCGATCCTGACCTTCCGCGACGAGATCAAGTCAGCCGATCCGGAGGCCAAGGCGCTGGCCGTGTTCCAGATCGTGTTCGCGACGATTGCCCGGCAGTTCGGGCTGGGTTCCACGCCGGAATCGAGCGATCCCTACCTGTGGGGCTTCATCAAGGACGAGATCGCCAAGATGGCGCTGGCCTACCTGCGTCACGCGGATTGAGGGTGCCGGCTTAGGCGGGTGTGATTATTCGCTCTGGATCCCCGCCTTCGCGGGGATGACGAAAACCCTTTAGCATCGTCATCCCCGCGCAGGCGGGGATCCAGAGCGGCCTTACGCGCAGTCAATCAGCTTCAGAACGGACTCGCCAGACGGTGCAGCGCGGCGCCCATGATGCCGCCGATTTCCTCGCCGGGGCGGCCAGCAAGCTGCGCGGCGCCAATGGATACGCTCGTCTCCACCACATCGCGGCAGCGCTCGTAGCGGCGCTCCTCGTAGGCTGCCAGTGCGGCCTCCGCGCTATCCGCGCGTGCCAGTTCTTCCCCCAGCACCAGTGCGCTTTCGACTGCGATGCCCGCGCCTGAGGCGAGATGCGGTGTGGTGGCGTGGACGGCGTCGCCCAGCAGCACGATGCGGCCGTCCGACCATGGGCGGGGCTGGATCTTCGCGGCGAGCGGGCGGTAATTGACCCAGTCATCCGCCGTCATGGTATCGCGCACCCAGCCGGCATTGCCGCCGAAATCGGCGAGATGGGCCTTCATCTGCGCGACCAGCGCCTCGCCTTCGAGGCGTTCCTGTCCGTCATCATGCGGGGTGAGCAGCCAGAGATAGATGCGATCCTCGCCGCAGCGGGTGATGCCGACCATGTAGCGGTGGCCGAAGAACATCTCGCCGCGCTCCAGCGTCGGCGGCTTCTTCATCGAAACGCGCCAGCAGCCCTGGCCGGTCCGCTCTGCTTCACCCATGTGCGGGAAGGCGAGTTCGCGGACGCGCGAGCGCACGCTGTCTGCGCCGACGACGAGATCATAGCGGCCGGTTGTCCCGTCGGAGAAGGTGACGTCGACGCCGCCATCGCGGTTCGCTAACGTATCGACCGTGATGCCAAGCCGGACGGGAATGCCCGCGGCGGCGATGCGCTGCTGCATCAGGTGGTGGAGGATGGGGCGCATGATGCCGCCAGTGGCGGGCAGGCCTTCCTCGATCGGCGGCTCATCCAGATCGCGCAAGTGCATGCCGTTGAAGAGGAACATGCTGGAGCCTGCGACAATGGCGCCTTCGCGCGCGATATCCTCGACCATGCCGAGGCGCTGGTAGGCGCGCAGGGTAGGGCCGGTAATGGTGATGCCCGCGCCGTAGACGCGCCATTCGGGGTCAAGATCGATCAGCGTGACCGCCACGCCGCGTGCGGCAAGATCGATGGCACACGCCATGCCGCCGATGCCGCCGCCGACAACGAGGGCGCTGGAAATCGCGGCGATCGGCGAAGGTTCAGTCATGCAGTCTGCTTCCCTTTGTTTCCATGGCTCAGGCAACGTCACTGCACCGCCAGCCATTCGATGTACTGGTCGATCCAGCGGTCGCTCGTGGTGCCCTTGGGCATCATGCCAAAGCCGTGCTCGCCGCCGAAGTAGAGGTGGAATTCCAACGCATCGCTTTCCTTGAGCCAGCTGTCGACGAGCTTGAGGCCGCCTTGCCTGAACAGCGGATCGTGCGCGGCAATCGCCATGAACAGCGGCGGGCGCGGGCCGCCGGTGACGGTCTGGGTCATCGGCGGATAGATCAGGCCGACGTGGTGCAGCAGCGCCGCCTCGGGCCGCTGCTCGATCAGGCGGATCAGCGAGCGCGAACCGGCCGAGAAGCCGATGGCACCGATCTGCCTGGGATCGATCTTCCATTCCGCCGCCCGCTTGCTGACAACCGAGACGGCCGACGCAAGATCATCGACCGCGAGCGGGAGATCGGGCAGTTCCCCCTTGCCGAGCGAACCGAACTTCGAGGCCATCTCGGCCATGAAGCCTGCGGGCGTCGGCGGGGTCGGGTTCACGCGGTACTTGAGAACGAAGGCGGTGTAGCCCTGCGCGGCGAGCCGGTCGGCCACGCGGAAGCCCTCGCTGTCGATCGAGACAAACATGTAGCCGCCGCCCGGCACGACGATCACTGCCTTGCCATTGGCGCGCCCGTTCATGGGGCGGATGACGTAGAGCGACGAACGCTGGACATTGCGCGCCCAGACTTGCCCGAACACGCGGTTCCAGACCTCGCCGCCTGCCGGCACATCGTTGAGCACGATCTGTTCGCCCGGCACCGGCGGCACTGGATCAACCGTGATCGCAGGCATCTGGGCGAGGGCGGGGCGGGCGCCGAGCATGAGCAGCAGCGAGGCGA
>CANGJI010000030.1 GCA_947454135.1 Sphingomonadaceae bacterium
CAGGCGACTGGCGCCTGACCCACCGCCGCTATGTCATCGAGGGCAATACCAATCGCCCCAATACCGCCATGCGCGGCGATGGCAGCCTCGATCTGGCGCACTTCGTGGCGAACGGCGGCAAGCAGGCAGCCGATCCGGGCCGCGCCCTGCTCGCCTACCACGCCGCTGAAATCGCCGCCCAATCCAAGCGAGCCGCCGCCATGACCGAACCCGCCGATGCCGCACTTCACGATGCACTCGCCCGAGCCGAGATCCACGATCTGTGCATGGCCTACGCCCGCGGCGTCGACCGCGCGGACCGCGCACTGCTCGCATCGATCTTCAGCGATGACTCCGTCGTCGTCAGCGGCGCGGTCAACGACAGCGGCGCAGAGTTTGCCGCGAAAATCTGCGATTTCGTCGAAGGCGCCCTCACCATGTGCTTCCACTCGGTCGCCAACGAATGGATCGACGTGCGCGGCGATGAAGCGCTCGGCGAGCATTACGCCATCGCTCACATGGTGATGAACGGGCAGGACGTGACCACCGGCGGGCGGTACATCGACCGCTATGTGAAGCGCGGCGGCCGGTGGCTGATCCGCAGCCGCACCTTCGTCTGCGACTGGAACACCTCGCACCCCACCACGCTCGAACGCGGGGGCTTCTACGCCGCGCTCGAAAACTGGGGCTGCTTCGGCAAGGCCGACCCCGTCTACGCCCACTGGGAATCGCTGGACGGCGCAACCACCTGAAAGGACTGACATGGGTAAAATGAACGGGCGCGTCGCACTGATCACTGGCGGGGCGTCGGGCCTCGGCGCGGAAGACGCACGCGTCTTGGCGCGCGAGGGCGCGCATGTGGTCATCACCGACATGAATGCGGCGCTGGGAGCCGAAGTCGCCGCTGAAATCCCCGGCGCGGTGTTCCTGCAGCAGGACGTGCGCGACGAAGCGCGCTGGGGCGAAGTCGTGGCCGAGACGATGGCGCGCTTTGGCCGGCTCGACACCCTGGTCAACAACGCGGGCCTCGTCCGCTTCGCCGATGTCGAGACGATGTCCTACGACGAGTTCCGCCTGCAGATCGATGTCATGCTCGGCGGCACATTCCTCGGCTGCCGCGCGGCCATTCCGCACATGAGCCGCGACGGATCGGGCTCGATCATCAATATGGCCTCGGTTGCGGGGCTCAAGGGGATCAGCGCGATCCCGGCCTATACTGCCGCGAAGGCGGGCATCATCGGGATGACGCGCTCGATCGCGGTGCATTGCCAGGAAGCTAAGAACCGCATCCGGGTGAACGCCATCGCGCCGGGCGGCATCGTCACGCCGATGACCGCGCAGGCATTGGCCGAGTTGCCCGATGACCACGCCGGGCTCGATCAGGCCCACAACCATGGCATGGGCCAGCCGATCGATATCGCCAACATGGTGCTCTACCTCGCGAGCGACGACGGCCGCCACATCACTGGCACGACCATCACCATCGACAACGGCGAAACCATGAGTTGAGCGAGGCATGGGGTGGCGGGACCAAGGCCCTGCCACCCCTCTCAATTCCGCTAGGTTCGCGCCCGATCCTCTAGACGGATATTAAAACCGGCAGTATTGCCTGTTTTTAGAAAACGACCCATCGGGAGAGTCGAGACATGCTCGAAATGATCCGCGAGCACGGACTGCCGGACGCGCTCGGCACGGCAAATTCATCCGGGCGCTGCCCCGATGCACCGAGCGTGCAGGAGATCGTGGCGAAAGACCTCGTGCCCCCGCCCGCCGTGCTGACCTTCGAACAGCCCGCCGATCTCGGCACCGCTCCCATCGCGGTCGACCGCTACTTCGATCCCGCAATCTTCAAAGCCGAGATCGAGAAGATCTGGAAGTGCACCTGGCAGTGGGTCTGCCGTGAGGACCACATTCCGGAGCCGGGCGACTTCTACACCTACGAAGTCGCACACCTCTCCTACGTCGTCGTGCGGCAGCAGGACGGCAGCGTGAAGGGCTTCGTCAATTCGTGCCTGCACCGGTCGACCAAGTTCAAGCGCGGCGAAGGCGTCGGCTCCGGCGATGATCTGCGCTGCCCCTACCACGGCTGGACGTGGAGCAACGACGGCGCGCTGAAATCGGTGCCCTGCGCGTGGGACTTCGCGCATGTCGATCCTGCCAGGACGAACCTGCCCGAAGTGCGCGTGGGCCACTGGGGCGGCTTCGTGTTCATCAATCCCTCGCAGGACGGGCCGAGCCTCGAGGAATTCCTCAGCCCCCTGCCCGAGCACTTCAAGGACTGGGACATCGCGAACCGCCACGTCTCGGTCCATGTCGCCAAGGAGCTGCCCTGCAACTGGAAGACCGCGCAGGAAGCCTTCCTCGAATCCTACCACGTGCTCGAAACCCACCCGCAGCTGCTCAAGGGCGTGGGCGATGCCAACGTGCAGTATGATTGCCATTCGGACCACGTGACGCGCTTCTACGCTGCGAGCGGGGTCAACTCCCCCCACCTTGCCCAGCCGCTGAGCGAGGAGGAACTGCTCGCCACGATGATCCTCGGCGACGGGGATTCCCGCGGCGATGCGCTGACCGTCCCGCCCGGCGAGACCGCGCGCACGGTCATGGCGCGGCACTTGCGCGGCGTGCTTGGCGCACAATACGGCGCCGATCTCTCCGCCGTCTCCGACAGCGAGATGATCGACACCATCGAGTACCACGTATTCCCCAACATGGTGCTGTTTCCCGGCCTCTCGCTGCCGATGGTCTACCGCTTCCGCCCCATCGGCAGCGATCCTGAACGCACCTTGTTCGAGATCCTGTTCCTGCGCCCCAATCCGGCGAATGGCCAAGCACCCGAACCGCCCGAGCCATACCATGTGGCCGAGCACGAGAGCTACGCCTCGGCCCCCGGCTTCGATGCGGCGATGGGCCACGTCTACGATCAGGACACCGACAACCTGCGCGCGCAGCAGCAGGGCTTCCGCGCCAGCGCGACCGGCGTCCAGCAGCTCGGCAACTATCAGGAAGCGCGCATCCGCCACTTCCAGATGGTGATCGACAAGTACCTCCAGGCCCAAGGCGAGACTGGGGAGTGACGGCGATGGCCTTCGACCTCGAAGCGGAAGTCCGCGATCTCGCCGCCCGGCGCGACATTCACGATTGCCTGTGCCGCTACATGCGCGGGCAGGACCGGCTCGATCCGGCGCTCCACCGCAGCGCCTTCCACGATGACGCGTGGGTCGATTGCGGCCTGATGAACGGGACGGCGGACGAGTTCGTGGCCTTCGCGCAAGGGTTCCTCGGCGATATCGAGGCAAGCCAGCACATCATCGGGCAAGTCCAGCTGAGCGTGAACGGCGGTGCCGCCTCGGGCGAAGTCTACTTCTTCGCATGGCACCGCCTCCACGAGGACGGTGTCCCCACCGACCTTCTCGTCGCCGGTCGCTACATCGACGAATACGCCTGCCGCGATGGCGACTGGCGCATCGTGCGCCGCCGCGAGCTGGTCGACTGGGCGAAGAGCACCCCCGCCGCCGACCAGTTCCTCAAGGACAACGCGTTGCCGATGGGCGCCCGCCGCGGCGCCGATTTCAGCCAAACCCGCAACTGGCCGGTTTAAGGATACTGCCCGATGCTCCCCATTTCCGTCACGCCCGGACAGACCGGCCCTCACCTGATGCAGGCCGCCTTCATCGTCGAGGATGTTGAAAAGGCAGCGCTCGCCTGGGTCGCCGCAACCGGGATCGGGCCGTTCTTCCTCGTGCCGCATATCCAGCTGAACGAGGCGCGCTATCGCGGCGCGCTGGTCGACGGGATCGATTTCTCGGTGGCCATCGCCCAGTCTGGCGGGGTGCAGGTGGAGCTGATCCAGCAGCACTGCGACAACCCCAGCGCCTACCGCGATACCGTGCCCAAGGGTCAGGAGGGCTTCCACCACTTCTGCATCTACACCGATGACTACGACGCGGTGGTGCAGCGCTACACCGATCAGGGCTTCGCCGTCGCGGTTGCCGGCCAGTTCGGCGAGATGCGCTTCTGCTACATCGATACCGCACCCGCGCTCGGCTGCATGATGGAGATCGTCGAGCAGGACGAGAGCCAGACCGCCGCCTTCACCCGCATCGCCGAGGGCGCACAGGGCTGGGACGGCGTGACCGACCCGATCCGCCCGCTCTTCCCCGCCTGAATTCGAAGGACCACCACGCCATGTCCGTTGCTTGCCCCATTGACGACCGTTTCGCGATCCAGGACGTCCTCGTCGCCTATGCCAACGCCGTCGATCACATCGGCAATATCGAAGGCGTGCTTGACGTCTTCGTGGAAGACGCGGTGTTCGATCTTTCCGGCATCGGCCTTGCGCCGGTGAACGGGCATGAAGGCATCCGCGCCTTCTTCACCAACGTCTTCGCCAACATGGCGAACCACGCGCACTATCTGACGAACTTCGCGATCACCGCCTATGCCGGCGATACCGCCTCGATCCGCGCCTACGTGATCGGCATGGGCGTGGGCAAGGACGGACGGGCCGTCACTGTCAACGGCCGCTACTACTTCGACGTGGTCCGCACCGCCGCTGGCTGGAAGGCCAAGCGCTACACCATGGACTTCCTCATGCCGCTGAGCGGCACGCTCGAAAACGCCCAGTAAGCTGGAGAGCCCCGATGGCCGACTACATCACCATTCCCGATCCCGCCGCGAACTACCCCACCAGCCCCGACGCCGAATTTCCGCGCGCGCGCGGCGACGCGATCACCGGCGAGCGCTACACCTCGAAGGAATTCGCGCAGGCCGAATGGGAGAAGATGTGGACCCGCGTCTGGCACCTCGGCGGGCGCGTCTCGCAGCTTGAGGAAGCGGGCGATTTCATCACCCACAACTTCCTGCGCCAATCGGTCATCATGGTCCGCCAGAAGGACGGCGGCATCCGCGCCTTCCATAACGTCTGCCGCCACCGCGGAAACCGCCTGGTCGGCACCGTCGAAGGCGGCGTCAACGAGCACTTCACCTGCCCCTATCACGGCTGGAAGTGGAACATCGACGGCGCGCTGGATTGGGTGCAGGACGAGGAAGACTTCGCTGAAGGTTCCCCTTGCGGCAAGCTGCGGTTGAAGGAAGTGCCCTGCGAAACCTGGGGCGGCTTCATCTTCTACAGCTTCGACCCGAATGCAGTGCCGCTGCTCGAATACCTGCACCCGATCCCGACCCTGCTCGGCAACCGCGATCTCGCCTCGTGGAAGCGCGTCGTGTGGCGCACGCTGCGGGTCAACACCAACTGGAAGTTCGCCTCGGACAATTTCAACGAAGCCTACCACATACCCGCAGTGCACCCGCAGTTCGAGGGCATGATCGACGATCACTACTCGACCACCGTGTTCGAGATGTACCCCAGCGGGCACAACCGGATGATCGAGAAGCTCCAGCCCTCCAGCCGCTATCCCGATGCGCAGCAAGTGAAGCCGCTGTGGGCCGACGTGCTCAAGGAATGGGGCCTCGACCCCGCCGAGTTCGAAGGCCGCGCGCAGGAGGGCCGTATCGCGCTCCAGCAGGCACGGCGCAAGCTCGGGCCGGATCGCGGCTTTGCGCACTTCGACAAGCTCAGCGATGCGGAACTGACCGACCAGTTCCACCACACCTGCTTCCCCAACCTGACGCTGACGGGGACGCCGGAGGGCCTGCACGTGTTCCGCACCGAGCCCGACATGGAAGATCCCAACTGGTCGACCTTCGACTACTGGTACCTATCGCCCGAAGTGAAGGGTCAGGAAATCCCGACGCTCTACGGCATGCGCCCCTGGGTCGATGCCGAGCATCAGACCGGCGAGTTTGCGGCCTATCAGGCCGAGATCAAGCAGGGCGACTTCCTGATCCAGGACCTCGAGGTGGCCGTGAGCCAGCAGCAGGGCCTGCACTCGTTGGGCTTCGACAAGGCCTACCTCGCGGGGCAGGAAACCCGCGTCCACCGCTTCCACGAAGTGCTCAACGACTACATCGAAGGGCGGCGCTGAACGGCGCTGCCCCGCCTGCCTGCCCGCCACGCGGGCAGGCACACTGACCCGCCAACCGGGCGTGACGAAGGAGGAGGATAAAGATGATCAGCCTGAAGGGCCACGCCCCCACTGCCCCGGTCGCACCGCAATTGGTCCCGGCCGCCCCTCTCCCGCAGGCCATTGCGCCGACGTGGGATGCCAGAGCCCGGGAGACACGCGGCCAGTCGCAGCGCACCGCGTTTTCCGCCGAAACCATCGACAGTGTGCGCATCCGCTGCCCGGAGGACGTGCGCCGCGTAGCCGAGGCGCTCCACGGCCTTGCCATGGCGCACGACTTGCGCGCCGCGCCCGCACACAACATCGCCGACAAGCGCACGCCGACCGACGCCGAGGGCAATATCCTCGCTCGCGACGTGTTCGGCTGGACCGACCGCAAGGCGTGGTGGCGCAATTCGCGCATCGCGCTGGATTCGCCGATTACTTCCGCCTGCCGGTTTGAAAGCGAACCGTTCTGGGTCAATGCCGGCGGCTTCCGCACGCGCCAGCCCAATCACTACCTCTCCGCGATAGACCTCGCCAATTTCGAGGCGCGGGCCATGACGCGGGCGGCGATCGTCGTCCCGGTTCACCTGCCCTTCGGCCAGATCGGCGCGGTCAGCTTCAACCCGGTCGATCCTTCCATCGACGATCTGGAGCAGCTCTTCCTCACCCATGGCGATGCCCTGGGCACCTATGCCCGCACCTTCATCGCGAGCTACGTTCACGTGATGGGTTCGGTCCAGGCGCTACCGCCGGGCACGCGCCTCTCCAAGCGCGAGGTCGAGTGCCTGCGCTGGGCGGCGGTCGGCAAGACCGATCTGGAGATGAGCATGATCATGAACCGCAGCCGGGCCACGGTGCGGTTCCATATCTACAACGCCTCGGTGAAGCTCAACGCTGTCAACCGTAGCCAGACCGTCTTCAAGGCGGCCCAGCTCGGATACATCTCGCTCAACCACTGACGGCCGGCGTCAAGCAGGCCGGAACGCCGGTTTGCGTTTGCCAAGGAATGCAGCGACCCCTTCCCGGCCTTCGGCTCCTGCCGCGGCCTTGCTGATCGACTGCCCTTCGAGCGCGAGGTGCGCGGCAAGCCCCTGCGTCTGGCCTTCGCGCAGCAGCCACCGCACCGTACCCAGCGCCGCAGTGGGTGCATCGGCGAGCTTGCCGGCAACAGCCGCCGCATCGGCAGCAAGCTCGGCTGGCGCGACGACCCGCGTCACCAAACCGAGCGCCTGCGCATCCACGGCGGAGACGCGCCGGTTCGTCAGCAGCATCTCCTGAGCCGCGCGCATGCCGATCACGCGGGGGAGCAGCCAGCTCATCCCGCCATCGGGCGTGAGGCCAATTGCGGTATAGGCCGCCGTAAAGTGTGCCTCGGAGCTCGCCAGCACGATGTCGCCTGCCGCAGCAAGGCTGAGACCGGCGCCAGCAGCCGGACCGTTGACCACGCAAACCAGCGGCTTTGCCATTTCGGCAAGCACGAGCACCGCCTCGTGAAGCTTGCCCGCGAGGGACTGGATGAAGGCACCCGCGCCGTCGCCCGCAGCCGCGAACTCGGCAATATCTCCGCCGACGCAGAACATCCGGCCAGCGCCCGTAAGCACCACGCAGCGCGCGGCGGGATCGGCAGAGACGGCCAGCGCGGCGGCCAGCAGGTCCTCGGCCAGCGCCATGTTGATCCCGTTGCCCTGCTCCGGGCGATTGAGGGTCAGCGTTGCGACGCCGTTATCGATGGTGGTCAGGACAGTTGTCACCGGCATTTCTCCATGGCTTCACGCGCCAGCGCGGCAAGGCGCGGGAGGGCTTCGGCGCGTTCTCTGGCCTGCGCGTTGCTTGCGGTGCCGCGCAGGACGCGGCCCTTGATGCCGTGGAAGATCGCGGCAAGGCGGAAGAAGTTGAACGCAAGGTAGAAGTCCCAGTTGGGGATGCCGTCGCGGCCCGTCCGCGCGCAGTAGGCGGCGATGTATTCGGCCTCGGTCGGCAGGCCCAGCGGCACCGGGTCCGCGCCGCCCAGCCCCGCCACGATATCGCCGGGCATGCGGTACATCATCGCGTGGTAGGCAAAGTCCGCCAGCGGATGGCCCAGCGTCGAGAGCTCCCAGTCGAGCACCGCGAGGACGCGCGGCTCGGTGGGGTGGAAGATCATGTTGTCGCAGCGGAAGTCGCCGTGGACCACGGTGGTCTCGTCGCCCTCGGGGATTGCGGTGGGCAGCCATTCGACGAGCGCGTCCATGTCCGGCAGGCGGCCCGCGAGTTCGTCCTCGAGGTACTGCTTGGACCACCGCCCGATCTGGCGGGTGAAGTAGTTGCCGGGCCTGCCGTAGTCGCCAAGCCCCACCGCCTCGACATCGACCGAGTGCAGCGCCGCAATCACGCGGTTCATCTCGCCGAAGTAGGCGGCGCGCTCGGCCTTGGGCACCTCGCTGAAGGCCGCGTCCCAGAAGATGCGGCCCTCGACCATGTCCATCAGGTAGAACGCGCTGCCGATCACGCTCTCGTCCTCGCAGACAGCGAAGATCCGCGCGACCGGCACGTCCGTTCCGGCCAGCGCCTGCTGCACCCGCGCTTCGCGCAGCACATCGTGCGCGCCCTTGAGCAGCGGCCCCGGCGGCTTGCGGCGCAGCACGTAGCGCTGGCCGGGCGTCGTCAGCCGGTAGGTCGGGTTGGACTGGCCGCCGTTGAACTGGTGGGCGGTCAGAGGTCCGGCAAAGCCCTCGACATTGGCCGCCATCCAGCCTGCCAGCGCTGCCTCGTCAAACGCGACGCGGACTTCCCCCGCGCCGCTGTTCGCCGCCGCGATCTCGTTCATTGCGCGGCCTTCCAGTCACGGCGCAGCTTCTTGGCGAGGCTCCACTTGTGGACCTCGGTCGGGCCGTCATAAATCCGGAAGGCGCGCACTTCGCGGAACATCGTCTCGACGATGGTCTTGTCGGTCACGCCCATGCCGCCCATCACCTGCACACACTTGTCGGCAATGCGCATCAGCGCTTCGGACACCGCGACCTTGGTCATCGAGCTTTCGACCGTGCCGAGCGATCCGGTATCGAGCACACTCGCGCACCAGTCGATCATCAGTTCGCACTGCTTGATATCGATCATGTTCTCGGCAAGCATGAAGCCCACGCCCTCGTGGTCGATCAGGTGCTTGCCGAAGGCCATGCGGCGGTTGGCATAGTCCGTCGCGATTTCCTGCGCGCGCATGCACCCGCCCAGCCAGCGCATGCAGTGCGAGAGCCGCGCAGGGCTCAGGCGGATCTGCGCATACTTGAAGCCTTCGCCGGCATCGCCGAGCATCTGGTCCGCCGGAATGCGCAAGTTGTCGATGGTGATCTCGGCGTGGCTGCCGGGCATCGAGCTGTCGATCGTGTTGGGAACGCCGGTGATCTGGATCGCGGGATCGGGCAGGTCGACGAGGAACATGCAGGCGCCGCCCTTGCTGTCCGGATCCTCGGACTTGGCCATCACGATGCCGACCTTGGCGCCTTCCGCTCCGGTGATGAAGCACTTCTTACCGTTCACCACCCAGTGGTTGCCGTCCTTGCGGCAAGTGGTGAGCATCATCGAAGGGTCCGCGCCTGCGCCATTGAGCTCAGCCGGTTCGGTCATGAAGAAGGCCGAGCGCGCGCGGCCCTCCACCAGCGGCTTGAGGAAACGTTCCTTGAGCTCCGGGCTGCCGACATGGCCGATGAGGTACATGTTGCCCTCATCCGGCGCCTGCGTGTTGCAGGCCAGCATGCCGAGCGGGGTGAGGCCCGACTTGATCAGGATCACCGCCGTCTCGCGCTGATTGAAATGGCTGCCGTCGGGGCGGATATGCGGCGTCAGCACACCTGCCGCGCGCGCCAGCTCGCGCATTTCCATGACGAGTTCGTCCGTCGGCGCGCCGTGGTGATCGCGGCGCGGGTCCTGCTCATACGGAAAGATCTTCTCCCGCACGAAGGCTTCGACCTTCGCCGCCATCTCCAGCGCTTCGCTGCTGATCGTCATGTTCTCGAACCTTCCTGAAACTTGCGCGTGCTTACTTCGGTGCCATGCGGATCGCGCCGTCGAGGCGGATCACTTCGGCGTTGACCATCGGATTGGTCACGATGGCTTCTACCATCTTCGCGTACTCTTCGGGCCTGCCTAAACGGCTGGGAAACGGCACCTGCCGCCCGAGCGAATCCTGCGCTTCCTGCGGCAGCGATCCGAGCAGCGGCGTCCAGAAAATGCCCGGTGCGATGGTGTTAACGCGGATGCCGTAGCGGGCAAACTCGCGCGCGATGGGCAGCGCCATGCCGACGACGCCGCCCTTCGAGGCCGCATAGGCAGGCTGGCCGATCTGGCCTTCGAAGGCGGCAACGCTGGCGGTGTTGATGATCACCCCGCGCTCGCCATCCTCATTCAGCGGCTCGGCGTCATGAATGCGCGAGGCAAACTTCGAAAGCACGTTGAACGTGCCGATGAGGTTGATGTTGATGATCCTGGCAAAGTCCGCCAACGGCAGCGGCGAGCCATCCCGATTGATCACCTTGGCCGGCGGGCCGATGCCGGCGCAGTTGACGAGAATACGCGCCTTGCCGTTGACCGCCTCTGCCTCGCCGATGGCATTTGCCACCGCGTCCTCGTCGGTGACGTTGACGAGCGCAAAGCGCCCGCCGATCTCGGCCGCCTTTGCCGTGCCGAGATCGCCGTTGAGATCGAACAGCGTGACCTTGGCGCCGCGCGCTGCCAGCAGTTCGGCGGTCGCCGCGCCAAGGCCCGAAGCCCCACCAGTGACGATCGCGGCAAGTCCGTTGATATCCATCGTATGTTCTCCCCTTTGGAGCAATGGGTGCAGGAATGCGTCAGACGGCCGGTTCTGGCCACTGATCATCGGGATAGGTTGCCGCTTCCGTGCTGCCTCTTGCCCAGTTCAACCAGAACCGTGAAACCGGTCCGACTATTTTGTACTGATGAGTAAATTGCATGCGGGTTGGTTTCATGTCAACGTGCAGCCACCCATGGATCTGACCGCTTCGCCATTCCCCAGCCCTGAAGAAAAGCGCTCCGTTCGGGCCGCCAAGCGCGACGCGGTGCTGCGCGCCGCCGTGCAGATGTTCAATGCGCGCGGCTTCCACCAGACCTCGCTTGACGACGTCGCGGCGAGCCTCGGCATTTCAAAGCCGACGATCTACCACTACCTGGGCAACAAGGATCAGGTGCTGCTCGAATGCGTGAAGATCGGGCTCGGCCAGCTTATCGCGGCTGCGGAGGACGCCCGCACGCGTCCCGGCACCGGAGCAGACCGCCTTTGCGCCTTTCTCGTGCGTTATGCCGAAATCAACATGGACGACTTCGGGCGCTGCGTGATCCGCACCGGCGACGAAGCGCTGATGCCGGAAAGCCGCGAACGGTTTCGCGAACTCAAGCGCCGCATCGATACCGACATGCGGACCCTGATCATCGAAGGCATTGCCGACGGCTCGCTTGCCCCGTGCGATCCGAAGCTGGCCGCCTTCACCATTGCCGGCGCGCTCAACTGGCCCGCACGCTGGCATGATCCGGCGGGAAGCGAGAGCCCAGAAGAACTGGCACGGCACATGGTCGACATGCTCTGCCGGGGTTTCCAGCCGCGCTAGCGCCCAGCGCTTCGAGCGGGCACTGCATTCAGAAGAGCGCGTCGTCGTCGCCGAGCATGTCCTCGGCGTGTCCCGGTTCCGCCGCGAGGTGCCCAGGCGGCGCAAAACGCGCATGGACGGCCCTCTCCTGCGCCATCGAATAGACCGCCCTCAGCCGCTCCAGCATTGCTGGAAGGGGGTGCCGAGAAAGGTCTCGCGCGTCGAAAATCATTGGCGCCGTGATGGCAGATAGCTCGGAGCCGACGGTTCGGAGGCGCTCGACCACGGCAATGCTCTCGCGCAGATTCCGGGTCGTTTCGCTCAGGCGGGCGACAATGCCGTCGCAATCGACGGTCACTTTGCCCAACCCCTTGCCGGTGCGCACAGCAATGCCGCTGAGCGAGGCCAGCGAGGACGACAACATCTCGCTCACATCGCTGCCTCCGGCGTTTTCCATCCCCGAGATCCGGTCGGAAATGCTCGCCAGTGATCCAGCCATCGCGATGAAATCGTCGCTGAGCGCATCAATGAAGCGCGAGTGCGATTTGATCTCCCGCGCAATGACGGCAACCGGCTGACTGATCGCCGGAACCCGGCGGCACCTGAGGTTGGCATTGACCGACATGTAGCCCACCTCGATGCCAAGATCGCGCACGCGCTCGACCCGCGCACTAAGGCCCTCGATCGTGGCGACGACGCTGGCGAGGATGGAATCGAGATCGGCATTGGCCTGCTTGAGGTGGCTGGTCAGCGCAACGCTTTCAGCGATGCCCCCTTCAAGGCTGGCGATGAGGGCATGCGAAGACTGGATGCTTTGCTCTTGCCGGATGCTTTCAAGCAGCCGCGTCGCATCCGGCAGCAGATCGCCGAGCGTCCCGAGGAGCTTCCGCGCCTCAGCCGTGAAGTCTTGCTCGATCGCGCCCAGTTGCGCGACGCAGAGCGCAGCGATGTGCCCACGCGCCTCGCGCTGCTCCGGCGAGGCCTCATCGGATATGTCGGCGATCATCTCGCAGGCGAAGGCGACATGCTCGATCCGCTGGCGCGCACTGTCGCTGATCTGGATCGCCCCGAGCGCCTGCCCGATATGCGACCGGATCGCCTGCGCGACCTTTTCGGCAGTATCGACGAGCGCGATGATCTGGCGCTGATGCCCGGTCAACTTCGCGGCGGCATCTGCGAGAAGATCGGGCACCGCAGGGATCAGCTTCCTGCATTCGGCGAGGAGTTTCTGATCGACCGACGACATGCTCGCGAGCTGGCGGACCAGTTGATCGACAGTCGCGCCAAAGGCCTTGAGTTCCTCGCGCCCCTGGCCGAGCTGGCGGTTCATCTCATCGGCAAAGTCCACGAACTCGCCCGCGCCTGCGGCGGCGACCTTGATGTTCAGGCTGTAGAATTGCAGCACATGCAGCACCCGGTCGAGATCGCGACTGAGACCGCTAAGCGATGAGACGCTGGCGCCAAGCTCGCCAAGGCACCCACGCCGCCGTTCCTGGAGCGCCGGGGTCTCGACAAGCCAGGCGCTCGCCTGCGTGAGGTCTGCGGCGGCAATGTCGGCCATGCCATCGGCAAAGGCGGCGCGGACGTCACCAAGCCCATGCTCGACCGCATCCACCGCTTCGATGAGCGTCAGCAGAGCCTCGCCGACCGGCAGGAAGCTCCTGTCGAGATTGCTGGCGATACCCATCAGTTCACCGATCGCAGCTTGCGCGACCGTCTCTGCAAAGGCGGCGAGATTGAAAGTTTCGGGGCGCACCGGACGGTTCCTATCGGTTTGCCAGCTTGATGATTTCGGACGCGATGCGGTCGAGCGCGAGGATCTTCTCGACGCCGCCCAAGGCGATGGCTTCCTTGGGCATGCCGAAAACAACCGAGGAAGCCTCGTCCTGCGCAAGGGTGCGTCCGCCGGCGGCGCGCATTTCAGCCATCCCGCGCGCGCCATCATCGCCCATGCCTGTCATGATCACGCCGATCGCATTGGCTCCGGCATAGCGCGCTGCGGATCGGAACAGCACATCGACGGAAGGCCGGTGCCGCGAGACCAGCGGCCCGTCGCGCACCACGGCCACATAGCGGGCGCCCTGCCGTTCCAGCATGGTATGCCGCCCACCCGGAGCAATGAGCACGCGCCCGCGCATGACTGTGTCGCCGTTTTCGGCTTCCTTGACCTCGACTTCACTGAGATCGTTCAGGCGCCTTGCAAAGGAGCGGGTGAAGGCCTCCGGCATATGCTGGACGGCAATGATGCCCGGCGCCGTCGGCGGCAGCGCCTCGATCACTTCACGCAGCGCTTCCGTGCCGCCGGTCGATGCGCCAAGGCACACGACCATGTCCGTGGTCCGGCTCATGGCGCGGCCCGTAGCCGGGGGCAGCATGGCATCTGCCGTCTGGCGGGCCTCGACCTTCATCGGCGACGAACTGCGCGGACGCAGACGCGCTCCTGCTGCTGACTTCACGGTCTGGCGGATCTCTTCGCAATGTTCGGAGAGATAGTCCGCGACGCCCATCCTCGGCTTGAGGATGACATCGACCGCCCCGGCCTCGAGCGCCTGGAGCAGCGTATCGGAACCTTCCTCGGTGAGCGACGAGCACATGACCACCGGAACCGGGCACTGGCTCATGAGCTTGCGCAGGAAGGTGAGACCATCCATGCGCGGCATCTCCACATCGAGCGTGATGACGTCAGGCAGTTCGGTCTGGATATGGCGGGCTGCGGCGAAAGGATCCTGCGCCGCCGCAATCACCTCGATCTGCGGATCGGTCTCGAGGAGCGCCGTCATCGTCTGGCGGACGCTGGCGGAATCGTCGACCACCAGCACGCGGATCTTGCCGTCCCGGCGCATCACAGCCTCCGGAACACGGTGTTGGCCACCGACTTGAGCGGAAGATCGAGCCCGGTGATCGATTCAGAGTGGCCGAGCATCAGGTGTCCGCCGGGCTTGAGGTTATCACACAAGCGCGCGACGACTTTCGCCTGAACGTGCTTTTCGAAGTAGATCAGCACATTGCGGCAAAGAATGAGGTCCATGGGATCACCGACCGGATAGCGGGGCTCCATGAGGTTGAGGCGGCCGAACGCGATGCGGTTGCGCAGTTCGGGCACAATGCGTCCTTCCAGTCGGCGCAGATCGCGCGCGCGCTGCACGTAGCGGGAGCGCAGCTGGGTCGGCACAGGCTCAAGGCTGGCAAGCGGATAGACCCCTCGCCGCGCCTCCTTCAGAACATTGGTGTCGATGTCCGTCGCGAGGATCTCGAAGTCCAGCGGACCTGCCCTGCGGGCGTAATCCGCGATGACCATCGCCAGCGTGTAGGCCTCCATGCCGGTTGAAGCCGCCGCGCTCCAGCAGCGCATGCGGCCCGAACCGTCATGCACGATCTCAGGCAGGATGCGGCTGGCGAGATACTCGAAGTGAGCCGGTTCCCGGAAGAAATCGGTCTTGTTCGTGGTCAGTGCGTTGATCAGGTCGCGCCGTTGCCCGGCGCTCGCCCGCGCGGACAGGACATGCTCGCAATAGGCATCGATGCTGTCCATCGAACTGCTGCGCAGCAGCCGCAGCAGGCGGCCTTCGACCAGCGCCTGCTTGCTTGCGGGGAGCTTGATGCCGGCATGCCCCTCGACGAACTCGGCGAGCCGCGCAAACATGCGTGGACTGATCCGGGTCCGGCTGTCATCATCACGCACGATCGGGCGGCTGGCCACGGTTACCTCTCCCGTCAGGCTGCTTGCGGCACGTTGTGGAGGATGATCGCCGCATCCTCGTCCGTGAGGATGCGGGCGATGTCGATCAGCACCACGAAGGCTCCATCCTGCCGCACGACTCCAAGCAGATAATCGGACCGCCAGCGGACCCCGATATCGGGCGAGGTCTCGATGTCGCCCGGCGCGAAGGCACAGACGCTGAGCGCCCGGTCGATCACCACGCCGACGATGAGGGTTTCAGGCAGCGTTTCAGGCACGGTTCCACGCCCCCGAGGAACCTCGAGGATAAGAATTCGCGTGAGCGGGGTCGGCTCGGCATGCGGCAGGCCGAGGCGCAGTCTGAGGTCGATCGTCGGCACGCCCTGCCCGCGCACGTCGATCAGGCCGACGAAATGCGCTGGCCCCTGCGGGATCCGGAAAGGTTCGCGGTAATCAAGGATCTCGCGCACGAGCGGGACCGGGACTGCGAACCTTTCCTTTCCGATGCAGAAGGTCAGCGCCTGCACCGTATCATGGAACAAGCCGGACACGGTCAGGCAGCCTGTCCGAAGTCTGCATCCTCGTCGTCGGCGCCGCCCACCGAAAGATCAAGCGCATAACCCTGGACCCGGGCCTGCTGATCGGCGAGCGAGCCGGGCCGGGTCTTGGCCCTGCGCGATGCAGGCTTGCGCGGGGACGCAGCTGCCTGGCGCCGAACAGCGGCAGGCGCGCCGGACACCTTGGTGCGGAAATAGGCGATGCTCGCCTGCATCTCTTCCGCCTGACCGGCGAGCTCCTCCGATGTTGCCGAGACTTCCTCGGACGCACCGGCGTTCTGCTGCGTGACCTTGTCGAGCTGCTGGATCGCCGAATTGATCTGCGTCGCGCCGATGTCCTGTTCGCGGCAGGCAGCACTGATCTCGGCCACGAGTTCTGCCGTGCGGCGAATATCGGGCACGAGCCGGGTCAGCATCTCGCCCGCTTCCTCGGCAGCCTTGACCGTCTCGCCGGACAGACTGCTGATTTCCGAAGCGGCCTCCTGGCTGCGTTCGGCCAGCTTGCGCACTTCCGAGGCGACGACAGCAAAGCCGCGCCCATGCTCACCCGCTCGTGCAGCCTCTACCGCAGCATTCAGCGCCAGCAGATCGGTCTGGCGGGCGATTTCCTGCACGACAGAGATCTTCGAAGCGATCACCTGCATGGCATCGACCGCCTTGTTGACCGCAGCGCCGCTGATCTCGGCATCCTTTGCCGACTGGCGGGCGATCTTCTCGGTCTGCGCGGCATTGTCGGCGTTCTGCTTGATGTTGCCGGCCATCTCCTCGATCGCGGCAGAAGCTTCCTCGGTCGCGCCAGCCTGCTCGGTGGCACCCTGCGAAAGGCTTTCCGCGCTCGCCGAAAGCTGCTCGCTGCCCGCAGCGACATTGCTGGCCGCATTGTTCACATCGTTGATGACCGAGGTGAGGCTGGCGATCATGTCGCGCATCGCGGCGAGCAGGCTGTCGCGGTCGCCATCGCGCAAGTCCACGTTGACCGAAAGATCACCGTCAGCGATCTTGCGCACAATGTCGCGTGCATCGCCCGGCTCGCCGCCGATCTGACGCACGATGCTGCGCGTGACAAACACGGCCGCGCCGCTGCCGACCAGAAGCGCCAGTGCAATGACAAGGATCGTCATCATCCGGGCACTGGCGTAGAGTTCGTCGCCTTCCTTGCTGGCAGTTGCGCCCCCGGCCGCATTGAGATCGACCAGTTTCTCGAGCACAGTGGAATACTGTTCGTAGAGCTCGTCGCTCGAATCGAGCTGAGCCTTCGCCTCTTCGGTGCGGTTCTGGCGCGAGAGCCCGATGAAGACGTCGTGTACCTTCATGAAGCGATCGAACTTTGCCGAAAAATCATCGTACATCGCCTTTTCCTCGGGCGAGGAAATCAGCTTCTCGTACTTGGCCCGCGTCGCAGCCATCTCCTTGAGCACCTGCGCCATCTTGGTTTCGGCACCGCTCATGTAAGCCGGGTCGGTCGAAGCGACATGCGCGTATTCGAGCGCACGCAGGTCCGATGCTGCGGTGTTGATCCGGTGGATGGCATCGATGCTAGGCATCCAGTTTTCGGAGATCTCGGTCGACTTGTTGTTGATGGCGTTCATCTGCGTGATGCCAAACACGCCAAGGCAGGCAGTGAGCAGCAGAATTGCGGCAAACCCAGCCGCGAGTTTCATCTTGAGGGTCATGCCTCGGTCCTCTGTCCAATAACGTTGTCGGGAAGAGCGGAGATCAACCGGTCTGGTTCCGGAAGATCCCGTCAACATCAGGGATGATCACGAAGGAACCCGCCTTGCGGCCAATGCCGCGAACGAATTCCGGCCGCCATCGCAGGCCGAAGTCTGGCGGCGGATCGATGGCGCGCTCGTCGAGCAGGCACACGTCGCTGACGCGGTCAGCAAGGAGGCCGACGACCTCCCTCTCTCCGGCAATCATTTCCTCGATCATGATCACCCGGGCTTCTGCCTCGAGGCCTCGAGAGGGCATGGCGAACGGGATGCGCAGATCAGCCAGCGGGACGACGGCGCCGCGCACGTTGACCAGCCCGTCGACATGTGCCGGCGCCCCCGGCACGCGGGTAACTGGCGGCACATCAAGGATCTCCCGCACGCAATCAGCGGCAATCGCAAAGACCTCGCTGCCGAGCGAGAAGAGCAGGACAGGTTCGCTGAGATCGATCGCTTCTTCGGCCCGGCGGCAAGCGGTGTTCATCACAGGCGCGTTCATGCCGCGTCTCCCATCGCCTGCGCGCGTCGGCCTTGCCGCTGCGTCTGGCTTAGCAGCTGCACCACATCGACGATCAGCGCGACGGTGCCGTCACCCAGGATGGTGGCTCCGGCAAAAGCCTCGGCACGGGCGTGGAAGCGCGACAGCGGCTTGATCACGGTCTGGGCGTTGCCGATGATCTGATCGACGACGAGCCCGACGCGTGCGCCCGAGGCGCTGACGATGACGATCTTCTGGTACAGATCGGTCGGGTGATCCGAGCGGAACAGCTCGCGCATGCGCAGATAGGGCACAAGCTCGCCCCGCACATCGAGGAAGCTGCGGCCGGAATCCCGCATGGTTTCGGCGGCAGGCAGTTCAAGGCATTCCTCGACCGCCGAAAGCGGAATGGCGTAGCGCGCCGAGCCGACGCGCACGAACATGCACTCCACGATCGCCAGCGTCAGCGGCAGATGCAGCGCGATCCTGGTGCCGCTGCCCACGGTCGAGGTTACCGCAATCGATCCGCGCAGGCTCTCGATGGTCTTCTTGACCACATCCATGCCGACCCCGCGACCAGACAGGTTGGTCACCTCGGCGGCGGTCGAGAAGCCGGGGTGGAAGATCAACTGCAGCAGATCATGATCGGACAGGACCGCGCCTTCGGCGATGAGGCCCTGTGCCTCGGCTTTCGCGCGCACCGCCTGCCGATTGATCCCGCGCCCGTCGTCGGCGACGGTGATGATTACCTCGCCGCCCGCCTGCTCCGCCGAAACGGTGATGCGCCCGGTCGGATCCTTGCCCGCCGCATGGCGCGCATCGACCGGTTCGAGTCCGTGGTCGCAGCTGTTGCGAATGAGATGGACCAGCGGATCGGCCAGCCGCTCGATCACCGTCTTGTCGACTTCGGTCCCCTCACCCTCGGTATGCAGTTCAATGGCCTTGCCCGTCTCGCGCGCAAGGTCATGCACCAGGCGGCGAAACCGGCCGAACAGGCTGCCGACCGGCATCATCCGCAGCACCATCGTGGTGTCGCGCAGCTCGCTTGAAAGCCGCTCAATGTCTTCCGAAATCGCGCGCAGCATGACCTCGTCGACCGCGCCGCGGTGATTGGCAAGCTGGGCGAGACGGCTCTGGGCGATCACCAGTTCGCCCACGCGGTTCATCAGTTCGTCGAGCCGCTCGGCGGGCACGCGAACGCTTTCGCCAGCCTTTGCCACTTGTGCCGCGACCGGTTCGCCCGCGCGTTCGGTGGCCGTGCCGGTGCTTGCGGCAGCCATCGTGACATCCCCTGCGGCGGATGCAGTCGGCTCGGCCCCCATAGGCTCGAAGGTCAGTTCCATGTCGTCCATCACGAAGATGAACACGTCCTCGACTTCCTCGCGCGTCACGCTCGCGGGTAGTTCGGCTGTCCAGCACAGATGGCAGTCCGCCGGATCGAAAGCGCCGAGCGGCGGCAGGGCCTCGCGGTGGCCCCGGATATTCGCGGCGCCAAGCTCGCGCAGTTCCGCCAGCAGCGCGAGCGGATTGATGCCGTTGCCAAGCGCGTTGGCCGGCAAGGCAAAGCGCAGCTGCATGGCGCCAGCAGGCTCGGCATCGGCAGGCGCCGCCACTGCGTCCCCTGCCCCGCCTTCGCTCGCCGCGACCGCCTTTGCCAGTTGCGCGAGAATGGCATCGCCCTCGGCCGCGTGGTCTTCAGGCCTGTCGCCCAGCAAGGTGCGCATGTGGTCCTTGGCCGAGAGAATGACCCCGACAAGCTCGGTCGTCGCCGGCGTGATGCCCTTGCGGATGCGATCGAACGCAGTCTCGCAGTGATGGGTGAAGGCCGCCAGCGCATCGAAACCGAACATCGCGCCGGATCCCTTGAGCGTATGCAGCCCCCGAAAGACGGCGTTGATGAGGCCCTGATTGGCGAGATCCTGACCCAGATCGAGCAGGCTGCTCTCGACCTGTTCGAGGAGGTCTTCGGCCTCAAGCCGGAACGCGGCTGCGGGATCGTCGGCCATGCTCACCTGCCGATCACCTTGCGGGCGATGCGAGTAAGCTGTTCGGCGTTGAACGGCTTGACCAGCCAGCCGGTGGCGCCCGCCGCTCTCGCCTGCGCCTTGAACTGTTCGTCGGACTCCGTGGTGAGGAACACGATCGGCACGCCAGACTGCAAAGGCGACTTGCGCAGTTCGCGGATCAGCGTGAGCCCATCCATGTTCGGCATATTGAGATCGGTGATCACGAGGTCAAAGCGCTGGCCCGCTGCCTTGCCAAGTGCATCAAGACCGTCGCACGCCTCGGTCACCGAATAGCCCGCACCGACCAGAGCGGCACGTACGGCCATCCGCATGCTGGACGAATCGTCGACAGCGAGAATGAATGCGGTCACGCGTCTTCCCCTTTGTGAAACCAGAATTGCCGGTCCGCCGGTACGGCGGCCCAAAGCAGGCCCGATTGTTCGAGCACCTCGGCCATTGCGGAGCTTGCAGGCTGGGCTAGCAGGATCGAGCGCCCCTCGGCGCTAGCCTGCGCGCGGGCCACTTCGATGGTCTGGACAATCGCAATATCCGGCGCGATCACCTCGCTCAGATCGAGCAGCAGGTCTTCACCGCCATCCCATGCTGCGCGCACCTGGCGCACGAGCTCCATCGCAGCGGCAAGGCCGCCCCGCGCATCGCAGTGGATTGATACCGCCATAGCTCGTGTTCCGCAGGTTTGCTGCGCACGATAATGAACGGAACGCGTTAGAAGAGCGGCAGGTCCGGCCTACGTAGAAGACCTCAGGGCACTTGGCAGGTCATCGCTCGGTCACACCGAGGTCATTGTTCCGGGGCCGAAGTCCGGTAATCGCCGAAAGCCCCGTCCCGCGCATCGAGCGCCCCGCGCACGTCTCCGGCACGGAAGCCGGCGAAGGTCTGCCGCGATGCCTCGGTGGTCATCGCCAGTGCCTGCATTTCCGTTCCCGCACGGATCGCGGTGCGCAGCCCCATTGCTTCCATCGCGCGGTGGACAGACCGCTTGTTGATCTGCTGGACCTCGGGAGGAATCTTCGCGACCCGCTGCGCGATCTCGAGAACCCGCTCCTCAAGCTCCGCCGCCGGAAACGCCCGGTTGGCAAAGCCCACACGCACCGCTTCCTCGGCAGACAGCGCGTCACCGGTCAGCATCTGCTCCATCGCCGAGCGGAAGCCGCACAGCCACGGATGGAACTGGGTATCGGGAGGGCTCATCCCGCGTACCGGAGGATAGCCGATCTGCGCGTCATCACTGAGATAGACGAGGTCGCAGCCGGTGGCGAGTTCGGTGGCCCCCGCAAGGCACCAGCCGTGCACCTGCGCAATCACCGGCTTTGCCAGATCCCAGATCCGGAACACCCCTTCCACGACATGGCGCGGCCAGAAGCCAGCCCCGCCTGCGGTATGATAGGGCGGCGCTTGCTTGCCCGCCTCCGGTGAAAGGTCATAACCGGCCGAGAAGCAGGAACCTGCCCCGCGCAGGACGACAACCCGCACCTCCGCATCGTTGTCCGCCGCTTCAAGCGCCGCGAAGAGCGCCCTCCTCAGATCGTTCGAGAGCGCGTTGCGCTTTTCCGGCCGGTTCAGCGTCAATCGGCGCACGCCTGGTCGCGGCGTGTCGATCAGGACCAGTGAGGGGGATGCGTCTTCCATTCGGGCAACTCCAGCACGGTCAGAATATCGTGTAGCCTGCATCGAGCACGATGCTGTCTCCGGTATGGTGCCGCGAGGCATCGGAAGCGAGGTAAACCGCAATTCCGCCGAAATCCTCGGGCTCCATCCATGTCCTGAAGGGGACGCGGGAAATCACCTGCCGGTTGAACTTCTCGTTCGCCTGTGCGGATTCGGTCATTTCGCTCACCGTCCAGCCCGGCAAGACTGCGTTGACGCGCACGCCGTAGCGGGCAAACTCGACGGCTGTCGCACGGACCAGCGAGCACAAGGCCCCCTTCGCCGTGCCGTAAGCCTGATTGCGAGCCGCGCCGTGGATCGCGGAAGTCGAGGAGATTGCCACCAGCGACCCGCCCGGATCGCCCGCTTCGGCGCGCGCCTTCATGTGCTTGCAGGCCTCGCGCAGGGTGAAGAACACGCCGTCCAGATTGACGGCCATGACCTTGCGCCACTGCTCGGTGGGAAGCTCGGCAAAGGCACCGCCGCCGCCAATGCCGGCATTGGCAATCACCGTATCGACGCGGCCGAATTCGGCGACCGCCTTTTCCATCGCCGCAATCACGGCACCCTCATCCGAGACGTCGACGATCTCGCTGACGATGCGCTGCCCGGTTGTCTCCAGCTTGCTGACGGCGGCTGCGTTCTTCGCCGGGTTCGTGCCCCAGATCACGACGGACGCCCCCGCCTGCGCGAGCGCTTCCGCCATGCCGAGGCCGATCCCGCCGTTACCACCCGTCACGAGCGCAACTTTTCCGGTCAGGTCGAAGGGCTGGTAAGGCATTGCGATGCTTCCTCAATTGATGCTCTGTTGGCGCTCTTGCAAGGCAAGGTTGCCCACCTTCCCGAGCTAGTCCACTTGTGCAAAGTGCTAGCGGGCCGCTGATGGTGATCGACATCTGCGCGCAGGTCAAAGCAGACTTCGGCTGGATGACGCGCCGAGACCGCAAAAGCTAGAGGCGGCGCGGCATCGCGAATGCGAGGATGTTCGCCATCAGGAACAGCACGATGGTTGATCCCACCAGATCCCCGACAAACACCGCTGCGATCTGGATGCTGCCCCCCTCGAAGCCTGTGGTAGCCCAGAGATAGCTGTTCAGGGTGATCGCGTTCATCCCCGCGCACAGCGCACACAGCAGCGGGACATGCCCGGCCTTGAGACCGGAGAGGTTCTGCGGAAGATCCAGCAAAGCCCTGCCGCTGGCGACCGCGATCCACGGCGTCATTCCCAGCACTGCCGAAAAGGCCAATTCATGCAGAAGGCCCGTCTGCGATGTTCCGTAAACGGTCAGGAAGGCTCCGAGGACGAGGCCGATGGCGCCGGTTCCTCCAAACATAAGGATGATGAGCGGCCGGAAGGCAGCCGGAAGGAAGATCCAGTTCGCCCGCAACGTGTACTCGAAGAAGGGAAACAGCCACTCGTTGAGCAGGTAAATGCCATACCAAGCGACAGCGATCGCGATGATGGTCGTCACTTGCCTTGCAACTTGCCCCGCACTCACATTCATCCGCTTCAATTTCCTCCCAGAAGCTGATTGACCGCAAGATTGACCTGCCGGCCGTACTCCTTGGCCAGCGACGTCGGCTCCACGAACTTCACCCGCTTGTCCGCCGTATCGACGCGAAAGTGGATAAGGCCCTTGTCCCTGAGGCCGATCAGCCGGCGATACGCCGTCGTTGCCGAAACGCCTGTCATGTTGGCCATGATCTCGCTGACCGAAATGGCCTTTGCCTCGTGCCAGCGAACCAGCAGGCCGCGCAGAAGCTGCTCCTCCTCCGCCGTCATCACATCGAAAGGTGAGAGCCCACGGATTGCAGCGAGCAGGTTCAGAAGGCGGATATGCGGCGGAGCTTCAAAGGTCATGGGCAACTCTTCCGGCGATTAGGCACCCAGATTAGCGACAATCGACGGCCCCGGGTAGACGCCCCGCGCGAGGCAAACCGATTGGAGCCAGACTGACACTTTCAATATTGAAAGTATATTGACCAATCAGCGAGCCGCTAGCAAGGAGAAAGCGCGACCCTGGCGGCTTTGCTCCCCCGCGAACAAGCCGCACGGCACCTGCGCCCGGCCTCCAACCAGGGGTCGGGCGCCTTTTCGAGAGCCTTGCGCCAAAATCCGCACGGCACCGAAGCGCACATGCCTAGGCATCGCGGAGCCGCTCGCAGCCACAGCCGCATGCCGCCATTCGGCGGCACACCGCACTGCCCCGCCCCGCGCGTTACCCGCCCGCCGCTTCGACGGACTTGCGCCCCAAACCGAAGCTTTTTGCCAGCTGCGCGCGCCGTGCGGCATAGTCCGGAGCCACCAGCGGATGATCCGCAGCAAGGCTCCAGCGCTCCCTGTAGTCCTGCGCAGTGAGGCCATGTTCGGTGGATAGGTGGCGCTTGAGCATCTTGCCCTTGAAACCACATTCCAGGCAGGTGACCGCGTCAGGCTTCACCGACGCACGAACGGGCACCGCCGGCTCGCGCTTTTCAACGACCGCAGGTGCCGGTGAATCCGCCGTGAGCAGCGCCTGATACACCGACTGGATCAGATGCGGGACATCGCTGACCATCACTGCATTGTGGCTCACGTGGGCCGCCACGATGTCCGCCGCCAACGAGATGAGTGCATCCTTGTTCATATAACCCCTCCATGCAACCGCATCGTGCGCTTGCGAGCTAGAACCGAAACGGACTGAAGCGCAAGGCCCCCTTCCCTCCTTCAATTTGATGAGCCAAGGCTCGCTGGTGAGCAGCAGTCTGCATGCACTCAGGCTTCTTGCCTCGTCCGATCAGCGGGAGCGGGACGCCGCTAACCAACGATCAACGCCGCGCTGAATTGGGCTTGGCCCTGATGCAGGGTCGGCCTCTGCTGACTCAACCGATAGCCTCCGCCAGGCACGGACTCGATGCACCATCGCGGATTGAGCTTGCTGCGCAGCCGGGACATCGCGTGTTTGAGCGCGCGGCGGAACTGCACCGGGTCCGGCGGCGCCATCAACCGGCAGAACTGCTGCGGGGCAATCGGTTTGCCTTGCCGCTGCGCGAGTATCATCAGCAGGGTAAGCTCACGCGGTGTCAGCGTTCCTGGCGTCGCCAGATAGGCCAGATCGGCTGCAACGCGGCCGCTTTGCATCGCCACGGCCACGCGCTCCTTGTGCCGACGCATGACGGCACTGGCCCGAAGCTTCATTTCTTCGACGCTCATCCGCACGGTATCGAACACGTCATCGCACCCCGCCGCCAACATCCGCGCGCGGCGTTGCGGTGAGCTTCCCTGCATGATCGCAAACTTCACCACATTGAGCAGAATTGGGCGATTGGCGCGCAAGTAGCGAGCCATGCGCGAAGGATCGACAGCATCGAGGATCAGGATGTCATAGTCCGCGTGTGCGCGTGACAGAACGTAAGTTCCCTCGTCAGAAAACGCAAAGCACGCAGGATCGCCGAACACCGCGCGCACAACCGCCTCGCGCGCATCGGATGCTTCGTCACGCACCTTCAGATAGCGCGCATGGATCTCCGAACAGACCTGCTCCGGAATGATCGACTGCGCTGGATCATCGCTGGTTGCCAGCGCGATCGTTCGTTTGCACCGGGTTGACATGGCACGTCTTGACCTCGTTGCAATAATTGCACGGACATCGCTGATCGCCTGCCACTGAATGCAATTATTGTGGTTTTATTTGATGGATGCGATTGAAATCAAATCGAAGGCTGGCACCGGAAGCTCACGACCACTTATTCAAACGCTGGCCTTCTCGGGAAATTCTTCGCAAACCTTCTTGTAGAACTGCGCGCGAGTTGCCCGCAGCCCATGCAGACCGGTGCGTTCGACCAGGCGCTTCCATCCGGCGAATTCCTCGGGTGTCAGACCGTAGCGCGTGCTGGCCTCCACGACCGTCAGCAGGCCGCCGCTCACCGCCGCCACCACTTCGGCCTTGCGCCGTGGAACCCAGCGCTTGCAGTTGGCTGGCGGAAGCGATTCCAGCGTCAGCGGCTCGCCGAGCGGACCAATCACGGCCTTCGGCAGCGACATGCGGCGCGTTTCGAACGGCTCGGAACCAGAAGTCATGGCGAACATCTCGTTGGCTTTGAAATAGGCGTTCATGCGGGCAGTCCCATCGTGATTTGGCTGAACACACCGGTCAGCAGGTCGTGGACGCAAAGCGCGGCGAAAAGTGCGGCACAGAGGCCAAGGATCAGGATCGCCGCGAATTGTATCTGGCGCGCGACGACGTGGCTGCGCTGGGAGATCGCAGCCGCCGACGGCCTCATCGCCGCCTTGCGGATGGCAGGCCGCCCAGCCGCGATTTGACTCGCCGCGAGTTGAGGGCATTCGCCCCGGATCAGCGCTCCGACATCGATTGAATCGGCAAGAGCAATACCCGCCTGACAGTCATTGGCCCATTTGACCTGACCGATCACCGACTGGTTCTTGGTGAAGATCTCGACGATTTCCCCGCGCTGAGGCGGCTTGGGCATCGTGAACATGAGACCGCGCGGGGAGACGTTGCGGACGCAGCCAAGTCGCTCCCCCTGATGGGTCCGGACCATCGCCGCGATAAGGGTGTCGAACCGCTCATAGGCTCTCACCTCGCGCAGCGAAGCGGCACCGGACGCGGAACGTCCTGCGTTCGCGCCCTGAAGGTGGCTCTGTCTGGCATCTGCAAACGCAGTGTGCCCACTGGTGTAGATGGTCGTGTTCATGCCGGAGAGGTAAAACTCCGGTCACTAATGCGCACTCCGCCGAGGTCTTATTCTCGGCTAAGCGTTTGGCTGATTGAAATCTAAGTCTTTTGCTTAGATTTAAAATATACCAAAAGAACTGCGCGGGTTACCTAGGTGCCAGCCATTATTGCGTCATACAATGCCGTCAGCTTGCACCCAGCGCGTGGCAAAATGTACAAGCGCGGCGCTTGTAGGCAGATCAAGCTTTAGGCGAATATTATTGCGGTGGGTCGCAATCGTCTTCTCACTTCGGCCCAGCGTTCGACTGATATCCTTCACACTCTGCCCCGAGCCGAGCATCTGCAGGATCGCCAGCTCGCTTTGTGTCAGCGCACTAAGGTTTCCAGCCGCATTGACCGGATGGCCTGCTGCCATGTTGGACAGGATCTCGCTCTGGACGCGGGGACTGAGGTAGATCCGCCCGGCTGCAACGGTCCGGACCGCGTCGATCAAGGTATCGCTATCCGCACCTTTCATGAGGTAGCCATGCGCTCCGGCTTGCAGGGCACGCGTGGCGTAGACTTCCTCATCGTGCATGGAAAACATCAGGATCCGCAGCTGAGGGCGATACTGCAGGAAGCGCTTGATCGACGACAGCGCCGAAGCCTTCCCCAGCATGAGGTCGACCACGGCGACGTCCACCGCCAGTGCGCGCAGGTGATCGATCGCTTTCGCCTCGTCCTCGGCCTCGCCGCACACGACAAGGTCTTCGGGACCATCGATGATGGCCTTGAGCCCCGTACGGACGACGGCATGGTCGTCAACAAGCAGCACATTGCGGCGGGTGGATTGGCTCATCTGCGCCTCCTAGACCTTCAACGGCATCTGGAGCTTGACCCGCACGCCGCCCGACCGGGGCGATGTCACGCTCAGAGCTCCTCCGATGGCACTCGCGCGCGCCTTCATGGTTGCCATCCCGATCCCTTGCCGAAGCTGCCTGCGGTGTGAACGCACAATGCCCCGCCCGTTATCCGCAATGGCAAGGCGCATGGTGTTCCTGTCGCAATGCAACGAAATCTCGATCTTGGAGCCCTGGCTGTGCTTGATCGCGTTTGTCGTCGCCTCCTGGACGATCCGGTAGATATGCAGGAGCGTTTCCTCGTCCAACACAGGCTCCGGGCCGCGGCAATCCAGACTGATCTCGCATTCGGTGAGCGCCCGCATGCCGCTGATCAGCGTCTGGATCGAACCGAACAGCCCCGCCGCGTCGATCGCGACAGGATAAAGCCCATGCGTAATCGCGCGCAGGCGATGGGTCGCCCGGCTGAGCATCCCGGCCAGAACCTCTGCCCGATCACCGACAGCACCCCGGCAGCAGTTGGAGATCGTCTTGCTAAGGTCCGATGCCAGCATGGCTCCACCGGTCAGAATCTGCCCGATGTCGTCATGCAAGTCCCGCCCGATCTGCCGCAGTGTCTCCTCGCTGACGCTCACCAGCAATTGCCGCGTTTCGGTGACCTGCCGCTCCTGCTCCCGATGCGACTTCCGCAGGTCTTCAAGCTCACGGCTCACCTCCGCGATGTCGGAAACATTATGGTAGAAGGCAAAAATGCGCTCCTCCACACTGTCGTCGTAGGTCGCGTTGACGCGGAACGGAACCAGCGTGCCGTTCTTGTGGCGATGCAAGGTCGTGAACGAGAGTGAGCCGAACTTCTTAATATAGCGGAGATCTCGCAATATCTCGTTCTTGTTGAACGTCACACTCAGAAACGAAATGTGCTTTCCGATCAGCTCCGCTTTTGTGTAGCCCAGATCATTGCAATAGGCGTTATTGACGTTTACGATTTTCCCATCGAGATCCGCCGTGATCAAACCCTCGGACGTTGACGAGATGATATTCTCGAACTGGCGGTAATAACTCGCCATTTCGTGAAGCTGATTGATGATCGTTTCGTTCTTTTTGAAGATATCGATTGATATCTTTATCTTGCGCGCCAGATCGATGAAGAGGTTTATGTCGAGATCCGAAAACGCCCGCGGACGAACGGCGTAGACGATCAATATTCCCGATACTTCGCTGTTATCCATGATCGGCACGGATATCGAAGAGCGAATATTGTACTCTGCGGCTCTTGGGCGCCATTTGGCGTAAAGCGGGTCGGTCAGCGCATCTTCGACAACCTGTATCTGCCTGGACCGCATGGCCACACCGGTCGGCCCCTGACCACCGGGGACGTTCGCATTGATGCTGAGCGCGAGGCCTTCCGCATAGCCTTTGGCAGCGCCAGCCGCCCTGATGACGTTGATGTCGCCGGACGATGGATCGAGCAAGCCGACAAGTGACAAAGCATATCCATCATGCCGGACAATCTCCTCGCAGACATGCTCGGCGATCTCGGTCACCGAGGATGCTTTTAGAAGAGCTTCGGTCGAGCGAGCATAAGCTTCCAGTGCCCAATTGAGACCAATAGAAGTGCTGTCCTCGCCAACCACAGCGATACCTTGCCGCTGATGATTATTATCAGCAAATACACCTATTTCTCGAGGCTTAAGCGGCATCTTATGACCTGATCGCAATCATCCTCATGGCCAGTTACCATGAGACGCGATTTAGCACCACCTTGGACCAACCGCCCGAGGTGCTGGCGAGCTCCAGTCCTCATGGCGAGGCCGATCGTCGTGCCATCCGGTCAGGTCTGCCCTGTAGGAGGCGGCTGCGGGGCACGTCACCACCCGAGCATCCGAAAGTCTTTGCGATTTAGGCGCGCCCGCCGGAACACAGCGCGATGCAGACGCCGGAAGCTGAGGGCTACTGCATGGTCCGAACGTCAGGTTGGCCCGGTTGGCCCGTGCCAAGATCAAACAGCTTCTGCGCCATGAGCACCGCTGCTGGCGCATTGATCGCAGTGGCATCGGCCCCCACAATGCGGGCAAGACCGGGATTGGCCGCAAACGCCGGACCGCCCACCATGATGCCGATCACGGGATTGCGTGATTGCTGGCGGATCAGTGCGATCAGGTTCTTGAGTGCTGGCAGGTACTTGTCCGATCCCACCGTCAGGGCGGCAACAGCGAACCACTCGCGCGCTGCGGCATCGCCGATCTGTTCGGCAGTCCGGTCAAACTCCGACTGCACGGACCAGCCTGCCGAGCCGAGGAACCGCTCGACCATCGACGCGCCGAAATAGTGCTGGTCTCCGGGCGTGGTAGCGAGCAGCACCGTCCGGCGGGTCGCCAGTGTGGGGGACTTGTGCGAATTGTTGAAGCTGGCGAGCAGCTTCTGCAGACGTGCAACACCAAGCGTGACGTCGATGAAATCGCACTCATCGCTATCCCAGAGCTCACCAAGTCTGCGGGCCGCCGGTTCGAGCAACTCGAGGAACAGCGTGTCCATCGACAGGCCCTTGTCGCGCAGCGTGAGCACGTAGGCCACGGCAACTTCAAGATCGGCGCCGAGGATGAGGTGGGCAAGATCAGAGATGTCCGAAGCGGTCGGCACCAGAACTTCGGCAAGATGTTCGATTTTCGGTGCTTGCGGCAACACAACGTTGTGCAAGTGCAGAAGCTGCGGAACGACCGCATCGGCCACGACCTCGGCGAGGCGCGCGTGCCGCTGTGCAACATCCTCGCGCCGGTACAATTCCTGATCGACGAAGTGCTTTTCCAGCGCCTCGATGCAGGACCGGTCAATCGCGGGTATCGCGTCTTTCAGCGCCCTTCCCATGTCATTCTGCCCCCGGCGTCACCCACGCCTTTGTTTTCTTTGGAAGAGAACATCACATCTCGGGCGTTCTGTCGACACCTGATATGTATTTGTGCGCAAGCCCTTTCGCACAGATTGCGCGCCCGCCGCGCTGCATCCGGTTGCGTACCGGGCCGGGTGCCGATGCCGAGATGCGGCGCCTGCGGAATGTCTTAAAGGCACCCGCAGACGGCTAGACCTGGCAGCGCGACCGCAACGGGCGATGGAGAGAATGCACTCGCCTGGAATTCATCAGCCCGTTGCAGCCTGCGCCGCCTTGGCCAGATCGAGCGCGATATCGACGATCATGTCCTCCTGTCCGCCGACCATCTTGCGGCGGCCCACCTCGGCAAGGATCGCGCGGGTGTCGACGCCGTAGTCGGCGCTGGCCTTTTCGGCGTGGCGCAGGAAGCTGGAATAGACCCCGGCATAGCCCAGCGTCAGCGTCTCGCGGTCGACGCGGACAGGACGGTCCTGCAGGGGCCGGACGAGGTCTTCGGCGGCGTCCATCAGCGCGTAGAGATCGCAGCCATGCTGCCAGCCCATGCGGTCGGCAGCGGCGATGAACACCTCGAGCGGGGCGTTGCCCGCGCCCGCCCCCATACCCGCAAGGCTCGCATCAACACGCACCGCGCCGTTCTGCACCGCGACGATGGAGTTGGCGACGCCGAGGCTGAGGTTGTGGTGCGCGTGCACCCCGCGCTGGGTTTCGGGCTTGAGCACCCGGTCATAGGCCTGCAGGCGCGCGGCGTATTCGTCCATGTTCATCGCGCCGCCGCTGTCCGTCACGTAGACGCAGTGCGCCCCGTAGCTTTCCATGAGGAGGGCCTGCTGCGCCAGCGCCTCGGGCGGCGACATGTGGCTCATCATCAGGAAGCCCGAGACGTCCATGCCGAGATTGCGCGCGGCCTCGATATGCTGCTTCGAGACGTCCGCCTCGGTGCAATGCGTGGCGATGCGCACCGATTTCACGCCCATCTCGCAGGCGTGCTTGAGATCGTGGACCGTGCCGATGCCGGGCAGCAGCAGCGTGGTCAGCACGCTGTGCTCCAGCACTTCGGCGACCGCCCCGATCCAGTCCCAATCGGTGTAAGCGCCGAAGCCGTAGTTGAAGCTGGAGCCCTGAAGGCCGTCGCCATGTGCCACTTCGATGGCATCGACCTTGGCGAGATCGAGCGCCTTGGCGATCTTGCGGACATGATCGAGGCCGTACTGATGCCGGATGGCGTGCATGCCGTCGCGCAGGGTGACGTCCTGAATGTAGAGCTTGGTGGTGGTCGGGTCCAAAGTCATGCCGCCATCCTTGTTGCGATCTTTTCAGCGGTTTTCAGGGCCGCCGAAGTCATGATGTCGAGATTGCCGGCATAGGCGGGCAGGTAGTGCGCCGCGCCTTCCACTTCGAGGAAGACCGAGACCTTGAGGCCGGTGAAGCTGCCACCCATTTCGGGAATGCGCAGCGGCTGGTTGCCGCCAATGCTCTCGAACTGCACCGCTTGCTTGAGCCGGTAGCCCGGCACGTAGCTCTGCACTTCGGCCACCATGTCGTGGATCGACTGGCGGATCGCCTCGCGGTCGCCGTCCTCGCAGAGGCAATAGACCGTATCGCGCATGATCAGCGGCGGCTCGGCCGGATTGAGAACGATGATCGCCTTGCCGCGCGTGGCCCCGCCAACGTCGACGATGGCTTGGCTGGTCGTCTCGGTGAACTCGTCGATATTGGCGCGGGTGCCCGGCCCTGCACTCTTCGAGCTGATCGAGGCGACGATCTCGCCGTAGTGGACCTTGGCGATGCGGTTGACCGCAGCGACGATGGGGATCGTCGCCTGCCCGCCGCAGGTGACCATGTTGACGTTGAGCGCATCGAGGTTGGCCTCGCCGTTGACCGGCGGGATCGTATAGGGGCCGATGGCGGCAGGCGTCAGGTCGACCATGCGCTTGCCAGCAGCCAGCACGAGTTCGCTGTTGCGCTTGTGCGCGCCGGCGCTGGTCGCATCGAAGACAATCTGGATCTGGGCGAACTCGGGCATCGCCAGCAGGCCCTCGATCCCCTCCGCAGTGATCGGCACGCCCATGCGCGCCGCGCGCTTAAGGCCATCGCTTTCAGGGTCGATGCCGACGAAGGCGCCCATCTCGAGAACCTCGGACAGGCGCATGATCTTGATCATCAGATCGGTGCCGATGTTGCCCGAGCCGATGATCGCTACCTTGGTCATGGCC
>CANGJI010000031.1 GCA_947454135.1 Sphingomonadaceae bacterium
CCAGCGACATAATCGCCGATGGCCTCCGGAGTGTATCGACCAAGGAACACCGAGCCCGCATGGCGGATACCCGCGAACAGGGCCTCGGGATCGTCAGTCGCAATCTCGACGTGTTCGGCCGCGAGCGCATTGGCGAGGCCGGGGGCTTCGTCCAGCGAATCGACGACCACGATCACGCCGTGCGCATCCCAGCTGGCGCGGGCAACGGCAGCGGTGGGCAGCAGGGCGATCTCGGCCTCGACGGCAGCTGTCACCGCATCGGCAAAGGCCGCATCATCGGTGATCAGGATCGATTGCGCGGCAGGATCGTGCTCGGCTTGGCTGAGAAGGTCGGCGGCGATCCACTGCGGATTGTTTCTGCCATCGGCAATGACGAGGATTTCGGACGGGCCCGCCACCATGTCGATGCCGACGACGCCGTAGAGCTGGCGCTTGGCCTCGGCGACCCAGGCGTTGCCCGGTCCGGTGATCACGTCGACCGGCGCGATCCGATCCGTGCCATAGGCGAGCGCGGCGATGGCCTGCGCCCCGCCGACGCGCCAGACTTCATCGACGCCCGCCAGATGCGCAGCGGCCAGCACCAGCGGATTGATCGCACCCTTGGGGGTTGGCGTCGTCACGACAAGGCGGCCAACGCCTGCGACCTTCGCAGGAATGGCATTCATCAGCAGGGAAGAAGGATAGGCCGCGCGGCCGCCCGGAACATAGAGCCCCGCACCATCGACCGCATGCCACTTCGCGCCGAGCCTGACGCCGACTGCATCGGTATAGTCGCGGTCTTCGGGCAGCTGCGCCTGATGGTAGGCGCGGATGCGCTCCGCCGCCAGTTCGAGCGCGGCGCGCAAGGCGGGATCGAGTGCGTCGAAAGCTTCGCGGCAGGTCTCCGCCGGAATGCGCCAGTCGTCCCCGAGGTCGTGGCCGTCGAACTTTGCGGTGTATTCGGCCAGCGCTTCGTCACCCCGTGCGCGGACGTCGGCGAGGATCGCGGCGACATCGCGCGCGACATCGGCATCGCTCTCGCGCCGGTCGCTGACAACGGCAGCGAAGGCATCGGCAAAGCCGGCGTCACAGGAATGGAGGCGCTGCATCAGGCGGCTTTCCCGCGCGCGACGAGTTCGCGGAAGGTGTCGATCAGTGCGCCCATGCGCGCCGGATCGGTCTTGAGCGCGGCGCGGTTGACGATGAGGCGCGCGGAGACCGGCATGATCCGGCTCGTCTCGACAAGGCCATTGTCCTTGAGCGTGCGGCCCGAAGAGACGAGATCGACGATCCGGCTGGCGAGGCCCAGCGAAGGCGCCAGTTCCATCGCGCCGTTGAGCTTCACGACTTCGGCGGCCACGCCCAGCTTCTCGAAATGGCGGCGGGTGAGGCTGGGATACTTGGTCGCGACGCGGGCATGGCTTTCGCGGGCCGTCGCGCCGCTTGCGACCATGTCGGCAGGCTCTGCCACCGAAAGGCGGCAATGCCCGATATCGAGATCGACCGGGGCGTAGAGATCCGCATAGTCGAACTCGTCGATCACGTCCGAGCCGACGATGCCGGCCTGCGCCGCGCCGTGCGCCACGAACGTGGCGACGTCGAACGCGCGGACGCGGATGATCATGAAGTCCGGTCGGCTGGTGGCGAAGCTCAGCTTGCGCGAGGCCTTGTCGAAGAAGTCGGCTTCAGGCACCACCCCTGCCTTGTCGAGCAGCGGTAGCGCTTCGTCGAGGATACGGCCCTTCGGCAGGGCGAAAACAAGTGGAGCGGGCGCGGTCATGGCCGCTCGCCCCTATGGCAAAGGGCCGGAAAGGGCAACCTTATGGAACGGGTCATGGATGGACGCGACGTGGCGACGGCGATTGTCTGGCAGGCAGACCATGCCGCCAACAACGGCTCGCCCTGCACCGCCCGTGTGGTGCGCGCGCAGCTGGCACTGCTCGATAGCGATACCGAGACCGGCCGTGCCCTTGCGAACTGGCCGGGCATTCCGCTGGAAGATGCGCTGCCGCTGCGGCTTGCGGGCGGCTTCCACCACCTTGTCCTGTCGGGCACGGACACGCGGCTTGCGCCGGTTTATCGCGGCGAGCTGACCGATCAGGGTGCAGTGGATGCGCTGATCCTCGATCTGACCCGGCAATATGATGCCACCCTGCTGCCTTGGCTCGATGGTCCGCCGCAGACCAACGAGGCGGGCCGCTCAGCCTCGATCATGGCCGCGCTGCTGTGGCTTTCCCCGCGCATGGGGACGCGTTTCGAGATGAACGAGCTGGGTGCCAGCGCAGGCGTCAACACGATGATGGAGCGCTACCACTACGATCTTGGCGGCACCAAAGTCGGCCCGCAGGATTCGTCGATGCAGATCGTGCCCGAATGGCGCGGGCCACCGCCGGTGCCGGCGCCGGTGGAGATCGTATCGATCCGCGGCTGCGACCGTGCGCCCGTCAATCTCGCCGATCCGGTGCAGGCGCTGCGACTGAAGAGTTATGTCTGGGCCGAAGTGACCGAGCGGCTGGCGCGCATCGACGCCGCGATTGCGCTCGCCGGACAGCGCGCGCCCGATCTGGTTCAGATGGATGCCGGCGAGTGGGTGGACCAGTGCCTCGCTGCCCCGCTGGAGGCAGATACCACGCGCGTGTTCTACCACTCGATCGTGTGGCAATATCTGCCCAGCGAAACCCGCGCGCGGATCACCAGCGCGATCACAGGCGCGGGGGATGCCGGCCAGCGCCTTGCGTGGATCACGCTGGAGACGAACCGCGAGACGTTCCGCCACGAACTCACCGTCCGCCACTGGCCGGGCAGGGGCGAGCCGGTTCTGCTTGGTGAAGCCCATGCCCACGGCGCCTGGGTTGCGTGGAACGGCGCGGCCTGAATGGCCGCAGGGGCCAATTGCGCGCGCCGCTGCCCATGCTAGCCTCTCGGTAAATCTGCTTGGAAGGCCCCTTCATGCGCCCACTGAAACTGCTGCTCGCAACGCTCGCTCTGGTCGCCGTTCCGGCCAGTGCCCTTGCCGATTCGCCGCCGGTTTCGTGGCGCGAAAAGGTTCGCGCTTTCAACATCGAGCATTGCAAGCACCCCGCCTGGGGCACTTCGCATTCGGACCGCGACTATGCGCTGGCGAAGGCCATGGCCGCGACCGACAAGGCCCAGCTGGATGAAGATGTGCTGTTCGCCGCCGCCTATCTTCACGACATTGCGGCCTTCAAGCCCTACGAGAAGCCTGACCTTGACCATTCCGATGTCGCGGCAGACATCGTCGGCTCGATCCTCGCGCCGATGGGCTTCCCGATGGAGAAGCTGCCCCGCGTGCAGGCCGCGATCCGCGAGCACATGTATTATCGCACGCCGACGGTTCCCGAATCGCTCTATCTCCACGATGCCGATGCGCTTGATTGGCTCGGCGCGATCGGTGCGGCGCGGATCATGGCGCTGGCGGACCCCAATGGCGGCCAGCCCGATGCCCCAGCCGTGCTGCCGATGCTCAAGGAAAACCTGCGCGACGTGCCCGCGCGCGTGCTCTCCCCGGCGGGCAAGGCGCTGATGCCGGCAAGGCGCGATTCTCTGGCCAAGTGGATGGAAAACCTCTCGGCCGAAACGGAAGGCTACAAGACGCTCTGATGACCGAAATCACCTGCCGACCCTACGCCAAGTCCGATGAGGACGCGGTCATCGCGCATATCGTCGGCATCCAGCAGGGCGAGTTTGCCGTTCCCGTGACTGCCGAGGAGCAGCCGGACCTTCACGCCGTTGCCGAAGTCTACCAGTCCGGCACTGGCGGGTTCTGGGTGGCCGAAATGGACGGGCGCATCGTCGGCACCATCGGCCTGATCGGGTTCGGCGCGAACGAAGGCGCGCTGCGCAAGATGTTCGTCGCCGCCCATGCCCGCGGGCGCGAGCTTGGGGTGGCGGCGCGGTTGCTGGACATCCTGATCGCGCATGCCCGCGCCAAGGGGATCGTCGGGATCACGCTGGGCACTCTGGCCAAACTCCACGCTGCGATCCGGTTCTACGAGAAGAACGGCTTTGTTCCGGTCGCGCCCGAGGAGCTGCCCGAGGGCTTTCCCCGTATGGCCGTGGATACGCACTTCTATCGGCTGGAGCTGGCTTAGCCTTGCCTGCCATGGCGAGCACGGCGCTTTGAAGCTCTGGATCCCCGCCTTCGCGGGGATGGCGATCGGTTTCTTTGATCCGTCATCACCGCCAAGGTGGGGATCCAGGGCGTTTCCCGCTTTCTACCCCAGAAATGCATCCAGCGCGGCGTTGACCTTGTCCGGTGCTTCCCACGGCACGAAGTGGCCGCAATCCGGCACCTGCACCACGGTGAGGTTCGGGATCATCGCGTCGAGCCCGTCGAGGTTTGATGGCGGCAGCGCGACGTCGTCCATCGCCCAGATCACCAGCGTCGGGATGCCGAGCGGAGGCAGCGGCGTCGGCGTGTAACCTTCTGGGATGGCGAAGGGCGCGTCCATCGGCGGCACGTCGATCGGGCTCGCGCGGTACCAGTTGAGCATGGCAATGGCCGAATCGGGGTTCGCCCAATCAGCCAGCAAGGCCTCGCGCTCGGGATTTTCCGCGAGTTGCTGCTGGTTGGCGCTGAACGCCTTGAGCAGCATCGCAGCAAGGCCGTGCTCGCGCACCATGGCATCGTTCGCGGTGTCGCGGAACGTGCGCATGTACTGGCTCGAGCCGCGCTGATGGGGATCGAGGTAGAGCAGCTTCTGGAAGTTGCCCGGATGCGGCGCATTGGCGACGACCGCGCGCGTCACCCGCGTGCCCTGGCCCAGCAGCGCTACGCCCCAGGCAATCGCGCCGCCCCAATCGTGCCCGAGCACAGTGAACTGCCCGACGCCGAGCGCATCCGCGAGGAGGAAGATGTCTCCGATCAGCTTGTCCGGCGTGTAGTTCTCGGCCCCCTCGGGCTTGGACGAGCCGCGATAGCCGCGCTGATCGGGCGCGATGCAGCGGAAGCGCCCTGAAAGGTGCGCGATCTGGTGCCGCCACGTGCGGTGCGATTCGGGAAAGCCGTGAAGAAACATCAGCACCGGCGCATCGCGCGGGCCGACATCGACCACGTCGAGCTCGATGCCGTTGGCCAGCTTCACCCGCGTCAGGTCACTCGACACTGGCCTGCTCCATCTTCGCGGCATAACCATTGGCGACCAGCGCGGCCATCTTGTCGAAGATCGCATCAGGCGTCCGGCAGGCCTCGCCGATTTCCTGCTCGAACCCGCGCGCGACGACGATCTCGCGCTCGCCCGCCGCCATCGCCTCGAGGATTGCGGCAGCAGCGTCTGCCGGGGCGATACCCTTGTCGATGGCCTTGTCGCTTACGCCGCGGCGGCTACCATCAGCATTCAGCGCATTGCGCGAGACATTGGTTCGGACCGAGCCCGGGGCGATCACGTGGACCTGCAGCCCCTCGCTGGTCACTTCGGTGCGCAGCGCATCGGCATAGCCGATCAGGCCGAACTTCGCTGCGCTATAGGCGCTACGCATCGGCACGCCGACCTTGCCCGCGACGCTGGAGACCATGGCGATCCGGCCTTTGCGGCGCTCCACCATGCGGCCCAGCACGGCCTGCGTCAGCGCGATGGGAGCCAGCAGATCGACCGCGATGATCCGCTCGTAGACCGCGTAGTCGGTGTTCACGGCGAGGCTGCGCTGCGAAATCCCGGCGTTGTTGAAGAGGAGATCGATGCCGCCGCTGCGCGAAGCGGCCCACTCCCATGCCGTGTCCGCCGCGACACGCGCCGCATCGAGATCGGTCGCTTCGAACGGCAGGATCAGCGCAGCCTCGTTGCCCTTGGCGCAGTCCGCCGCCACTTCGGCGAGCGCATCGGCGTTGCGACCCGAAAGGATCACATGCGCGCCCGCTGCTGCCAGCGCCCGTGCCACGGCGGCGCCGATCCCCGATGATGCTCCGGTGACCCACGCCACCTCTCCGGCAAATGCCATGTCTGTCCTCTCCCTGTGTTGTTTCTGGGGTTGTGTTTCTAGATATTCGCCCGGGTGTTTGGCACCTTGGGCAGGGGGATGAACTCATCCTCGTCCCCCGGCACCTTGGGAAAGCGCCCTTCGTCCCAATCGTGCTTGGCCTGCGTGATCCGCTCGCGGCTGGAGCTCACGAAGTTCCACCACACGTGGCGCTGGCTGGTGAACGCTTCGCCGCCGAGGAGCATGACGCGCCCGCCGCCCTCGGACGCAAGCTTCATCGTTGCGCCCGGTGCCAGTACGGCAAGGTTGTAGAGCTCCAGCGCCGCGCCATCGACGCTCGCCTCGCCGCCCACCAGCATCACCGCGCGTTCGTCGGCGGAGACATCGAGCGGGATCGCGCCGCCGGGAGCAAGCAGGATCTCGGCATAGATCGTCTGGCTATGCTGCGTGGTCGGCGCGGTCTGGCCCCACAGCGTGCCCATGATCACGCGGGCGGTGGCGGCGCCATCCTCGATCAGCGGCAGATCGGCCTGCTGCTCGAAGGCAGGATCGATTTCCTCGCGCCCGTCCGGAAGCGCGAGCCAGGTCTGCATGCCGTAGAGCGCGAGCCCAGCCGCACGCCCGGCTGCCGGGCTGCGCTCCGAATGGACGATGCCGCGCCCGGCGGTCATCAGGTTGACCTGCCCGGGCCGGATCGTGGCGTAGGTGCCAAGGCTGTCCCGGTGGTCGATGGCGCCGGCATACTTGCCGCCAAACAGCCAGGTGACGGTGGCGAGGTTGATGTGCGGATGCGGGCGCACGTCCATCGCTGCGCCGGCGGGCAGCACTGCGGGGCCGAACTGGTCGACGAAGATGAACGGGCCCACCATCGTCCGTTCGCGCGCCGGCAGCACGCGCCGCACCTGAAACGCGCCAAGGTCGTGCGTCACCGGCGTCAGGATCTGCGTGATCGGTTCGCTCATGGCCACACCTCCGCTCGCATCAGCTCGAGCACGTTCTCCGGAAAAATCGGCTCGTGCCACTGTGCCAGTTCGTCGGCGCTGAACCAGCGAAATTCCTTGATGAGTGCGCGTTCCAGCTCGGTGTGACCGGCGTGGTCGGGGGTGAAGCTTGCCGTGCGAACGCGGAAGAAGCGCTCGTCGGAGGTGACGGGTTCGCCCTCCAGCGTGATGAAATCATCGGTGCGCCGCGCGATCTCGGGGCCGCAATGGTCCACCCTGAGCCCGGTTTCCTCGAACAGTTCGCGCAGGGCTGCCGTGTGGAAATCCTCATGCGGATCGCATTCGCCGCCCACGCCGCACCAGAATGCGCGGCGCGTCGGCGGGGCGAAGCGGATCAGCAGCAACCGCTCGAACTCGTCTATCAGCAGGATGCGCGCCGCGCGCCGGATGCGGCGCGGGCGCTCACTCACCGCTTCAATGCTCATCGGGAGCACGGGCCTTGATCGCGAGCGCGTGGACGCGCTGACCGGGAATGTCGCCCAGTGCCTGATTGACCATGCGCTGGCGCATCACGCGCGAGACACCTGCGAACTTCGCGCTGACGATCTCCACCGTGAAGTGCGATTCGCCCGTTCCGTCATCGCCCATGTGGCCGCTGTGGTGGGCGCTGTCGTTGATGACGGCGAGGTGTTCGGGCGCGAACGCCTGTTCAAGGAGCGAGGTGATTTCTTGGGCAATGGGTCCGGTCATGGCTTCCATCTTGGCCGATCCGGCGCCATGTGAAAAGCCGAATGAGACAGGCCAACAACCATAGCCGCTTTCATGGCCGGGTGCAGGGCACCGGCCAACTTTGCGCCGTTCCGGGATGCAACGAACCGGGCGAATTTCGTGCGCCGGGCGCCCGTGCGCCCGGGTTCGACGGCCCCGGGGATTACCGCTGGATGTGCCTTGAGCACGTGCGCGCGTTCAACGCGGGCTATGATTTCTTTGCCGGGATGACGCCGGAGGAGATCATGGCCGCTCAGTCGCCACTGGCGGGCTGGGCGCGCGAGACGCGGGCCTTCCGTCCTGATGCCGGGATCGATCACGCCCCGCGCTGGAACGACTTTGCCGATCCGCTTGACGCCATTGCCCAGCGCGCCCGCGTGCGGCGCGAGGATGCGTTGCACCGGCAGGAAGCCGCGCGGCGCGGCATCGGGCCGGAGGAGCGCAAGGCCTACGAGACGATGGGCCTCGGCTTCGATGCCGACCGGAAGGCGCTGCGAGCGCGCTATTCGCAGCTCGTCCGCCGCTTCCACCCCGATCGCAACGGCGGCGACCGCGCGCATGAAGGCCGCCTTCAGGCCGTGGTCGAGGCCTACAACCTGCTGCGTGCGGCGCCGGCCTTCAATACCTGAGGGTAGACAAGCCTCCTGCGCGGCGCAAAGCTGCGCGCAAGGGCCATGCAGGGGGCGCATGCTATGACGAGCGAAGACCGGATGCTGGGAATGGACCGCGCGATTTCCCGGCGCGATTTCGTGAACGGCGTTGCAACTGCCGCGCTCGCCGCGAGCGTGCCGGGCGCGGCACAGGCAGCCGGCAGCAAGGCTGTCGTCACACCGGAAAACGACCCCAATCCCTATCCCCCCGCGCGGCAGGGCATGCGCGGCTCGCACGCCGGCACTTACGAGGCCGCGCACATGCTGCGCGACGGAACGCTCAAGCTGGCGGACGCCGAGGACAGCGGCGAGGCCTATGACCTCGTCATCGTTGGCGGCGGGCTTTCGGGGCTTTCTGCCGCGCATTTCTTCCAGAAGCGGGTGGGGGCTGGCGCCAAGGTGCTGGTGCTCGACAATCACGACGATTTCGGTGGCCATGCCAAGCGCAACGAATTCCGGGTGAACGGCAAGCTGCTGCTGTGCAACGGCGGCACGCTCAACATCGAAAGCCCCGCGCGTTACGACAAGTGGTCGCGCGTGCTGCTCGATGACATCGGCGTCGATATCGCCCGCTATGAGCGCGACAACACCGTCAACGCGGGGCTCTACAAATCGCTGGGCATGGGCCACGGCATGGTCTTCGATGCGGAGACGTTCGGGGGCAAGGACGTGGTCCTCGGCCTCGGCGGCGGTTGGCGCGGCGGGGCGATCGAGCCCGAGAAGCTGGAGAAGGCCCCGCTCACGCCCAGGGCGCGTGCGGACCTTGCCCGCCTGTTCGCGAAAGACCAGCCCGATTACCTCCCCGGCCTCGATGCAGCGGCCAAGAAGGACTGGCTGGCGCGCCATTCGTACAAGGAATTCCTCACCGAAAAGGTCGGCGTCGATCCTCAGGTCTACTGGCTGTTCCAGATGATCGGCATGGCCAGCTTCTGCGTCGGCGGGGATGCCGTGCCTGCGCTGTTCGCGTGGGTGCAGGGCTATCCGGGCTTCTCGGGCATGGTGCTCGGCGAAGTGCCCGCCGATCTCTTCGCCGATCTCCCCGGAGGTCAGCACGGCCGCCAGCGCGAGGGCGACAAGTCGATCCACTTCCCCGACGGCAACGCCACTCTGGCGCGTCTGCTGGTGGCAAAGCTGGTGCCGGAGGCCACTGCGGGCCGCTCGCAGGAAGACATGGGCACCGCAGTGATCGACTATGGCGCGCTGGACCGCCCCGGCGCTCCCACCCGCATCCGCCTCTCGAGCGTTGTCCTCAACGTGGCGCACAAGGGCGATCCTGCCAGCGCGGGCGAAGTCGCGGTCCACTATGCCAAGGGGGGCAAGCTCGTCGAAGTTCGCGGCAAGGCCGTCATCATGGCCTGCTGGAACATGGCGATCCCCTACATGATGCCCGAACTGCCCGCAGCCCAGAAGGAAGCGCTGGCCTACGGCGTGAAGGGGCCGATGGTCTACACCAGTGTCGCCGTTACCAACTGGCGGCCCTTCGTGAAGCTTGGCGCGGCGAACTTCCATTGCCCGACGATGTTTCATCAGGAAGTCGGCCTCACCGAAGCGGTCAGCCTTGGCGATCTCAAGCACCCGCAGAGCCCGGACGAGCCGATCGTGCTCCACCTCGTCAAATACATGAACAAGCCGGGCCTCCCCCGCCGCGACCAGCACCGGACGGGACGCGCCGAACTGCTCGCGATGAGCTTCGAGACGTTCGAGCGCGAAACCCGCCGGCAATTGCAGCGCATGCTGGGCAGCGCAGGATTTGATGCCGCACGCGATATTGCCGGCATTACCGTCAACCGCTGGGGTCACGGCTACGCCTATACCTACAACTCGATCTATGACCCGGTGGAGTGGGTCTACAGCGAGAGCCCCAATCGCCCTTGCGTGATCGGCCGCCAGCCCTTCGGCCTTGTCAGCATCGCCAACAGTGATGCGGCGGCGAGCCCGCACACCGATGCGGCCATTCAGGAGGCCCACCGCGCGGTGCAGGAAGTGATCGAGCGGCGGACTTATCCCTTCGTGCCGCGGCGGACCGCCTAATCCTCGAGTGCGGCGAGATCAGGCTCGACCCAGCCGCGCCGCGCTTCCACGCTGAACAGGCGCTCCGTCGAATAGAAGCACAGCGGCCAGTTGCGGTTGCCGATTTCGCTTTCCAGCAGCGCGTTGACGGCTTCCACCAGCGCCATGCCTTGCGGCAAGGTCTGCGCAAAGGCCCGCACCCCGCGAATGTAGAACTGCGTCAGCGTCTCGTGATAGCCGGCGCTGTCGGTGTTCTCGCCGCCTGCCGCCACGTTGTAGCTGCGGATTGTGTCCGGCATGTCGCGCTCGGGCAGGAAGTCTTGCCTCTCGCGCAGAAGCCACAGGCATGCAGCGAGATGTGCCTCATGCGTCCACTCCGCCTTGGGCAGGGTGCGGGCCAGCAGACCCTCGCCGACATGGCGCACCGCCGCATCGTCGGCGAACAGGCGGATCGGATGCGCGGGCATGGCAATTCCTTCGGGCACAAAAAAGAGGCCTCGCACAGGGCGAGGCCTCTTGCCAGATAGGGATTGTATTTTGTGCTTAGGCCGCGATCGGTGCCGCGTTGCGCACGCTTTCGTCCACATGGTCAGCGAACTGCGCGAAGTTGTCGATGAACTTGCGCACCAGTTCCCTGGCGGTGCGGTCATAGGCTTCGGCGTCCGCCCATGCACCGCGCGGATCGAGCAGGGCGGTGTCCACGCCCGGCACAGCCACCGGCACTTCGAAACCAAAGTTGGGGTCGATGCGGAATTCGGCGGAATTGAGGCTGCCATCGAGCGCGGCGTTGAGCAGCGCGCGGGTCGCCTTGATCGGCATGCGCTTGATCCCCGGCATCGTGGCGAGACCGCCCGACCAGCCGGTGTTGACCAGCCAGCACTTAACGCCGCCCTTGGCGATGCGCTCCTTGAGGAGGTTGCCGTAGATCGAGGGGTGGCGCGGCATGAAGGGGGCGCCGAAGCAGGTCGAGAAGGTGGCTTCCGGCTCTGTCACACCGATTTCCGTGCCCGCGACGCGCGCGGTGTAGCCCGAGAGGAAGTGATACATCGCCTGATCGGGCGTCAGCCGCGCGATCGGGGGCAGCACGCCGTAGGCATCCGCCGTCAGGAAGATGATGTTCGAGGGCACCGGGCCGAGGTTCTTCTCGCTCGTGTTCGGGATGAAATCGATCGGGTAGGAACCGCGGCTGTTCTCGGCGAGCGAGGCGTCGTCGAGGTCGATCTTGCGGGTCTCGGGATCGATCACGACGTTCTCGAGGATCGTGCCGAAACGCTTGGTCGTCGCGAAGATTTCCGGCTCGGCTTCGGCCGAGAGACGGATCACCTTGGCGTAGCAACCGCCTTCGAAGTTGAACACCGCCGTGTCCGACCAGCCATGCTCGTCATCGCCGATCAGCGTGCGGCTGGCATCGGCGGACAGCGTCGTCTTGCCGGTACCCGAAAGCCCGAAGAACACCGCCGTGGTGCCGTCCGCGCCGATATTGGCCGAGCAGTGCATCGGCATCACGCCCTGCACCGGAAGCAGGTAGTTGAGGATGCCGAAGACCGACTTCTTCATCTCGCCCGCATAGGCGGTGCCGCCGATCAGGATCAGCTTTTCGGTGAAGTTCACCGCGATCACCGTCTCGCTGCGGCAGCCGTGGCGGGCCGGATCGGCGCGGAAGCTGGGCAGGTCGATGATCGTGTATTCGGGAGCGAAGCTGGCCAGTTCCTCAGCCGTCGGACGCACCAGCAGGGTGCGGACGAACTGCGAATGCCAGGCAAATTCGGTGATGACGCGGACCGAGACGCGGTAGTCGGCCTGCGAACCGCCGAACAGGTCAGCCACATAGGCCTTGTCGAGGCCGCCCAACTGGCTGAGGAAATCGGCCTTGAGCACGGCAAACTGCTCCGGCGTCATGGCGACGTTGGTCTTGCCCCACCAGATCGTGTTCTCGGTCTCGGCATCGCGGACGAAGAACTTGTCCTTTGCGCTGCGGCCGGTGTGCTTGCCGGTGGCGACGACGAACGGGCCGTCTGCCGAAAGCACGCCTTCGCCGTTGCGGATCGCATGCTCCACCAGCGGCGCGGTGCCGAGGTTGGCAAAGATCTGAGCGGGCTCGGGAAGGCCCTGCTGCGCAAGCGTCACGTTCAAAGCGGTATCAGACACAGTCGGTCTCCCATGGCGGGTCTGCCAGTTGCCCGGGCCGATTTGGGCTCCGGACGAGGCATGCCCCGCGTTGCAATCACACCCAGAATGCTTTCGTCCGCCGGCGAATCCGCAGCACTACTGCATACGAATGCGCTAGGTCCGTTTTGGCGCATAGCCACCCCGCCATGCTGCGTCAAATGCCCTCGCGGCAACCAAGTTTTTTGCGCGGCAAGTTGCACCGCGTACAACTACCCAGCGATTGTGCCGGTTTTCGCGATGGTTGCCAGTCGTGAGCCGAACCGGTAATCGAAAGCCCCTGCCAAGCCGCCAGCCAGACCGGAAGCCACCCTGTCCGACGCCATCCCATCTCCGGTTACTGCACCGCGCGCGGCACAGCGTGCCGGTGATGATCCCAGGGTGATCGCGCTCGTCGATGATGACCGGAACATTCTCACCACCGTGTCGATCGCGCTTCAGGCCGAAGGCTTTGCCACGCGGCTCTATTATGATGGCGCCGCCGCGCTGAAGGCGCTCATCGAGAATCCGCCGGATCTTGCCGTCTGCGATATCAAGATGCCGCGCATGGACGGGCTCGAACTTCTCCAGCGCCTGCGCGAAAAGAGCCAGTTGCCGGTCATTTTCCTCACCAGCAAGGACGCCGAGGCGGACGAGGCGCTCGGCCTTGCGATGGGGGCCGACGACTATATTGCAAAGCCCTTCAGCCAGCGCCTGCTGATCGCCCGCATCCGCGCGATCCTGCGCCGTTCGGAACTCGCGCGTAGCGATGGAGCCGGACTCGCCGAACCGGGCGAGGAAGCCCAGCCGCTGCCCGAGCCGATCCGCCGCGGCCGCCTAGTGATGGACCCGGCACGCCACACCGTGACATGGGACGATGCCGCGGTTTCGCTCACTGTCACCGAGTTCCTCATTCTCGAGGCGCTGGCCTTGCGCCCGGGTGTGGTCAAGACACGCAACCAGTTGATGGATGCGGCCTATCACGACGATGTCTTCGTCGATGACCGCACCATCGACAGCCACATCAAGCGGTTGCGCCGCAAGTTCCGTGCGGCTGACGCGGATTTCTCCGCCATCGAGACGCTCTATGGCGCCGGATACAGTTTCACCGATTCCTGAATTGGCGCCCGAAGCGGCTCGCGGATCCGTGCGCGTGGGCCAGCGTCGCCGCTCGTGGCGCGTGCGCGGCGTGTCGCTTACGGTGCGCATCCTTGCCGTCAACGTCATCGCGCTGGCCCTGCTGGCGGGCTCGTTCTTCTACCTCGACAGCTACCGCAAGCAGCTCCTCGCCGAACGCTTCAAGCTGGCCCGCGCCGAAGCCGAAATCGCGGCCATCGCGCTTACCGAAGCACGCCCCGCCAAGGCCCGCGAAGTGCTGGCAGAAATCGGCACCGCGCAGAAACTGCGCCTCACACTCTATGACGCCAAGGGCGGCCTGATTGCGGACAGCTTCCGTCTCGCTCCGCCTCCCTTCGCCTTTGCCGATCCTGACAGGGAGGCCTCGTTCACCACCGCTGCGCGCCTGCTCGATCGCGGCGTCGATTTCATCGTCGGCGCGCCGGCAATCGAGCGTTATCGGGAACCGCCGGAAACAGGCGCGGCTAACTGGCCCGAGATTGCCCGCGCGCGCAAGGCGAAGGCAACCGAGGTCTATCTGCGCTACGCCCCGGATCGCACCCCGGTGATCACCGCCGCCACTCCGGTCGGCGACCGGGGCGAAATGCTTCTGGCGCTGCGCAATGCCACGGATGTCACCCAGTCGGTCCGCGATGCGCGCCAGTCGCTGGGCATCATCATCGGCGTCGCCTTCCTGCTTTCGATCCAGCTCTCGCTGTTCCTTGCGCGCACGATTGTGCAGCCGCTGCGTGCGCTGGTCCGCGCTGCGGTGCGGGTGCGGCTGGGGCGTGACCGCGCGGTCGTCGTGCCGCGCCTGCCCGAACGCGGCGACGAGATTGGCCTGCTCGCCCGCGCCTTTTCCGACATGACAACCGCGCTGCGCCAGCGGATCGACGCGGTCGAAAGCTTCGCGGCCGATGTCGCGCACGAGCTCAAGAACCCGCTCGCTTCGCTCTCCAGTGCGCTGGAGACGATGGAGAAGATCGATGATCCGGCGCTGCGCCAGCAGCTCGCCGCCATCGCCGCGCACGATGTCCAGCGCATCGACCGCCTGATTACCGAAATCGCCGACGCCAGCCGGATCGACGCGCAGTTGAGCCGCGCCACTTTCGCGCCGCTCGATCTGGCCGAGCTCGCCGCCGAGGTCGTCGGCGCGCGCGGCGCGCGGCCAGATCGCCCGGACCGGGAATCCTATGCGATCAGCATGGTGCGCGGTGGCGGCACCGCCCTAGTGCGCGGCGATGCACTGCAACTGGAGCGCGTGCTCGAAAATCTGCTCGACAATGCCGTCTCGTTCTCGCCCCCCGGCGGCACGGTCGAAGTTGTCGTCTGGGGCAGCGAGGGCCGCGTGTTTCTGGCCGTCTGCGACGATGGCCCCGGCATTCCCCCTGCCGAGCGCGAGAAAGTGTTCGAGCGTTTCCATTCGGTCCGCCCGGATGCCGAGGCGTTCGGGGCGCATAGTGGTCTGGGTCTCGCCATCGCGCGCACGATTGCCGAGGCGCACGAAGGCACGCTGACCATCACCGACCGCCCCGGCGGCGAACCCGGCGCGCAGCTCGTGCTCGAACTGCCCATGGCCGGGGAGGACGAGGAGTGATGCAGCCGGTCAAGCATCAGGCCACCTGCGTCGCCATCGATGGCCGGGCGATCCTCATCGAAGGCCTGCCGGGGGCGGGCAAGTCGAGCCTCGCCCTCGCGCTCATCGATCGCGGCGCGGTGCTGGTGGGCGATGACGGCGTCTCCCTCTTGCGCGAAGGCGCGCGATTGCTGGCGAGCCCCGTGGCCGAGACGGCTGGCCTCCTCGAAGTGCGCGGTCTCGGCCTTGTCACGATGCCGGTTCAGGCCAACGTGCCCGTCGCGCTGGTCATCGAACTGACCGGCGATGCACCGCGTTTCATTGAAAAGGCCGAGACGGTCACCCGCCACGGTGCGGCGCTGCCCCTGATCCGCCTCTGGCCCGAAACGCCCGTGCTCCACCTGCGTGCCGAACTCGCCCTTGGCCAGTACGGCCTGCCAGTCTGAGACAGGTGTCGCATAGCGAAACATTTCTACCCACGTCCGTTGTACTTCTGCGGTCTTTCCTTCCCGCATTCTTGGGCGCAAACCGCGTTTCATGTCGGCTGAGTCGCAACCGGAAATAAAACCGCAGCGTATCCTGCTTGTCACCGGCGTGCTCGGCGCCGGGAAGACCACTGCGCTGCGCACGCTGGAGGACATGGGCTGGGAGGCGGTCGACAACTTTCCGATCCGTCTGCTCGATCGCCTGCTGGAAACCGAACCCGGCTCGGCGCAGCTCGATGCGGGCTCCCCGCTCGCGATCGGCTTCGATACACGCACGCGCGGTTTCGATCCCATCAGGACAATCGAACGCGTGAAGCGGCTTACTGCGCGGCCGGACCTCGCGGTGACCACGCTGTTCCTCGATTGTGGCGGCTCCGAACTCGAACGTCGCTACAACGAGACCCGCCGCCGCCATCCGATGAGCGAGGACAAGCCCGCCGCCACCGGCATTGCGGCGGAACGCGAACTGCTCGAGCCGCTGCGCCGCTGGGCCGACGTGGTCATTTCCACCACCGATTTTTCCACCAACGATCTGCAGCAGGCGATTCGCGAACAGTTCGGCAGCCACACGCCGCAGCGCACCACGCTCACGATCAGCAGCTTCGGCTTCTCGCGCGGGACGCCGCCGCTGGCGGACCTCGTGTTCGACATGCGCTTCCTCGATAATCCGCATTGGGACGATACGCTGCGCCCGATGTCGGGTCTGGACGCGCCGGTGGGCGAATATATCCGCCGCGATCCTGCATTCAGCGAGGCGTTCACGCGCATTCGTGATCTGCTCCTGCTGCTGCTCCCGCGCTTCCAGGCGCAGGGCAAAGCCTATGTGAACATCGCATTCGGCTGCACCGGCGGGCGCCACCGTTCGGTGTTCACGGCCGAACAGATCGCTTCTGCCTTGCGCGATGCGGGATTTTCTCCCACATTGTTGCATCGCAACCTGGGTTCGCGCGCTGCCGATATGGTCGAAGGCACGCAGACATGAAAACCACAAGACACTGCCGTCCATCCGGGGAGACAGGCAGGAATCGGGGGAATGGGCATGCACTGGAAGTTGGCGGGACCGATCGGGCATTCAGCCGGATGCGGCACCAGCCTCAACCGAAATTGCCCATGCTGAACGCGGCGTCCTGCCGCATCGCCCTTCGGAGCCAACCCAACAGATGATCGGTCTCATCCTCGTCACGCACGGCGCCCTTGCCGACGAATTCATTCATGCCATGGAGCATGTCGTCGGCCGGCAACCCGATATCGTCGCGGTCTGCATCGGCCCTAACGACGACATGGAGCGCCGCCGCAAGGAAATCGCCGACGCGATTCGGCGGGTCGATTCGGGTTCGGGCGTGATCATCCTCACCGACCTGTTCGGCGGCACACCCTCCAACCTCGCGATCTCGCTGATGGAAGCTGGCAAGGTCGAAGTGATCGCAGGCATCAACCTGCCCATGCTGATCCGCCTCGCCAAGGCGCGCAATGCGATGGGCGTGCGCGAAGCAACAGCCGCCGCGCGCGATGCCGGACGCAACTACATCACCATCGCTTCCGAATTCCTGGGGCAGGACGCCTGAGCATGTCAGAACCGTCAAGCGCGAACGCCGCCGATATCTCCGTGACCACGGCGCGCGAGACGGTACAGATCATCAACCAGCGCGGCCTGCACGCGCGGGCGAGCGCCAAGTTCGTCAATGCCGTGGCGCGGTTGCCCGAAGGCCTCGACGTCAGGGTGATCAAGGACGGGACCGAAGCACAGGGCGGCTCGATCCTCGGCCTGATGATGCTGGGCGCGGCCAAGGGCGACCATGTCGAGATCGTTGTGACCGGCCCGGATGCGGAGGCCGTGCTCATGAAGGTCGCCGGTCTCGTCAAGGACGGCTTTGGCGAAGATTGAGGCCTGGACCCTGTGAGTAGTCCAGTGACCCGCCGCCAGATCACCGGTTTTTCCAACCCGACCATCAAAGCCGTGCGCGCGCTGCGCGAAAAGAAGCACCGCAAGCGCGAGGGGCGTTTCCTCGCGGAAGGCCTGCGCCTGCTGACCGACGCGCGCGAATGCGGCCGTCTGCCCGAACTGCTGATGATGGCCGAGGGGCGTGAGAGCCATCCCCTGCTCGATACGCTGGAAGTGGCGGTGGCAGCAGCGGGCGGCGACGTCATCGAAATGCCGGAGGAATTGCTCGCCAAGGTCACGGGCAAGGACAATCCGCAGGCCGTCGCGGGCGTATTCGCGGAATGGGATACGCGGCTCGAATCTCTGGACCGCACCCGCGCGCCGCTCTGGCTGGTGGCGCAGGCGATGCGCGATCCGGGCAATCTCGGCACGATGCTGCGCACCGCCGATGCGGTTGGTGCCGGCGGCGTCATCCTGCTCGATGATTGCGCCGATCCGTTTTCGGTCGAGGCCGTGCGCGCGAGCATGGGCGCGGTGTTCACCGTGCCGCTGGCGCAGGCGCGCTGGGACGATTTTCTGGGCTGGCTGCGTGCGGGCGAGGGGCAACTGGTTGCCGCATCGCTACGAGAGGCCGTGCCCTACCGCGGCGCACCTTATTCGGCTCCGTGCTTCGTGATGGTCGGCAACGAATCGCGCGGGCTTCCGGAAGACTACGAAATGGCCTGCGACCTGCGCGTGACGATGCCGATGAAGGGCCGCGCCGACAGCCTCAACGCGGCAGTTGCAGCGGCAGTGCTGGCGTATGAGGTGCTGGCGGCGCTGGGGGGCTGATCCTCCGCACCACCGCATTCTTCGTCACCCGCTAAACCCTCTCACTCGTCATCCCCGCGAAGGCGGGGATGACGAAGCGGTGATCCGACCACTTCGATCAGCGCGCGCCCATCACTCCGCCGCTTCACCGTCCGTGTCCGGCTCGACCAGCGCCAGCTTCGGGCCTTCAGCATCGCTTTCGGCATGGCGCGGGGCCGTCTCGACCAGCGGCACGTCCTCGATCTCGCGCTTGCCGATCTCGATATGCTTGTCGCGCAGGCGCCGTCCGGCAGACAGAACGTTGCGCTCGAAGCTGCCGACGAACTTGTTGTAATGCCCCACCGCGCTGTCGAGGCCCGAACCGACACGCTTCAAGTGCTCGGCCGCCACGGCCAGCCGGTCATAAAGCTCGCCGCCCATCTTGCCGATCTCGCGCGCCTCGCGGGCGAGGCCGTCCTGACGCCAGACCTGTGCCACCGTGCGCGCGATGGCGACGAGGTTGGTGGGCGAAGCCAGCAGCACGCGGCGCTCGAAGGCGAAGTCCCACAGCGCAGGGTCGCGCTCCAGCGCGGCAGCGATGAAATGTTCGCCCGGCACGAACATCAGCACATAGTCCGGCGCTTCGTCGAACTGGCTCTGATAGCTCTTCGCGCCCAGCGTCTGGATATGATTGCGCATGGATTGGACATGCGCCGTCAGCGCCACCGCGCGGGCATCGTCATCCGCCGCTTCGAACGCGTCCTGATAGGCGTTGAGCGAGACCTTGGCATCGATCACGAGGATCTTGTTGCCCGGTACCTTGACGATGGCATCGGGGCGCAGCCGTCCGTCTTCGGTGTCGACCGAATGCTCGGTCACGAAATCGGTGTGTTCGGCAAGGCCGCACTGTTCGAGCACGTTGCGCAGTTGCAGTTCGCCCCAGCGGCCGCGCGTCTTGGGACCATTGCGCAAGGAATTGCCAAGTTGCAGCGCGGCGGTGCGCACGGCTTCCTGCCCCTGCCGCATACCCTCGATCAGCCCGCTCAACTGCCCGAACGCATCGACGCGCTTGGCTTCCAGTTCCTGCACCTGCTGCTCGTACTTCTCGAGCCGCGCGCCGACCGGTTCAAGCACGGCCTTGAGCCGCGCCTCGCTGCTCTTTTCGCTTTCGGCGAAGCGGGCATTGGCGCGGGTGAGGAAGGCTTCCTGCGCGCGTTCGAGCACTTTGTGGCCGGCGTTTTCGAATTCCTTGCGCAGGCTCTCCTGCGCCTCGATCAGCAGGCGCTTCTGCTCGGCGAAGTTTTCCGCATCGGCCTTCATCCGCTCAAGCTCTGCGCGCAGGGCTTCGCGGTCGGCACGGAGCGTGGCCAGCTCTGCGCGCATGCGGTCTGCGTCTGCCGCCCGTTCCTGCGCCGCGGCAAACTGCGCGGCGAGCGCATCGCGTTCCTCTCGCACTGCGCCCATCTCGGCAGCGAGCGCATCGTGCGCCTGTGCTTTACCACTGGCCGCGGCCAGTTCGGTGATCGCGCGGCGGAACTTCTCGTCCAGCTCCCGCGCTTCGGCATCGCGCGCGGCGAACCGCGCCTGCCATTCCGCAATGGGCCGCGCGCCGAGAAACCAGCCGACCGCAAGCCCCGCCAGCAGCGAGACGATCACGAAAATCAGGGCAAAGGTGCTGTCCACGCCGACTCCGAAAATGGAACGAAGCGTGAACTTATCCTGCTTCTACCCGCAGCGCAAGCACGGGCCATCGCGCCTCGGGATCACGCGGCGCGGCGCAGCTTTTCCAGCTTCTTCAGCACCATCTGCCGCTTGAGGCGCGAGAGGTGGTCGATGAACAGGATGCCTTCGAGGTGGTCCATCTCGTGCTGGAGGCAAGTTGCCATCAGCCCGTCCATGTCTTCTTCGTGGACCGTGCCATCAAGATCCTGCCAGCGCGCGCGGATGCGGGCGGGGCGTTCCACTTCGGCGTACATCTCGGGCACCGAGAGGCAGCCTTCGTTGTAGACGCGCTTGTCTGCCGAAGGGGCGAGGATCTCCGGGTTGATGAAGACCTGCGGCTCACGCTTGGTCGGCTGATGGTGGTGATGGTGGCCATCGTGCGCGCAGGGCACCGGTTCGGCGTCCGGATCATCCGGCTGAAGGTCGATCACCAGCACGCGCAGCGGCACGCCGACCTGAATGGCAGCGAGGCCAATACCGGGCGCGTCGTACATCGTCTCGAACATGTCGGCGACGAGCGTCTTGAGCTCCTCGTCGAACACGGTGACGGGCGCGGAGATCTGCTTGAGGCGCGGATCGGGGACTTCGAGGATTTCGCGGATAGCCATGGCGTGCAGATAAGCGCGGATGGCAGAGCCTGCAAGGTGGTCTTGTGGCGCGGCCCAGCCCCAGCCCCTCCCGCGAGCGGGAGGGGAGAAAAAAGTAGCGCTGCTTTGTTCCCCTCCCGCTTGCGGGAGGCGGCAGGGGTGGCGCGGTCTACCCTACCGGCCTTCTTGCCCGCAGCGCCTGCGCCAGCGTGCCTTCGTCGAGATAGTCGAGCTCGCCGCCCACCGGCAGGCCATGCGCCAGCTGGGTGACGCGCAGCGGCAGGTGTTCGATCCGTTCGGCGATGTAGTGGGCGGTGGTCTGCCCCTCCAGTGTCGCGTTCATGGCGAGCACGACCTCGTCGGTCCCGCCTGCCTCCAGCCGCATGAGGAGCTGCCCGATCGAAAGGTCCTCCGGTCCGACGCCTTCCAGCGCGGAAAGCCGTCCGCCCAGCACGTGGTAGCGCCCGGTGAACAGGCGCGAGCGATCGAGCGCCCAGAGGTCAGCCACTTCCTCCACCACGCAGAGCGCGCGGGCATCGCGGCGGGGATCGGTGCAGACGCTGCACGGGTTTGCGGTATCGACATTGCCGCAGGTGGTGCATTCCACCAGCCGCGCACGCACGCCTTCGAGCGCCTCTGCCAGCTGGACAAGGCTGGTCTCGCGCCGCTTGATCAGCCACAGCACCGCGCGCCGCGCCGAACGCGGGCCGAGCCCCGGAAGACGTGCGAGTGCGCTCGCCAATGCCTCGATCTCTTGCGATGCCATAGGGTGAGAGATAGGGCCGATACACGCAAACGAAAGGCCTTTCCCGCGGTTATGCGCATTGTCTTCATGGGCACCCCCGATTTCGCGGTGCCGACACTCAAGGCGCTGGTGGCCGCCGGGCATGAGGTGGTCGCGGCCTACAGCCAGCCGCCGCGTCCGGCCGGGCGGGGCAAGCAGCTCCAGCCCTCGGCGGTGCACCGCGCGGCGGAGGCGCTGGACATTCCTGTGCGCACGCCGGTTTCGCTCAAGGGGGCGGATGAGCAGGCGCAGTTCGCCGCGCTGGACGCCGATGTCGCGGTGGTCGCGGCCTATGGCCTGATCCTGCCGCAGCCGATCCTCGCGGCGCCTCGTCATGGCTGCCTCAACGTCCACGGCTCGCTGCTGCCGCGCTGGCGCGGGGCAGCGCCGGTGCAGCGGGCGATTCTGGCGGGGGACGCGCTGACCGGCGTCACCATCATGCAGATGGAGCGCGGGCTCGATACCGGGCCGATGCTGGCGAGGGTGGAAACGCCGATTGCGGGGAAGACGGCAGGGGAATTGACCACGGAACTGGCGGAGAAGGGCGCGGCGCTCATGGTTGCTGTGCTGGCCGATCTCGCGGGGCATCCGGCGGTGGTGCAGCCCGAGGAGGGCGCGACTTATGCCCACAAGATCGAGAAGGCGGAGAGCCGGCTCGACTTCACCCGCAGCGCGGTGGAGGCGGAGCGGCAAGTGCGCGCCTTCGCGCCTGCGCCGGGGGCGTTTTTCGAGTTCGAGGGCGAACGCTACCGGGTGCTGGCAGCCGATGTCGTCGAAGGCTCTGGCGCGCCGGGCGAGACAGTGGATGCCGCCCTCGCGATTGCCTGCGGCGAAGGTGCCCTGCGGCCGACGCTGATCCAGCGCGCGGGCAAGCCTGCAATGGAAACGGCAGCCCTGCTGCGCGGGCGTGCCGTTCCGGCGGGGACAAGCCTTGGCTGAACTCGGCGCCATGACCCGCTATGCCCTCACCCTCGAATACGATGGCCGGCCCTATATGGGCTTCCAGCGGCAGGCGCACGGGCCGTCGGTGCAGCAGGCGTTCGAGGAAGCGGCGGAGACCGTGGTTGGCCATCCGGTCACGCTCCATTCCGCCGGTCGCACCGATGCCGGCGTCCATGCGCGGGCGATGCGTGCGCATTTCGATAGCGAGAAGGCGCTGCCGCCGTTCCGGATGAGCGAGGCGCTCAATGCGCGGCTGCGGCTCGCGGAGCAGGCGGTGGCGGTGCTCGATTGCGTGGAGGTGGCCGAGGACTGGCACGCGCGCTTCACCTGTATCGGGCGCAGTTACGAATATGTGATTGCGAACCGGCGCGCGCCGCTGGTGCTCGAAGCCGGGCGGGCCTGGCGCATCGCCCAGCACCTTGACGCCGACGCCATGCACGAGGCTGCGCAAGTGCTGGTCGGCAGGCACGATTTCACCACGTTCCGTTCGGCCCAGTGCCAGTCCGCCAGCCCGGTGAAGACGCTGCGGCACCTCTCCGTCCGGCGCGAGGCGGATCATGTGATCGTGGCGGCGGAAGCGCGCAGTTTCCTCCATCATCAGGTGCGTTCGATGGTCGGCTGCCTTGCGCTGGTGGGCGAGGGGCGCTGGACCGCCGCCGATATGCGCAAGGCGCTGGAGGCCTGCGACCGCCGCGCGCTGGGCCATAATGCGCCGCCCGATGGGCTCTATTTCATGGGCGCGCTTTACCCCGGCGAATGAGCCGTTAAGTTGCCGATTGAAACGCACGTCCGGACCGATCCGGCGTGTCAGCAATCGGGAGAGAAACATGGCATTTACCGGCAAGCAGCTCACCACCCGGCTCGATGCGGACGGCACGCTGACCGTCCAGATCGTGCCCAGGACGTGGGACGCGCCCACCGGCAGCCAGGTCCTCGTCCAGATCGAGGCCACGCCGATCAACCCGTCGGACCTTGGCCTGCTGTTCGCGATGGCTGATACCGCCAATGCCGAATACACCCCCGGCAAAGTCGTCGCGAAGATGCCGGACAATGCCACCCGCGCGATGAAGGCGCGCCATGGGCTCGATATGCCGGCGGGCAATGAAGCTGCCGGCGTGGTCGTCGCTGCGGGTGAAAGCCCCGCCGCGCAGGCGCTGATCGGCAAGCGCGTCGCCTGCGTGCCGGGCACGGCCTATGCCAGCTACGCCTATGCCGAAGCGGGCATGTGCCTGCCGGTGGACGACGGCGTGAGCGCTGCGCAAGCCGCCTCCAGCTTCGTCAACCCGATGACCGCGCTGGGTTTTGTCGAAACGATGCGGATGGAAGGCTTCACCGGCCTCGTCCACGCCGCCGCCGCCTCGAACCTTGGCCAGATGCTCGTACGGATCTGTCAGGAAGACAACGTCCCCCTCGTCAACATCGTGCGCAGCGAAGAACAGGTCGCGCTCTTGAAGGGCCTTGGCGCGACGCATGTGCTCAACATGACCGACGCCGATTTCAACGCCAAGCTCACCGATGCGATCCATGAAACGGGCGCGATGCTCGGCTTCGATCCGATCGGCGGCGGTACGCTCGCGGGCCAGATCCTGGCCGCGATGGAAGCCTCGGCCAGCCGGGGCGCTGCGTTCAGCCGCTATGGCTCGTCCACGCCGAAGAAGGTCTACATCTACGGCGGGCTCGATATGGGGCCGACGATCCTCAACCGCGCCTTCGGGCTGACGTGGGATCTCGGCGGCTGGCTGCTCACGCCGTTCATGGCCAAGGCCGGGATGGAGACCGTGGGCCGCATGCGCGCACGCGTTGCCCGCGACCTTACGACGACGTTCGCCAGCCACTACAAGGCCGAAGTCAGCCTTGAAGGCATGCTCGATAAGGCTGCGGTCGCGGAATACAACGCGCGTCGGACCGGCGAAAAGTATCTCGTGGTGCCGACCGCCTGACGGCGGATATACGCAGCCCTACTTAGCCTGCACTAGGCGGAGCTCCAAGCCACGGCACGCTAACCCGTTCCCCTGCCCTTCGCGGCGGGGAACGGGAGTGTGTGCATGTTGCCGAGGCTGCTGGCAGCCATGGCCAACCTTCAGTGGACAGGCCTTCACCTCATCACCCACAAGGTGCATGAGCGTGACCGCGCGTGGTTCGACAACTGCAAGCTGGCGCATCTCCACGCGGTTCCCGCCTACGCCTTCGAACTGGTTCGCTCGGTGCTGCTCGTGCTCTGCGCGGGGATAGCCGAGCCGTGGTTTTATCTGCTGGTCGTGATGCAATGGGGTGTCCTCTCGCTGCTGATCGCGTGGCTCGGCCAGCAGCGACGCAGCGGCGGCGTACCCGGCGAAGTGCTCGCGCTGTGGCGGCGCTATATTGTCGGGCGGTCGGTCCTGTGCATGGCGGTCAACGGGATCGCGCTTGCGTTTGCACCCGCAGACAGACTGGTGCCGATGGTCATCTTCCTCCTCGCGACTGACGCAATGGCGCTGTTCGCGCACTTCACCCTGCCGGTCACCGGTCTGATCTCCTCGTGGATCTCGACCTTTGGCCTCGCGGCCGTGCTCATGGCGCGGCCCGAGGTGCCGATTCTGCCGACCATGCTGCTCACGCTGTTCCTGATGGGCGGCTCCCACGCGCGGGTGTTCAATCTTCACTACATGTTCGCCACGCGCCGCCTGCGCACGCGCGAACTGCGCACCGCCAACGAGACCATCGAGCTCCTGCTAACCCAGTACCGCGAGCACGGCAGCGATTGCCTGATCGAATGTGATGAAGCGGGGCTCATCCTCAATGTGCCCGATCGCCTGTGCCAGTTGCTCGGCCTCGATGAACAGGCGCTTTCCGGAGCCAAGCTGGTCGACCTGTTCGATCCCGGACCGGGGCCGCAGGCGATACGCAGCGCGGCCCACAATCTCCAGCCGTTCCACGATCTGCTGCTCGCCCGCACCCTGCACGGTTCGACGCGGTGGTTTGCCGTATCGGGCTGTCCGCTGTTCGATGCCCAAGGCCAGCACCTCGGCTTCCGGGGCTTCCTGCGCGATGTGACCGACCGGCACGAGGCAGAGAGCGCAGTGCATTTCCTGGCGCACCACGATCCGCTCACCCGCCTTGTCAACCGAGCTGAATTCCATAACCGGCTTGCGGCGAGCCTTGGCAAGGGCCGGACCGGACGCATCGCCTGCCTGTTCGCCGATCTCGATCACTTCAAGCTGGTCAACGATTCGCTGGGTCATGCTGCGGGTGATCGCGTGCTTGAAGTCGTGGCGGAGCGCCTGCGCGCCCGGGTCGGCTCGAACGACGTGATCGCCCGGCTCGGCGGTGACGAATTTGCCCTCTTGCTCGGCAAGGTCCGTTCGGCCGATGCGGCGGTGGCGAAGGCGCAGGCCATCGTGGCGGACCTCGCCCGGCCGATCGAAGTCGAGGGGCGCCTGATCCAGATGGGTGCCAGTATCGGGATTGCGCTGGCGCCCGATCATGCCGCGAATGCCGATGAACTGCTGCGTGCGGCTGACATGGCGCTCTACGAGGCGAAGTCTGCGGGGCGCGGCGTGGCAACGGTCTTTCACCCGGACATGAAGCGCACGCTGCTCGAACGCCGCGCGCTGGAGCTTGAGCTGCGCTCGGCGCTCGGTAGTGGCGAGTTCGAGCTTTACTACCAGCCTGTGCTCGATCTGAGGGCGGATCGCATCGTTGGCTACGAGGCGCTTCTTCGTTGGCACCAACGGGTGCAGGGAGTGATCGGCCCCGCCATGTTCATTGGTCTCGCCGAGCGCAGCGGGTTGATCGTGCCAATCGGCGAATGGGTGCTGCGCGAAGCGCTGGCTGAAGCGGCGGGATGGGAGGATGACCTGACCATCGCGGTCAATGTCTCGGCGGTGCAGATGCGCGATGGCGCACTGCTGCATCAGGTCGTCTCAGCGCTCGCCGCCACGGGGCTGCGGCCAGATCGGCTGGAGCTGGAAATCACCGAATCGGTCCTGATGCAGGACGAGGAATCGTGCATCGCCATGCTGCACAAATTGCGTGATCTGGGCGTGCGCATTGCGCTCGATGATTTCGGTACCGGCTATTCGGCGCTCAACTACCTGCGCAGCTTTCCCTTCGACAAGATCAAGATCGACCGCTGCTTCGTTACCGGTCTCGATCGCGGCGGCGAAAGCGCAGCCATTGTCGAAAGCGTGCTCGATCTGGCGGCTAGGCTCAACATGCAGACCATCGCCGAGGGGGTGGAGGACCAGGCCCAACTCGCCGCGCTGCGGGCGCGGGGCTGTGCGCAGGTCCAGGGCAACCTGATCAGCTTGCCGCTTCCGGCCGCGCAGTTGCCTGTTTCGCGCCGCGCAGTCCGCCGTGCGGGATCGAGGAGCAAATGAGCACAGGTCGGCAAGGACTGGGCAGGAACCGCTGTGTCAGGTGCGTCCGGTTCAATGATAGAAGATGAAGATCATGCCGGGGTTGCTGCCGTTGAAGACCGACTGGAAATAGGTTGTGCCTTCAGCCTGCTTGTAACGATATGAAATTGCACCAGTCTTCGGATCAAGGGAGTCGATGGTGATCCTGTATCCGATGATCTCCGGGAGCTCGAACGGAAAGCTGCCGTCATACTTGAGGTTGATCTTGGCATCCTGCTTCTGCTCCGGCCCGTCTTCACCCTGCCAGACCTTGAAGTAGCTGCTGATGTACTCCTGCTTGCCCTTGAACTGCCTGACATAGAGCAGAATGTTCCGGTCGTCGGGAGTGAGCCGCTTGTAGATGAGGCGCGCTTCGTTTGGGTCGAGCTTGGGCGAAAGCTTCAGTTCCTGCACCGGGAACGGGGTGATCGGCGCGGCCTTGAGAAGCTCCGGGTGCTTCCTGTTGACGGCGAAGGCGTGATCCACGCTTCCATCGCTGTCTTCGTCGGCAAAGCAGAACGTCACGTCGTTACGGGATTTTTTCTGCCCTGTCGGCTCGGTCTCGACCACCGGCGTGTAGGCCGCATTATCGGTGCCGGTGCAGAAGTATTTCCGCGTCTTGAGCCCTGTGAGCGCCTCGGCCTTGTCCTGCACCTGCCGGGTGACGAGCTTGTAGCCGTCTGGCAGCGCCTGAACGTAGGGGCCGATTGCAACGAGCTGCGCACCGATGACGGCAGTGCGGTCGGTATACATCACGAGGCTGCGGACCAGCGTATCGCCGGGCATCGCGGTTGCCGGCACATCGACCGGCGGGTTGTCCGCGGCGGGAACGAGCGCCAGCCGGTCGCCAATGGAAGCGGCGAAGCCCTGCCCAGGCAGGCACGCGAGGATGCCGGCCATCAGGATGTGCGTGGCCGGCTTCCTCATCGCGTCTCGCCGAATGCCGTCAGACTTTCCCGACCACGCTCTCCGGCAGGTCCTTGCCGAACACGCGCTGGTAGTATTCGGCCACCAGCACCCGCTCGGTCTCGTCGCACTTGTTCAGGAACGAGAGGCGGAAGGCGAAGCCGGTATCGCCGAAGATGCCGGTGTTCTGCGCCCAGCTGATCACCGTACGCGGGCTCATCACGGTCGAGATATCGCCGGCGATGAAGCCCTTGCGGGTAAGATCCGCCACGCGGACCATGTCCGCCGCGGTCTTGGCATCGAGCCCCGGAACCTTCTTGGTCACCACGTCGATCTCGGTCGCGGCGGGAAGGTAGTTGAGCGCGACCACGATGTTCCAGCGGTCCATCTGGCCCTGGTTGATCGCCTGCGTGCCATGATAGAGCCCGCTCGTGTCACCCAGACCGACCGTGTTCGCCGTGGCGAAGAGGCGGAAGTTGGGGTTCGGGCGGATCACGCGGTTCTGGTCGAGCAGCGTCAGCTTGCCTTCGGTTTCCAGCACGCGCTGGATCACGAACATCACGTCCGGACGGCCTGCGTCGTATTCGTCGAAGACCAGCGCGGTCGGCGTCTGCAGCGCCCAGGGGAGCAGGCCTTCGCGGAACTCGGTGACCTGAAGGCCATCGCGCAGCACGATCGCGTCGCGCCCGATGAGGTCGATGCGGCTGATGTGCGCATCAAGGTTGATGCGGATGCACGGCCACTTGAGGCGCGCGGCCACCTGCTCGATGTGCGTCGACTTGCCGGTGCCGTGATAGCCCTGCACCATCACGCGGCGGTTGTGGGCAAAGCCTGCGAGGATCGCCAGCGTGGTGTCCGGATCGAACACATAGTTGGGATCGAGATCGGGCACGCGCTCGTCAGCCACCGAAAAGGCCGGCACGGTCATGTCGATCGGAATGCCGAAAGTCTCCCGCACGCTCAGCGTGGTATCGGGAGCGGCAAGGACGGTGGTGGCGCGGGTATCGGCCTGCAGGTTGGGAATGTCGGTCATCGCCCCACTCGCCTATACGCGGCGGCGGAAGGCTGCAATAAGCTTTGAGGGTCGCTATTGGAATCGGGAGCGGGTCTGGCATGAAACTCTATGGTGCGCTGCTTTCGCCGTTCGTGCGCAAGGTGGCAATCGTGCTGGCAGAGAAGGGGCTGAGCTACGAGCCCCGGCGCGGCGGCCCGGGAACGACCGATCCCGAGTTTCTCGCCGTCAGCCCCTTCGCCAAGATCCCCGTTCTCGAGGATGACGGGTTCACCCTGCCGGATTCGACCGCCATCGTGCATTACCTCGATGCGAAGTACCCGGAGCCGAGGCTGATCCCCGCAGAGCCGCAGGCGCTTGGCAGAACCGTCTGGCTCGATGAATTTGCCGATACCATCCTCGCCGTGGCGGGAATCAAGATCCAGATGAGCCGCATCGTCCGGCCCCGCTTCCTTGGCCTGCCGGTCGATGAGGACACGGCGCGAGAAGGCGAGGAAGAAATGCCCCGCGCGCTCGATTATCTCGAGTCGATTGCCCCGGCGGGGGGTTGGCTGGTCGGGGATCAGTTCACCCTTGCCGATATCAGCGTGGCCGTGGCCGTGCGGACTGCCGAATTTATGGGTGCGCTCGGCGATACGGCGTCACGCCCCCGCGCCGCGGCATGGTACGAACGCGTCAAGGCGCGCCCCGCTTGGCAGGATGTGGCCGCACGCGAGGCCGCGCTTATTGCGCGGGCCTTGCCAGATCGGGCGGGGGCCTGAAGCCGCCGGTTCAAGGGAGAGCAAGTGTGACGCATCCCCACGTTCCCTTCATCTGGTACGAACTGATGACGGACAATGCCGATGCGGCCTCCGCGTTCTACGCGGCTGTCATCGGCTGGACGATCGAGCCGCCGACGTCCGGTTCACCGCTCGACTACCGCATGATCAAGCGCAGCGATGGCGGGAGGCAGGGCGGCGTGCTCCAGCTTTCGCCCGCTATGCAGGCCGAAGGGGCGCACCCGGCCTGGGTGCCTTATCTCCACGCGGCGGACATAGGCGCGGTGACTACCGCCATCCTCGGCGATGGCGGCCGCCAGATCGCCCCGCGCATGGACATCCCCGAAGGCAGCTTCGCGATGGTGACCGATCCCCTCGGCACCCCGTTGTACCTGATGCAGCCCAATCCGCCGGCGGACCGGCCCGATGCGGGCAGCGATGTCTTCGCGGCGGCGGCGCCCCAGCACGTGCGCTGGAACGAACTTGCGAGCCCCGATCTCGCCGCTGCCAAGGCGTTCTATGCGCGCCACTTCGGCGTGACGTTCACCCGCGCGATGCCGATGGGCGAACTCGGCGACTATTGCTTCATGGACTACGGCGAGGTCGGCCTCGGCGCGATCATGCAGCGCCACGATCCCGCCGTGCCGCCGCTGTGGACGATGTATTTCGGCGTGCCCGAGATCGATGCCGCCTGCGCTGCGGTCGCGGCGAACGGCGGCACCATGATGCGGGAGCCGCACCCGATTCCCGGCGGCGAATTCAGCGCAGTGGCCATCGATCCCCGCGGCGCCGTGTTCGGAATTGTCGGACCTAGAGGAGCCTGAACGAATGGCAGACTACACCTTCTTCACCGTGCCCATGTCACGCGGGCAGATCGCCCGCTGGGCGCTGCATGAGGCCGGTGCGGATTACGAGCAGGTGCTGGTCGATTGGGCGAGGCGTCCCGCTGAACTGGCCGCCGCCAACCCGATGAACAAGGTGCCGACGCTGATCCATCACGCGCCCGAAGGCGACCGGGTGATTACCGAATGCGCCGGCATCTGCGCCTATCTGGCCGATGTTCACCCCGAAGCGGACCTGCTACCCCGCGATGCCGAAAAGGCCGATTATTTCCGCTGGCTGTTCTTCGCCGCCGGCCCGCTCGAACAGGCGGTGATCAGCCGCGCGATGGGCTGGGAAGTGCCCGAGGGCAAATCCGGCATGGCCGGCTTCGGCACCTACGAGCGCACGATCGAGGTGATGGACGGCCTGCTCTCCACCCGCGACTGGGTCTGCGGCGAGCGCTTCACCATGGCGGACGTCTATGTCGGCAGCCAGATCGACTGGGGCCTCAACTTCGGGTCGATCCCGCCGCTGCCCAGCTTCGCCGCCTATGCCGAGCGCATCCGCACCCGCGCCGGCTATCAATCGGCCAAGGCAATCGACCGCCAGTTGATCAAGGCCGCGCGGGGTTGACGCTGACCGGGCCACCCCCGCGCAGGCGGAGGTGTCCGGCCGTCTCGCGCTATGCCTGCTTCGACGCGATGTACTGGTCGATATTGGCTGCCAGCACATCGAGCGGCACGTTGCCGCCTTCGACCACCGCGTTGTTGTAGTCGCGCAGATCATAGGCCTTGCCCAGCGCCGCCTGCGCCCTTGCGCGCTGGCGCAGGATTTCGCTGCGACCGATGAAATAGCCGCAGGCCTGCCCCGGCCAGCTGCAATAGCGCTCGACCTCGCTGGTCACTTCGTCGCGGCCCGAACCGTTGGTATTGGCAAACCAGTCGATCGCCTGCTCGCGGCTCCATTCCCGCGCGTGGAGCCCGGTATCGACCACCAGGCGGCAGGCGCGGAAGGCGATGGACTGGAGGTAGCCCAGCTTGCCCACCGGATCGTCGTCATAGGCGCCAAGCTCGTCGCCCAGCGTTTCCGAATAGAGCGCCCAGCCTTCCGAATAGGCGTTGAACGCTAGCATCGCGCGGATCGTGGGGAGCTGGTTGGAATACTCGCCCTGCCACACGTGGCCGGGGATCGCTTCGTGATGGACCAGCGTAGGCAGGCTGTAGGTGCTGTGGAGCCGGGTCGTGCCAAGGTTGATCCACATCTTGCCCGGGATCGAACCGTCGATAGAGCCGGGACCGCCATAGGCGCCGGGCGCGCCGGGCTCCTCCGCCGGGGGCAGACGCCGCACTTCGACATTGCCGCGCACCAGCTTCGAGAACGCGCGCGGCATCTGCGCGCGGATATAGGTCAGCCGCTTCTGGATGAAGGCGATGATCTGCGCGCGGCCGTCGTCGTTGTCCGGGAACTGGAAGCGCGGATCCTTGCCCAGCGCAGTCATGCGCTCGCCCACCGTGCCGCTGGTGTAGCCGAGTTTCCTGAGGATCGGGTCCATCCGGCCCTGCAAGTCTGCGAGCGATTCGAGGCCCAGCTTGTGGATCTCGTCCGGCGCCATGCGCGTCGTCGTGCTGGCGCGCAGGGCCCAGGCGTAGAACGCATCGCCGCCGGGCCGCGTGTGCATGCCGGCATCGCTCACGGCCAGCTTGCACTGGGCGATAAGCTCGGCGAGCTGCCGCTCCAGCGTCGGGGCAACCTGCTTCGTCACGATCTCTCGCGCGCGGGTGCCCCAGTCTCCGGCAATGCCCTTCTCGCGCGTGCGCCGCTCGATCGATTCGACGAGCCCGCCGCCTGAACTCATCGCGGAGAGGCTCGCGCGCATCTGCCGGATCGCCTTGTCGAGCAGGAACGAAGGCGCAATCACGCCCTGCGCCGCCGTAGCCCTGAGCCGCGCGGTCTCGCCCTCCAGCACCGCCGGGAACTGCGCCAGCCGCGCGAGGTAGGCTTCGGCATCGGCGGAGGTGCTGATCGGATGATCCGAATCGAGGAACCGCGGCACGTCGATGTAGGCGCCCACGTTCTGGATCACGACA
>CANGJI010000032.1 GCA_947454135.1 Sphingomonadaceae bacterium
ATGGGTGGCCGGGCGGGGGAGTGGGCCGGTGCCGTCTCTGTTTCGGCTAGGCCGAAACAGCACAAGACTGTTACCCGGAAGCCCCACTCCGGAACCATTCCGGATTGGGCTTCCGCTACGGCACGCACTAGGTTAGCATGCGAATCGACCCGGATGCCGGAATAACCGGTACCGACTAGAGGATGCAGCATGGACTGGGCGAACACCACCTTCGAGCAGGTGACGATTCGGGCCGTTGAAGACGTGCGGCCCGCCGCAATCGCCATCCGCGACGTTGCCTTGAAGCTTGACTTGCGCATCGCCGTCTGCCCCGACATCTCGTCGAAGGAGCAGATGCTCGATGCCGATGGCAAGATCATCAACGCCGAGATTTTCGGCTGGACCGCCGATGGCGAGCGCTGGTGGGAGAACGGCACGCTGGCGCTCTCTTCCCCGTTCCCGCGCGCCACGCGCTATGAAAGCGAGCCGTTCTGGTGCAACGCCCACGGCGCCTTCACCGTCAGCCGCAACAACTACCTGGAAGACCTCAACTTCTCGGAGTTCCACAAGTTCAGCAAGGCGCGGGCGATGATCGTCATCCCCTCGCACCTCTCGTTCGGCCAGATCGCCGCGACGAGCTTCGTGCCCGCCGACAAGACGCTCGACGATCTCTCGAATGTCTTTGCCGAACACGGTGATTTCCTCGGCGCGCTGACCCGCCGCTTCGTCGCGAGCTACGTCAGCACGATGCGCACGCAGCAGTGGATCCCGAGCGATTGCCGCCTGTCGAAGCGCGAAGTCGAATGCCTGCGCTGGGCCGCGATCGGCAAGACCGACAAGGAAATCAGCCTGATCCTCGCCTTGAGCCACGCCACGGTGCGCTACCACATCCAGCGCGCGGGCGAGAAGCTCAACGCCGTGAACCGCAGCCAGGCGGTCTTCAAGGCGGGCCAGCTCGGCTATCTGGGGGCTGCGGCCTGATCGCCGAACCCATCGCCTGAACGTACCGAGGGCCCGGGGCAACCCGGGCCCTTGTCGTATCAGACCCCGGTCATCCCCGCCGTGCTCGCGCCGTCGATCCCGTACTCCGAACCCGAGATGAAGCCCGCTTCGTCCGAGGCGAGGAACGCGACCAGCGCGGCGACTTCCTCCACCTGCGCCATCCGGCCGATCGGCGCCATCGCGTTGAACTGCGCGCGGGCAGCGGCGGGATCGGGGCTGCGGTCGATCACGCCGCGGATCAATTCGGTCTCGACCACGCCGGGGTGGATCGAGTTGACGCGGATCTGCGTTTTCTCGCCGGCGCAGTGCAGCGCGGCCGATTTCATCAGCGCAATCAGCGCGCCCTTGCTCGCCGAATAGGCGACATAGTTCGACAGCGGCCGGTATGCGCTCATCGATGAGTTGACCACGATCGAACCGGCGGGACCATCAGGATTGGCCCGCATCGCGCGGATTGCATGCTGGATCGTGAGCATTACGCCGGTGAGGTTGACGCCCATGACGCGCTCCCACGCTTCGAGGGTGATATCCTCGACGCTGCTGTCGCCTGTTTCGATACCGGCGTTGGCGAAGGCAATGTCGAGCCGGCCGTGCTCGGCCTTGATCTGCGCCATCAGCGCGTCCCACGCGGCAGCGTCCTGCACCCGATGCGCCACGAACTGCGCGCCCGTCTCGGCGCACAGCGCTGCTGCGGCTTCGGCCTTGGAGCCGGTGAACACCACCTTCGCGCCTTCGGAGGCCAGCCGCCGCACGGTGCCCGCCCCGATGCCCGAGGTGCCCCCGGTGATCAGCGCCACCTTGCCCGCAAACCGTCCGCTCATGCCTTATCCTCCTGTGATCGGAGGCGCGATGATAGGGCGGTGCGGCGGGCGGGCTACTGGTATTTTGATCTACGCTCCCCTTCGTCACGACGCTTTTCGCGGGTGACGAAGGGGCAGGGGGCGTGGCCTAGCGCTTCCACACCCGCCGTTCGCCCGCGATGGCAATCGCCCCGCTGGTGCCGACCGGTTCCACCGCCCCGTCCATGAAGAACGCCAGCGTGCCTGCATCGGTCACGTCGATGTGGCACAGCGTGCGCTTGCCCTCCGGCGTCCGGGCGATCACCACGCCTGCCGAGGGCAGCCCGTCGCGCCCGTGAAACACGGTATAGCTCTCGACTGCCGCTGGCCCCACGTAGTCCTTGTCCAGCTCCGGAATGGCCCCGCGCGCCGCATCGGCTTCCGCCTGATAATCGAAATCCTGCGGGAACTGCGCCGCCGCCACGGGCTCACGCGAGACGACGATGCAGTGGTTGTCCGTCGCATAGCCGCCGTTCGCGAACAGGAACCCGGTCTTGCCGTCGCCGCCGCGCAGGCGCTCCACCATCGAGACCACCGCATGGCTCATGTAGTTGGCAATCGGCCCGCCGCCGAAGGTCAGCCCGCCAAATACCGTGGCGGGCTTGTCCACCGGCCAGCCCAGCACGCGCCTCGCCATCTTGGGAACGCAGGGGAAGCAGCTGTAGAGCTCGACATGGTCGAAGTCCGCACCGGTCATCCGGTTGAGCTCCAGCGTGCGGCGGATTGCGGTGTCCATGCTGGAAGAGCGGTCATAGCGGTCGCGGCGCAGGATGCTGGGATCCTCCTTGGCCGCCGCGCCCATGCCGACATAGATCAGCCGTTCTTCCGGAATGCCGCGCCGCCGCGCCTCGGCGAGGCTGGCGACGAGGAAGCCCGCGCCCTGGTTGACCGACGAGTTCGCCACCGTGAGCTTGGTATAGGGAAACGCGAGCGGGCGGTTCGACGGCCCGGGCGTGAGGATCTCCTCGGCGGTCACCGCCTTCCTGATCCATGCGCCTTCGTTTGCGGCGGCGACCCGGCTCATCCCCGACCAGATCGCGCCGCTTTCCGCCTGCGCTTCGGCCAGCGTCTGGCCATAGGCCGCACGGCCCGCGTTCTCGTAGATCGGATAGACATCGACCGGCGCGGTCAGGCCATGCGCCTGCGCGTAAGTCGGATCGCGGCGGGTCGAGACGTTGCGCACCGCATTGTAGCTCTTGTCCTCGCCCTTGGCGGCCAGCGCTGCCAGCCCGGCCGCCGTGCGCAGCGCCTCTGCGCCCACGACTGCGGCTAGCTTGATCTCGCCCGCGCCGATGCGGTTGGCTGCTTCGTTGAGCAGGCGGATCGGCGTGTCGCCATGCGGGGCTTCGGACTGGTAGTTGACCGCCGGGTTCGCCCCGATGGCCTTAGCCAGCGGCTCGCACAGATTGCCGAGGTGGCGGAAGCTGATCTGGTCGACGATGGCGAGGCTGTCGAGATCGGCCAGCAGGTTGCCGTCGCCCGCATCGGCTGCGGCAAGGCGCAGCGCAGCCGCCATCAGCCCCGGCGGATCAAGGCCCAGTTCGGGGTTCTCCGGCCGGTCGTTGAGCTGGCCGACGCCGATGATGACGGGAATACGTGTCGGATCGTTCATTATGGTTCGTTCCTTACTGAGCCTTCCACACCGGCGCGCGCTTTTCGGCAAACGCGCGCGGGCCCTCGCGGGCATCCTCGCTGCGCATGATCACCTTGGTCTCGGCCGCGTTCTGCGCCCAGAAGCCGTCTTCCGCCGCGCGGTGGTGATCGATGATCTGCAGCGCGATGCGTTTCGAGGCCTGCACCGACAGCGGCGCGTTGACCGCGATCCGCTCGGCCAGCGCAAAGGCTTCCTCCAGCAGCTTGTCGGCGGGGACGACCTTGTTGACGAGGCCAAGCTCGGCGGCGCGGGCGGCGGTGAAGGGTTCGCCGGTCATCAGGTATTCCATCGCGACTTTCTGCGGCAACTGCTGGACAAGGCGGAACGCGCCGCCCGCTGCCGCGATCAGGCCGCGCTTCACTTCGGGCAGACCGAACTGTGCGTGCTCGGCTGCCACTACGAGGTCGCTCGCTAGGGCGAGTTCGGTGCCGCCGCCCAGCGCGAAGCCATTGACCGCTGCGATAACCGGCTTGGAAATCGGATGCTGGACGAACCCGGCAAATCCCCACGCGGCCTGCGCCTTGTCATCCGGCGCCAGCCGTTCGCCGCGCGAAAGGGCGACAAGATCAGCGCCCGCGCAGAATGCTTTCTCTCCCGCTCCGGTCAGGATCACGACGCGAAGCTCGGGATCATGCTCCGCCAGTTCCAGCGCCTCGCCGATGCCGAGGTGGACCGCCGCGTTCACTGCATTGCGTGCCTCTGGCCGGTTGATGGTGACGAGGAGGACGTTTCCGCGGCGCTCGGTGAGCACGGCGGGGCTGGCAGCAGCGTTCATCGGGCAGTCTCCAGATAGGACTTGGTGGCGACCATCTCGCGGATTTTCCGAGGCGTCGTTTCGAGCACGCCCTCCGCTTCGAGGGAAGCGCATTCCGCCTCGGTGAGGTCGAGCCAGTCCTGCATCACGGCGTAGGTGTCCTGGCACATGAGCGGGGCAGGGCGGCCATCGGCATCGGGAATCGCGGGCCAGATCGCCGGGCGGCGCTCTGCCGTCATCGGCTCGGGCAGCAGATCGTGCGGTTCGCTGCGGAACAGGCCGCGCGCGGTGTAGTAAGGATGATCGGCAAGATCGGCGGCGCGCAGCATGGGCGCAGCGGGTACACCGGCAGCCTGCAACGCCTCGGCGGCCTCCTGCGGGTTCCGTTCCGCCAGCCATTCCGCAAGCGACTGCGGGCCGATCACGGCGGCGAGGCGCTGCCGGTCCGCATCATCGCGCGGCGTCACGACGCACCATTCGTCCTCGCCCGCGCAGGCGAACACGCCGGAATGCGGATTCTCCTGTGCCGGCAGGCCGAGCGCGCCACTGGCGATTTCCGCGGCGAGGTGAGCGAGCATGACTTCGGCTTGGGCGACATCGGCATGGCCGCCGCGTCCGGTGCGCTGGCGCCGGGCAAGCAGCGCCATTACCGCGCTCGCACCGATCCGTGCGCAGACATGGTCCGGATAGATCGTTACCGAATCCGAAAAGCTCTCGTCGTCGTCGGGATAGCGCCACATCGCGGTGAGCCCGGCGGCGGCGCGCACCAGCGGGCCATAGCCCATGCGCTTCGACCACGGCCCGGTGCGGCCGAATGCGCTGGATTCAACCGCGATCAGGCGCGGGTTGATCTGCGCGAGTTCCTCGTAGCCAAGGCCCAGCGATTCCAGCGTGCCGGGCTTGAAGTTGGAGAGCATGACGTCCGCGTCCGCCACCATGCGGCGCAGCAGGGCCTTGCCTTCCTCGGATTTCAGGTTGAGCCCGAGGCTGCGCTTGTTGCGGTGCCCCGCGCCGAAGCTGCTCGACAGGCCGATCTTGAGCCAGGTCTGGCGCGAGCCGTCGGGGAAGGCGGCGGATTCGATCTTCACCACATCCGCGCCCAGATCGGCGAGCAGGCGCCCTGTTTCCGCGCCGACGACGATCACGCCGAGGTCGAGGACCTTCAGGCCTTCAAGAGGTCTGGCTAGAGGACGGCCCAGATTCGCGGCGTCGGGTGTCGGGCGTGGGGCAGGGGTGCCCTTGTGAACCGGCCCCATGCGTGTCCCGTCGATGACCACCATGCCGTTGGGCACCGGCACGCGGCGGCCGCCGGGAAGCTCGGCCTCGGTGAAGGTGCCGCGCGCGCGGATATGATCCGCAGCAAGGCACTCGGGCAGCGTGTTGAGAGCCGCGAGCGGGACGCCGTGCTGCTGCCCCAGCGCCGTGATCTCGGCGCGGGTCTTGTCACCAAGGAACGCCTGCATCGCGGCGAGCAGTTCCCGGCTCTTGAAGCGGACCATGATGTCGTTGAACTCGGGTCCGGCGAACGCGGCGGGCGAGCCCATCATCGCGTGCATGCCCTGCCACTGGCGCGGGGCGAGCACGCAGAGCCGGACATAGCCGTCCGCCACCGGGATGATCGGATACTGCACACCCTTGGGTGGCCGTCCGGGGGGCAGCGAGGCGGCGGGGCGGCCATTGGTGGCGCTGCCGGAAATGCCGAACGGCGGATCGAGCGCCTGCATCGCACCATCCAGTGCGGCGAAATCGACAGGACCGCCGGTGCCGCTGACGAGCGCCTGTGTCAGCGCGGCCATCGCGACATAGGTGCCTTGTGCGATGGCACATTGCAGCGCGATTTCGCCCGGCGGCAGCAGCGGCGCATGGCCCTTGATGCCCGAGCGCGAAAGCTCGGTGGTGAGCGCGTGGAGCACGCCGTCGGTCCATTGCCAGTGCGAGAAGGCATTGCCGCTGCCGAAGCCGGTTGCGGTCATCTGCACGAGCGCCGGGTTCGCGGCGCGCAGCGCGGCCCAGTCGATGCTGCCGGCTGGCAAGTCCTCGATCACGAGGTCGGCATCAGCGAGGCGTGCGGGGAGGTCCGCCGCTGCGATGCTCTCGATTTGCTTGCCGAGATTGGCGGTCCAGTAGGCGATTTCGGCGCGCGGGTCGCTGGCGGGGCAGGCGCCTCTGCCGTCTACCTCGAGGCGGATCACCTCGGCCCCGAGTTCGCGCAAGGAGCGGGCGATTCCCGCCAGCGGGCTGGCGACGAGATCGATCACCACGAGGCCGGAAAGCGGGCGATCTACGGCCTGTTCCTGCACGTCTGGGCATCCTCGCAATAATATTGGACGGATGGTGTCCATAAAGGATAGACAGGGGCCATGCAACGCGCAAACGCCGAAGCTGAACTCCGCCCGCAAGTCCGGGGGCGGGGCCGTCCGCGCAATCCGGACTTCGAGGCGCGCATCCTCGCCGCCGCGGCCAAGGTCTATGGCGCGGCAGGCTGGTCCGGCTTCAGCCTCGATGCCGTGGCTCGCGCGGCAAATGTCGGAAAATCGACAATCTACGCGCGATGGACGAGCGCCGAGGACCTGCTCTCGGCGATGATCGAGGTTCGCTGGCAGGCGCTCTCCATGATCGACACGGGCAAGCTGAGAGAAGACCTGACCGCCTTCGGTGCTCTCGTCCTCGCCCGCTATCTGGAAACCGGCGGCGGGGTCGCACGGCACTTGCGCCGCGACCTTGCGGGCCATCCGGAACTGGCCGCCCGCATCGGTCCGGTGCTGGGCGCGGTGACGGCGCAGGCCATCGCCATCCTGCGCCGTGGCCGCGCGCGCGGACAGCTGCGCGAAGGCGTCAGCACTGCGCTTGCCTCCGACATGTTGCTCTCGGCCATGGAATCGCATGCCGGGCGCCTCGCGCCGGGAGAGACGATGAGCGAAGCCGCGATCACCGCCTATGCCGGGCGCGTCGCCGATCTGCTGCTCGGAGGGATTGCAGCATGAGAGGCGCTGTCAATATCGGCAGGTTTGCGCTGCGCGCTCTCGTGGAAGAAATGAACGGCGCGCCCGCAGAGGCGCGAAAAGGGAGCGGGGCATGACCTATCGCACGATCACGGTGGAGAAGCGCGGCGCAGCGGACTGGCTGACGCTGAACCGGCCAGATCTGCTCAACGCGATCTCGCTGGAGATGGTGGACGAACTCTCCGACTATTTCGGCAAGCTCTATAACGACCGCGAGACGCGCGTGGTGGTCATGCGCGGCGCTGGCCGCGCGTTTTGCGCGGGGCTCGATATCAAGGATCGTCAGGAGAGTGACCGGCCCGATCCCTTCGGCGGCGGGTTCGGCTTTCAGGGCCATCTGGCGGATGTCTACGTCAAGATGCGGCGCTGCCCGCAGCCGATCGTCGCGCTGGTGCAGGGCGCGGCGTGCGGCGGGGGCTTCGCCTTCGTCCTCGCGGCGGACATCCGCATTGCGGGCGAAAGCGCCAGGATGAATGCCGCTTTCATCAAGCTCGGCCTTTCCTCGTGCGACATGGGCGTGAGCTATTTCCTGCCGCGGCTGGTCGGCACTTCGGTTGCGTCGGAACTGATGCTGACGGGCCGCTTCATCCATGCCCAGCGCGCACTGGCGACAGGCCTCGTCAGCGAGGTTGTGCCTGACGACCAGCTGGAGGCGGCAGCGGAGCCTTATGTCGCGGACATGCTCGCCGCCTCGCCCAAGGGTCTGCGCATGACGAAGGAGGGGCTGAGCCTCGCCGTCGACGCGCCCAGCCTCGAAGCGGCGATGGCGATCGAGAACCGCAACCAGTTGATGACTGCCGCCAGCCCCAATTTCGCCGAGGGCATGCGCGCCTTCCTCGAGAAGCGCGCTCCGAACTACATTCCAGACTGAACGGCCAGATTGAACGGAGCCCAGACATGTCGCATCCCAAGTATCCGCTGATGTTCTCGCCGCTCACCATCCGGGGGCACCGGCTCAAGAACCGCATCATCATGGGCTCGATGCATTCGGGGCTGGAAGACCTGCCCAATGCGGCGGAGCGCCTCTCTGCCTACTTTGTCGAGCGCGTGAAGGGCGGCGTCGGCATGATCATCACCGGGGGCATTACCCCGCATCCGAGCGGCGGCCGCGGCGCAAAGCTGAGCGAGCCGAGCGAAGTGCCGATGCACCGTGCGGTGACGGACGCGGTCCATGCCGCCGATCCTGACGTGAAGATCTGCATGCAGATCCTCCATTCGGGCGCGATTGCGAATGTGCGCGAGCCTGTAGGGCCTTCTCCGGTCCGTTCGCGGCTGGCGCGCACGGCGCCGGTCGAACTGGACGAGGACGGTATCGAGGAGCAGATCGCCGCCTTCGCCAACTGCGCTGCGCTCGCGGCTGAGGCCGGCTACGACGGTGTCGAGATCATCGGTTCGGCTGGCTACCTGATCTCCACCTTCCTCGTCGAGAAGACCAACCAGCGCACAGACCGCTGGGGCGGCACGTGGGAAAACCGCATGCGCTTCGCGGTCGAGGTGGTGAAGCGCGCGCGCGCGGCGCTGGGCGACAACAAGATGCTGATCTTCCGCATTTCCGCGATGGACATGCTGGAGGGCGGTCTGGCGTGGGAGGAAGTCACCAGCCTGGCCAAGGCGCTGGAGGCGAATGGTGCGGACGTCATCAGCACCCACTTCTGCTGGCACGAGAGCCAGGTGCCGACCATCGCGACGATGGTTCCGCGCGCAGCCTTCGCGCAGGTGACCGGCAAGCTGCGTGATGCGGTCTCGATCCCGCTCATCACCAGCAATCGCATCAACATGCCGCATGTCGCGGAGGACGTGCTCGCGCGCGGGGACGCCGACCTCATTTCGATGGCGCGGCCCATGCTGGCCGATCCCGAGCTGGTGAAGAAGGCGTGGGAAGGCCGCGAGGACGAGATCAATACCTGCATCGCCTGCAATCAGGCCTGCCTCGACCACACCTTCACTGGTCAGCTGACCAGCTGTCTCGTCAACGCGCGCGCCTGCCGCGAGACCGAGATCACGGTCGAGCCCGCCAAGACGGCGCGGCGCATCGCGGTCGTCGGCGCGGGGCCGGCGGGCCTTGCCTATGCCACCATCGCCTCAGGGCGCGGCCACAAGGTGACGCTGTTCGATGCGGCAAACGAGATCGGCGGGCAGTTCAACCTCGCCCGCAAGATCCCCGGCAAGGAGGAGTTCGACGAGACAATCCGCTACTTCGGCCGCATGATCGAGGTGAACGGGATCGAACTGAAGCTCGCGACGCGGGTCAATGCCGACATGCTGGAAGCGGGCGGTTTCGACGAGATCGTGATCGCCACCGGCATCACGCCAAGGAAGCCGGAGATCGAAGGCATCGATCACCCCAAGGCGGTGCGCTACATCGATGTGATCACCGGCAAGGTGGAAGTGGGCCGGAAAGTCGCGATCATGGGTGCGGGCGGCATCGGCTTCGACGTGGCGGAGCTGATCACCCATGCCGGAACGCCCGGTTCGCTCGACGTCGATGTCTTTGCCAAGGAATGGGGCATCGATTTCAAGAACCACCCGCGCGGCGGTGTGACCGGGGTCGTACCCGAAGTCGCCTCCAGCGGGCGCGAGGTCTGGCTGCTTCAGCGCAAGGCGAGCGCGGTGGGCAAGGGCCTTGGCCGCACCACCGGCTGGACGCACCGCATCACCTTGCAGCGCCGCGGCGTGCAGATGCTGGGCGGGGTAGAGTATGACCGCATCGACGATGCCGGGCTCCACATCCGGGTCGAAGGCGAGCCTCGCCTGCTGCCGGTGGATACGGTGATCATTTGCGCGGGGCAGGAGCCGGCGCGCGGGCTGCATGACGAACTGGTCGCGCGCGGCCTCTCGCCGCAGCTGATCGGCGGCGCCTATGAGGCGATGGAGCTCGACGCCAAGCGGGCGATCCTGCAGGCGACCGAACTGGCCGTGGCGGTCTAGGCGCCAATTGCCCTTGCCGAAACGAAGTCACCCCGGAGTGGGGTCCGGGGTGACTCTGGTGTTGGGGCGCCGGGAGATCTGGCCGGGTCGCGATGTGCCCGGCGCTTCACTCCCGACGCTGTATAGCGGTTAAAATGTAACCAATGATATATCCCGGCACCAGCTTTACTAACTATGTTTCCCTAGCCGCTTAGGACTGGGATAGCCCTAAGCCTTTGTATGGCATGACATACTTCGCCCAGCCTTGCCGTTGCCGTTGCCGTTGCCGTTGCCGTTGCCGGGGGCGCAGGCGCTGCGGCGCTGGCTATTGGCTGCGGCCGCGCGCCTGAACCGCAAGTCGGCGTGCTTCGACTTCCTCGGGCCGGACGGCCGAGTTGGCCGCAGAAGAACGCTGGGCTTCGAGCGCCAGCCCCTCGCCGAAGGGCAGGGCGTAGCCGTCGTCGATCAGCGCCTTGTAGTTGCGCAGGAACGTGGGATCGATCGAGGCCATGTCCCGCGCCAGGCCTTGGGCGGCAGGGAGCAGCTCTTCCGGGGCGACGACGCGGTTGACGAGGCCCCAGCGCTCGGCCGTGGCCGCATCGAGGAAGTTCCCCGTGAAGGACAGTTCCTTGGCGCGGCTGATTCCGATCAGGCGCGGCAGCTTCTGCGAAAGGCCCCAGCCGGGATAGACGCCGACACGCGCATGGGTATCGGCAAAGCGCGCGTTGGTGGAGGCGATCAGGACGTCGCAGGCGAGGGCAACTTCGAAGCCGCCGGTTATCGCCACGCCGTTGATAGCGCCGACGACCGGCTTGCGGCAGATCTCGATCGCCTTGACCGGGTTTTCGGAGGCGCCTTCCGCATTGGCGGCGCCAAGCGCACCCGCCTGCGAGCCAAGCTCCTTGAGATCGAGCCCGGCGGTGAATGCACGCGTACCCGCGCCCGTAAGCACCACGGCGCGCACCGCATCATCGGCATCAAGCGCCGTCATCACTTCGGCCAGCCGCGCGCGCAGGGCCTTTGAAAGCGCGTTCATCGCATCCGGCCGGTTGAGGGTGACGGTGGCCACGCCATCGGTGATGTCGACGAGAATGAGATCGGTCATGGGCGAAGTCCTTGTGGGGGCAGCGCCGTTTGATCATGGCGTGCCGGGCGATGCACCTCTGCTTATTGCGGGGGCTCGGCCATCCCGGCGTAGAGGTCCATGAAATTGCGTGCGGCATCGCGCTCCGCTGGGTCCTTGAACGCCACGTCGAGATCGGGCGCATGCCCGAGAATGTGCATCAGCGCCCAAAGCGCAAAACGCCGCGCCGGGTCGGTTTCCAGCCCGAAATCGACGGCAAGGCGCTCGGAGCCGGCTTCGAGTTCGGCGGCGCCGAGCCCGATGATGTCTGCCGTGCCGAAATAGCGGCGCATCAGGTCGTCAAAGCCCACCCGTTTCTCCTTCCCGAAACGCGAACGGCACGCGGAAGGAGGCCTCCCGCGTGCCGTTCTGGCATCATCTGCGCACCCTGACGGGCACGTGACGAATTAGCCGTTCAGCTTGTCCTTGACCGACTTCGCGGCAGCGAAGGTCAGCTTGCGCGAAGCAGCGATCTGGATGGTAGCACCAGTCGAGGGGTTGCGGCCTTCGCGGGCCGGGCTTTCCTTGACCTTGAACTTCCCGAACGCGCTCAGCGAGACTTCCTCGCCCTTGGCAGCCGCATCGGCAATCGCCGCGAACACGGTGTCGACCAGCTTCTTGGCATCGGCCTTGGTGAGGCCCGCGCTGGCAGCAACGGCTTCGGCGAGTTCAGCAGTATTCATGATCCCAATTCTCCAACGGTTGGACGGGTCGGTTAGCTTGGCCAGCAGCCTGCGTCCAGCCTGCCGCGACGAGAAAACGCTGGAATCTGGGGGAATCTGACGAGTTGAGGCACGCAGGCGACACAAAGCCGGCTACCGCGCCTGCGCAGAGGCTGAGTCTGCGAGGCATCAGGCAATCGCGCTATCGGCGGCTACTTCTTGGGGATGGGCTTTACATCCAGTGCGCCGGGCTCGACGATGTTCACACCTGAGAAGACTATCATCCCGCCGCGAAACTCGATCAGGCTGTAATCCTTGTAACGGCCCAGATCGAAGCCCCTCCACTTCAGTGGCTTGCCCACGAACGGGAGCATGCCATTCGTCTCGATCCTCGCCTCATCATTTCGGGGAAATGGCTGGGAACGATCGAGCATCATCACGTTTACTGCCGTCTCCAGTTCACTGCTCAGCAGTTCCTTCAGGCGGGCGCCGTTGTTCTCGGTCAGGCTCGCCAGCGGCAGCGGCTTACCTTCGCAGCAGAAATATTTGATCGTCTTGCCGGAGTCGGTCGCGGTCGCGACCTTCGTCTTCAGCACGATGTAAGGGCGTACATCCTCGCTCTTCTTGACGAAGGTGAGCACAACATAAGGCGTCACTGTCATCGTGCTGCCACCCGGCTGGGGCGTGAGCGTGTAGGCCGTTCGGAACTGGTCGCTCGCCATGATCCGGTTGGTCATCTCAATCGCCTGGGCCCGGACGTCGAAACGCAAGTCATCCTCGACGTTGCGCACCTTGTCCGAGCCGGCCTGGGCATTGACGGAGCTTTGCACCAGCATCCCGACCGCACCGAACAGGATGCCCATCGCGCCGCCGCCCTGATACCCCGATATGACAACGTTGCTGTCGGGGATGCGGTGGACGCCCAGGGGCAGATCACTCATCCCGTTCGCGCCCTTTTCCGAGAAGACGACCGCAATCGGGGCAGCGGTTACAGGCGCAGGAGCGGCGGCAGACGCCGGAGCCGCACTGCTATTGTCCTGCGCGGCGGCGGCCTGCGGCAGCCATGCCAATACACTCGCGATCGCCGCGAGAGTGCCTAAACGCTTCATCCTGTTCCCCCTCTGACCCTTGATCCGGATCGCCGCCCCCGACGTTCCGCCATTGCCAGTTCAGTTGCTAGCCGAAGGCAGCAGGTAAAAACAATCTCGCAAACGATGCTTGCCTATGCGTCTGGCGCAAATCTGCGGGAGGACGAAGCGAACGCTCCTTCGGACCAGTCCGGCCATTCTGGAATGTTCGACTGAGCATACCCGGCTCTTTGCGCAACCCTGCATCAGGCAGCGCGGCAGTTTCTCGATCCGCTTGTGCCGCCAGGTCATGCACGCGTTCGACGGAATGCAGGTCCGGCGAGGCCTGCTGAAGCCTCGCGCATGGCCATGACCGGTGCCCCACCCGGTTCGGTATTGCAGAATCCCCGCTCGCGCCATTGCTGTCCGCTGGCGCAGCGAAGCATGGCCACGATGATCGCTTCGGGAGATCGCTTTGCGCTGTATCAATCGAAGCGCGGATCAGTCGTCTTATCGGCAGTGCATAGGCTTGCGAACGCGGTTCTGGCAGCAGCTACACGCAACTCACTTGGTGTCAGCACGAGTTGGCGTGTGCAGCTAGTTGCCGGCTAGTCGCCGCCTTGAAGCCTTGCGGCATAAACCTGCTCGCCGGCGATGTACGTCGCCAGCACGCGGGTATCGTGGATCTGGCCGACCGGTACCGTCAGGGGGTTGCGATCCAGCACGATGAGATCGGCGAGCTTGCCGGGCTCCAGCGTTCCGCCCCGGTCGAGCCGGCCCATTTCCGCTGCGCCGTTGCGGGTGAAAACCGCCATGGCCTGCTCGCGTGTGATGCGCTGGCCTTCATTGATCGGATCGCCGGTTGCGCCGGGAATCTGCCGGGTGACCAGCGTTTCGAATGCCAGCCATGGGTTTACTGAGGGGACAACCGGCCAGTCCGAACCCGTCACGACATTCGCGCCACTTTCGATCACGTCACGCATCGGCCAGAGCCGCTTCATGCGCTCGGGGCCAACCGCCTTGGCAATATCAACCGAGGTAATCGGCGTGGGCCACCAGATGTAGGGCGAGAGCTCCCACGTGAAGTGGAGTTCGTGGCCGCGCGGCACGTCGGCCACGTCGATGAAGGTGTTGTGGCCGATCTCGTGGTGCGGCCCCGTATCGCCATTGGCTTTGCGCGCCGCGGCGATCGCCTCGACCGCCTCACGCACGGCACCATCGCCGGCGGCGTGGAACTTCACCTGGATGCCCTGCCGGTCAAACGCCGTGACGGCGGGGAAGAGTTTGTCTTCCGGGATCAGCTTGAGGCCCTTGCCACCCCCCGGTCCCTGATCGTCATGCGCTCCGCCGCGATGCTCGTAAGGTTCAAGCATGACGGCCGTGCGGCCTTCCAGCGGCACGCCATCGAGGAACATCTTGACGCAATCGAGCTGGAGGCGGCCGCCGCTCCACGCTTGGCGCTGCGGGATCAACCCCTCGCTGTCGCCCGAGTTGGGCCCCCACACGATGCAGCCGCGCGCATATTGCTTGAGGCCGCCGGACTTGGCGTAGGCGGAAAGTCCTTCGATCATCTCGCGCCGGACGGCAGCATCGGTGAAGCCGACGATGCCATAGGACAGCATCTCGTCGGTAGCGACCTTGATCGCCTGCATCTGCTGATCGGTTGTCGCCTTGGGCATGAAGCGCTCGATATCGCGTGCGGTCACTTCGCGCAGGACACCGGTGGGTTCGCCCTTGGCATCGCGGTCGATCACGCCGCCGGGCACGTCCTTGGTCGCACGAGTGATCCCGGCGATTTCGAGCACCTTGGAATTGACCCAGACGCTGTGCAGGCTTTCGTCGTTGAGCATGACAGGATTGTTCGGGGCAACTGCATCGAGCAGGCGCTTGTTCTGCTCGCCCGGCTTGAACGCGGCGCCGACCCAGCTGCCGCCGGTGATCCATTCGCCGGGCTTGGCCTTGGCCGCGCAGGCCTTGACTGCGGCGACGATGGCCTTGGCGTCCGCGCCTTGGGCGAAGCGGCAGGAGAGCTTGTCGCGCCCGGCGAAGTAGGTGTGGACGTGCATGTCATAGAGGCCGGGCATGACGGTGCGGCCAGCAAGGTCGATGGTGCGCGCGGCGGGACTGGCCATTGCCGCGATCTCGGCATCAGTGCCGGTCGCGACAATTGTGCCCGACGAGACGGCAATCGCCTGCGCGGTGCCCGACGGCGTGAGCACGGTGCCGTGCAGGAAGACGAGATCGATCGGGCCGGGTGCTGCAGCGGCGGGAGTACCGAAAAGGGCCGCCCCGGCAAGCAGCGCGGCACGGAGGGCACAAGCTTCAAATCGGATCATGCGTCACGAACTTTCGTTTGGCTTTAGCGGGAGGGAATAGGCCTGCACTTGCCGGGTGAGGGCTTGGCCGATGCGGCCAATGTAACGCCGCGCTCTTGCCGGGGCGGCGCGCTCTGCGGAATGCTCCAGTCCAGACAGAGACAGGCGCATTCTGCATGGAACAGGGCCACGCATGCTGAAACCGACGATCTCGGTGCTCGTGCTGCGCCACGTGGTCAATTGCCTCGACCTTGTCGGCTGCGATCCGGAACCGCTGCTTGCGCGCTTTGGACTCAGGCGCAACGATCTCGATAACGCACGCGGGGTCATGCCGCTCGAGCAGTTCCTGACCGTTCTCGAATCCGCCGCGCAGGAGGCTCGCAATCCCTATCTGGGCTTGCAGGCGGGGCGGCTCGGCGCGCTCAACAGCCTCGGCGCACTGGGCTTCCTGTTCCTCAGCGCGCCATCGCTGCGCACCGCCTTCACCAGCTTTTCGGCGAACCTTGCGACGATCCAGGACGCGGTGCGCAATCGCTTCAGTGCCGATGGGAGCCTTGCCACCTACGAATACCTGATCACCGACCAGACCCTCCAATCGCGGCGGCAGGATGCCGAATTCTCGATTGCGATCATGCACAACATGTGTCGCAACTATGTCGGCGGCGAGTTCGAGCTGGCCGAGGTGCGCTTCGAACATTCGTGCCAGGGCGACGAACGGGTCTACCGCGAGTTCTTCCGCTGCCCGGTGTTTTTCGATCAGGAGACCAATTCGTTCAGTTTCGAAGCACGCTTCCTTGATTGCACCAGCCCGGTCATCGACGCAGAGCTCTATCCGATCGTGGAAGATCACGTGCGGCGACAGGCGGCGGAAATCGCTCGGCAAGGGACTTCGCTTGGTGCCTTGGTGCGCGTGCTCGAAAGCAGTCCGCTCGACCGGGCGCCGCAGTTGGAGGACGTAGCCGAAAGCCTGGGCGTTTCGGCGGCGACGCTCAGCCGGCGATTGCGGGCAGAGGGGCTTCGCTGGCGCGATCTCGTCAATGAGCGGCGGATGCAGGCAGCGGCCCGTCTGTTGCGTCAGAGTGGCCGCGATGTGGCCGAGATCGCGCTTTCGGTCGGCTTTGCCGAGAGCGCGAGCTTTATCCGGCGCTTTGGCCGACACTTCGGGATGACCCCGGGGGCCTATCGGCGCGCGGGCGAGGGCGATGTCAGCGCAGGGCAAACGCCACCAGCGCGTCACTGAGCCGCGTGCCGAAGCCGCCATGTCCACCGGCATTGACGACCACATACTGCCGCCCATCCGTATGGCGGAAGGTCATCGGCGTGGCAGTGGCGGGCGCGGGGACGATCGCTTGCCAGAGTTCGCGCCCGGTCTGGATGTCGTAGGCGCGCAGGCGGCTGTCGAGGCTCGCGCCAATGAACACGAGGCCGCCGCGGGTCACAATCGGCCCGCCCTGATTGGGAGCTCCCCATGCGGCGGGCGATGTGATCCCGCTGGAGAGTGTCAGGCGGCCGAAGGGCACCTGCCAGCGCGTTTGCCCGGTCTTCATGTCAATCGCGGTGAGGCGCCCCCACGGCGGCGGATTGCACGGCGCGCCAAGCGGCGACATCAGGACCTCGCGCAGCATGACGTAGGGCGAACCCTGCATCTCGTAGTATGAAACGCCGGGCTTGAGGTCGCGCTTGGCATCGAACTGTGCGCGCGGGACGAGACGGACCGAGGCGGCAAGGTTCGAGGAATTGACCACCGCGAGGCCGGTCACGGGATCGTAGGCCAAGCCGCCCCAGTTGGTGCCGCCAAGGAAGCTGGGATGGAGCAATGAACCCTTGATGCTGGGCGGGGTGAACAGCCCTTCATTGCGCACGGCGGCGAGGCGGGTGCGGCAGGCGGCGGTATCGTAGCCGAGCACCCCCCAGGCATCCTCGGTGCGCAGGCGCTGCGAGGTAACTGCATGCGGCAGGAGCGGCATCGGCTGGGTGAGCGACGCGCGCTCGCCGGGCATGTCGCTGGCTGGCACCCGGCGCTCGACGACCGGGAAGAGGGGCTTGCCCGTCTCACGGTCGAGCACGAAGATATTGCCGGTCTTGGTGGCCTGAATCACCGCCTCGGTCGCGTGGCCCTTATGCTCGATGGTGGCGAGGGTGGGCGCGGCGGGCAGGTCATAATCCCACAAGTCGTGGTGGACGGTCTGGTAGGACCAGACCTTGCGGCCGGTGCGCATGTCGAGTGCGACAACCGCGTTGGCATCGGGGATGCGATCAAGCCGGTTGACGCCCAGCGTATCCCAACTGGCGCTGCCGGTCGGGAGGAACAGCCACCCGCGCTTTGCATCGACTGACAGGGGCGCCCAGGCATTGGCGGCGCCGGTCACGGCGGAAATATCGTCCGGGATCGGGTTCCACGACCACAGGGGCTTGCCAGTCACCACATCGAAGGCGCGCACGATCCCGTCGAGCGAATTGCGGTACATGTTGTCCTGCACCGCGGTGCCGAGCGCGACGACATTGCCCCAGACGGCAGGCGGAGAGGTGTTGGCGGGCTTGCCCTCGCCCTTGTAGTCCATGGCGCCGAGATCGACCTGCCCGTTCTGGCCAAAGCCGGTGCAGACGCGGCCGGTATCGGCATCGAGCGCATGGAGCACGGCGTTCTGCGCTCCGTAGAGGATGCGCTTGCCGCAGGGCTGCGCGCGCGTGGCAGCTTCAGGGGCCTGCCAGTAGGCGACCCCGCGGCAGTAATTCTCGTGGTACATGTTGCCGGTGCGCGGCTTCTTCGGGTCGAACGACCACAGCTCGCGCCCGGTTGCCGGATCGAGCGCCACGGCGCGGCCGAAGGGAGTGCAGCCGTAGAGCCGGGCGTTGACATAGATCGGCGTCATCTCGCCGACAGTCGCATCGATGGTTTCGCTGCCGGTGGAGACTTCGCCCGAATGCCACGTCCACGTCCGGCGCAGGCTGGCAACGTTGGCGGTGTTGATCTGGTCGAGCGCCGAGTACTTGGTCGAGGAGGGCTGGCCGCCATAGCTCGGCCACTCCGAGGCCTGCGCTTCAATCGCGGCAATATCGGCGCGGGCAGCCAGCGGCGGAGGATCGGGAGCGCGCTGGCAGGCGACAACCCCTGCGAGGAGGGCGAGGCTGACAAGGCGCCGCCACATCCGGCTCAACCCCCGGTTCGTGCAAAGATCCGCTGCCCGCCGACCCATGTTTCCAACACCTTCGTGTTGTGGATGTCGGTCACCGAAATGGCGAAGGGATCGCGGTCGAGCACGAGGAAATCGGCCGCCTTGCCGGCCTCGAGCGAGCCTGCCTTGTCGGCAATCCCCATCCGCTGCGCCGCGTTGATCGTGAACATGGTGATCGCCTGTGGCAGCGTGATTGCCTCGCCGAGACCGTAGCTGCGGGTGCCGCCACCGGGATTGTGCCGGGTGACGGCGGTCTCGATCCCGATCCAGGGATTGGGCGACGGGACGACCGCCCAATCGGAACCGGCAACGACCAGCGCGCCCGAGGCGAAGCCTTCGCGGATTGGCCAGACCCGGTCGATGCGCGGGCTGCCAACCGCAGCCGTGATATCATCGTTGATCGGCTGCGGATCCCACAGGTACGGGGAGAATTCGACCGCAGCGTGAAGCGCCTTGAAGCGCGGCAGATCAGCGGGATCGACGAAGGTGGAGTGGCCGACCTGATGCTGCGGCCCGCCCATGCCATTGGCCTTGCGCGCGGCTTCGATGGCATCGAGCGAGGCGCGCACCGCACGGTCGCCGGCCGCATGGAACAGCACGGTGACGCCAAGCTTGTCCCACGCGGCGAGGTTCTTCGCCATCACGGCGGGATCGAACAACAGCAGGCCGCGCGCAGGGGCATTGGGCTGCCCTGCCTGATAGTCCGCCAGCATCGCGCCGGTGTGGCTCTCGGTCGGCACGCCATCGGCGAAGACCTTGATGCAGTTGGCGTTGAAGGTGGCGCGGGCGAACTTCGCGCGGTCGGCCAGAGTTTGTTCGAAGGTCGGGTTGGGGCGGCCGGATTCCGAATAGGCGATGCAGGCCTGCACGCGCTGCTTGAGCACGCCCTTGTCGGCCAGCGCCGCGTAGACTTCGAGGTCGTCGCGGTAGGCCATCGCCTCCACATAGCCCACCACGCCGAAGCCTGCGAGCATGGCAAGATGGCCGGCAAGCTGGCGCTCGGTCTCGGCTTGGGGCTGCGGCGGAACCTTGGTGCTGATGAGACGGCCCGCGGTTTCACGCAGGATGCCGGTGGGGACGCCGGCTGCATCGCGCTCGATGATCCCGCCCTCGGGATTGGGCGTCGCGCTGGTAATTCCCGCCAGTGCCAGTGCGCGCGAATTGGCCCAGACGCTGTGGCCGCTGACGTCATAGAGCATGACCGGATTGTCCGGCGATACGGCATCCAGCGTCGCCGCCGTGATCGGCGTGCCGCTCATCAGCGAGGCCTGCCACTGGCCGCCGCTCACCCATTCGCCGGGCTTTGCCGCCTTCACGCAGGCCGCGACGAGTTCGATCAGGCGCTGCGGACCGGCGTCTTGCGGAATGCGGCAGCGGCCCTCGTCACCCTTGGCTTGCAGCACCGGATGGACGTGCATGTCGTAGAGGCCGGGGAGGACGGTGCGGCCCTTGAGGTCGACGACCTTCGCTCCGGCGCGTGGCCAGGCTTTGGCCTGCTTGCCGGTGCCGATCCGGACAATCCGCTCGCCGCGCACGTCCATCGCGCTGCGCCAGCCCTGCGGCGTGTAGATATGGCCGTTGATGAAGCGCAGCACCGGCTTCGGTGCGGCCTCTGCGGTACCGGGGAGGGCTTGGGCCAAGGCAGCGGCAGCAGCAGCGGCCAGCAAGCGATGCAAGGTCTTCATTCCGGCTGTCTCCCCAATGTCCGTCTGCGCCGCCCGCCTTGTTCGGCGGTGCGGCGCGTGCGGGCCTTCTTACATGCGATAGCTGGCGGTCACACCGAACGTGCGCGGCCGCAGCGTTTCCCGGCGGAAGAATTCGAACGGGTTCTGCGCCCGCTCGCGCCGGGTCCAGGTGGACTTGTCGAGGATATTGTTGACGAACAGCGAGATATCGAAGTTGCCCGGCTTCACGCCGATCCGTGCCGACCAGAAGGCCACCGCGGGCGGAAGGGTGAGAGCCGTGTCGATCGCACCGTTGGCGGGGTTGAGATAGGGCGGCAGCTTGGTCTGCTTCGAGCGGTAATCGAAGTCCGAACGGACATAGCCACCCTTCTCGCGGAACACGTCGAAATCGTACTGCGCATGGAAGGAAGCCGTCCACGGCGCGCCCAGCACTGCATCGCCCTTGCTGACGAACGGTGCCGCAGCGGTCGGTCCGCCCTTGATCGTGTCGAGGAACTTGGCGTCGACGTAGCCGATCTCCGCCTGGAGCGTCAGGCGGTTGGTCGGGCGAACCTCGACCTGAAGGTCGAAGCCGCGGCTGCGCGCCTTGCCGAGGTTGGAGGTGAACTGGAACCCGCAGCTGTTGAGCGCAACGGCCTGCTGGATGTTGTTCCAGTCGATCTGGTAGACGCTCGCCTGAACGCTGCCGCGCCCGCCGAAGCGGCTCTTCACGCCCAGTTCGTAGCTCCACACCGAGTCCGACTTGAAATTGGTCGGGCGGCCATTGGGATAGCCGATGCTGGCGAGCTCCGGACCGCAGAAAGTGCCGACCTGCGGGTTGTAGCCGCCGACGCGGAAGCCGCGCGATGCCGAAGCATAGACAAGTGTATCGGGCGTTGCCTGGAAATTGATCCCGAACTTGGGCGTGATCGGGTTTTCGCTCTGGCGGCCGCGGTCGTCGACCAGCGGCCCCACGACGAAGCCTTGCGCGATGTCCTTGATGGTGAAGACCGTGTGGCTGTAGCGCAGGCCCGCGAGCACCGAGAGCTTGTCGGTCAGCTTGTAGGTGACCTGCCCGAAGAGCGCTGCCTGCTCGTCGGTCGATACGGCGTTCTGGTCATAGACCGAGAAGCCCGCGACCGGCGTCGGCGCGCCGAACAGATAGACCGGCAGATAGGGGTCCGTCACGACCTGGATCGAGGTCTGCTGTGCGTGGGAGTAGAACCCGCCGAGCACCCAGGTAAGCGGGCTGGCGGTGTTGTTCGATTGGAGGCGCAATTCGCCGGTCCAGTTCTTCTGCGCCACGACGAAGTCTGACGGCGCGTTCTGCTCCGGGAAGAAAGGCAGAGCATTGACGCCGGTGAACAGCGTCTGGTCAAAGTTGGTGTAGTCCTGAACGAAGGACTGGCGGCGATCGAAGTAGGAGCCGACCGCAATGACATCGACACCGCCAAGCCCCACGCTGACGTTGAGCGAGGCAAGGGTGAAGCGGTCCTTGCTCGTTTCGGCCAGCTGGTTGGCGTTGATGAAGACGTGCTTGTCGTAGTCGGAGTACTTCTCCCAGCTCTCGCCGCTGTCTGCAGCCTTGATGTTCTGGAAGAACACGGCCGGCGTGATCTTGACGTTGTCGACCGGCTGCCAGGTGAGGGCGACGCGCCCCACATAGCTGTCGGTCGAATTCGCGTTCTTCTGCACCACCTTGTTCGTGAACGAACTGATGCGGTCAACAAAGCCGCCGTCGCGGCGGTAGTATCCGCTCGCGGCAATGCCGAGCTTGCCCTCGATCAGCGGAGCACTGATCGAGATACCGCCTTCGCCGTTGGCCGCGCCGTGCTGCGTCGCGCTCGCTTCGGCACGGCCATAGACCTTGACGACATCGAGGCTCGGTTGCTGCGTGATGAAGCGCACCGTGCCGCCTTCCGAGCCGGCGCCGAACAGCGTGCCCTGCGGTCCGCGCAGCACTTCGACGCGGTCAAGGTCGAACACGACCGGATAAGCGTTGCCGCCGCCATAGCCGAGCTGGCGGATCTGGATCGGCACATCGTCGATGTAGATGCCGGTGGTGGCCGCGCCCACTGACGAGTTCACCCCGCGAATGGCAATGTTGGTCGTGGTGTTCGATTTCTCGAAACTCACGCCGGGCGTCTGGCGGATCACGTCGGAGAAGGAACGAATACCCCGGCTGTCGAGCGCTTCACGCGATAGCGCGCTTACGCTCAGCGGCACCTTGTTGATGCTCTCGCTCTTGCGGGTGGCGGTGACGATGATCTCGCCGCTGGCCGTGCTGTCCGCGCCTGCGGTTTCATCGGCAGCCCCGGCTGCCTGCGCCAGCGCCGGATCGGCCGCGATGAGCGCGGCAAACGCCGTGCCTGCTACGAAAAGGTTGGCTGTGCGCCTGTTCATCGTCTGCAACTCCCCTGCAATTGCCCTCGACCGCCTCGGCTAGGCGAGGTCCAGTATCGGCAAAGGCTATGTGTCAGGGCGGGTTGCGCCATTGACCCAATCTGGCAATGCGCCAGACAGGTGCACGATCCAGCATATTCGAGCCGCCCATGCTGATGGTTGGCCACAAATGCCAAGTGCGACGAACGGGCTTAATGGCCGTGCGCTGCTCGTTCCCGGGTGGCGCGCTTGCGGCTCTATTACGAAGCCAGACGCGAATCAGGCAATCATTCGTTCAAGCCCTGGACGATCCTGTATGCGTTGGAACGAATTGAAGTCGCGCTGCGCGGACGCGTCAAATGGCAATGATCTATGGACCGCATGGCGATCTTGATGCGGTGTCGTATCCGCGCAGGGATCGCTTTCAGGCCAACCCAGCACAGCTGCAATCCGAACATGATCGCTCGCATGACATGCTCGTCGATCGCTAAAGCACCCGTAACGACCCGCCACTGCTTAATTGCGGGAAATCCGGCAGGTGATTTTGCCGCCCTGGGCGTACCTTTGCTCCAACAAGTCCGCTGGCGTCCGGCAGCAAGCAAGCGCGCGATCGAGGAGCATTTTATCGGAGCCGGGGGATTTGCTCTCGTTTTACCAAGCAAAATCAAGCCGTGATGGCGGAGACGGAGGGATTCGAACCCTCGGTACCGGTAATCCCAGTACGACGGTTTAGCAAACCGTTGGTTTCAGCCACTCACCCACGTCTCCGGATCGCAGCGGCGAGCGCGCGCTATAGCGAGGGAGTTGGGGGGCGGCAAGGGCCTTCCTCAGGGAGTTTGCAGTGGTGATTTCAGGGTGGCGTCGGGGATTCGCCTCGGCGTGAAATCGACTCGGCTCATCGCCGGTTCATTGTGCCGGGCGGAGAGATGAGGGCGTGATAGGATGAGTACGGTTCTGGCCGAAGAGTTGGAAACGGGCCGCAGGATAGGAAAATGGTAATGAAGCTGAGCCGGAATATAGCAATCGGGCTTGCCGCAGTGGGCTTGGTGCTGGGCACGGGCGCCAGGGCGCAGGTGCAGCAGATTGATCCCAATTCCGCGATCGACGGCGATCTGCCGGCCAAAGCGGGGGCGCAGCCCGCCCCGTCTGCGCCCTTGCCGCCAAGCGCGCCGGCTGCCTCTGCCGCAACGACCGGCTCCGGCGATCCGGCGTTTTCCTCTCCCGCCGCGGGAAGTGAACCCGCTGCGCCCGGCATGGCATCGATTCCGCCCGCCGCGGGCCCTGGGAAGGCCGCAGCAACCGATGGCACGACCTACCGCGAGGATGACCTGATCGGCGCGGCAGAGGGCGTGTTCGGCAAGGGCGCGAAGGGTCTCGCGCTGATGATCCAGGATATCCTCAAGAAGCAGGGCCGCCCCAACGCCTATATCACCGGCCGCGAAGCAGGCGGTGCGGTCGTTCTCGGGCTGCGCTATGGTTCGGGCACGCTGCATCACAAGATCGAGGGCGAGCGGCCGGTCTACTGGACGGGGCCCTCGGTGGGCTTCGATCTGGGCGCCAACGCTGCGAACACGTTCGTGCTCATCTACAATCTCAACGACAGCCAGGATCTGTTCAAGCGCTTCGGCGCGGGTGAGGGGCAGGCCTATTTCGTCGGCGGTTTCAATGTCAGCTATCTGCGCCGGGGCGATATCGTGGTGATCCCGGTGCGCTTTGGCGCGGGGCTGCGCCTTGGCGTCAATGGTGGCTACATGAAGTTCAGGAGCAAGCAGAACTGGGTGCCATTCTGACGCCATCCGGTTCCAGAGGCGCCGCGCCCACTTGTGCGCGGCGCGGTTTGGGGGCAAAGGCGCGGCCATGCTCGAGACCCTGAACGCCCAGCCCGCCGATGCGCTGCTTGCGCTGATCAAGCTCCACAATGCCGACCCGCGGCCGACGAAGATCGACCTCGGTGTTGGCGTCTATCGCACCGCAGAGGGCGCAACGCCCGTGTTCGGCGCGATCAAGGCGGCGGAGAAGATCCTGCTGGAAACGCAGGATTCGAAATCCTATCTCGGCCCCGAAGGCGACATGGGCTTTGTCCATGCGCTGATCCCGCACGTGTTCGGCGCCGATTTCGATCGCAGCCGCGTTGAAGGGATGCAGGCCCCGGGCGGCACTGGCGCGGTGCGCCTTGCCGTGGAAGTGGCGACGCGCGCGGGCGCCAAGCGCATTCTGATGGGTACGCCTTCCTGGCCGAACCATGCGCAGATCGTTGCTGCGGTCGGCATCGAACTCAAGACCTTCAAGCACATGACCGCCGATGGCACGGCTGATCTTGAAGCGCTGCGCGCCGTGCTGGCGGACGCCGCACCGGGCGATGTCGTGCTGCTGCACGGCTGCTGCCACAACCCTACCGGCGTTGACTACACGCCGGCGCAGTGGGACGAAATCGCGCCGATGCTGGCGGCTTCGGGCGTGCTGCCGATCATCGACCTCGCCTATCAGGGCCTGGGCGACGGCATGGAGGCCGATGCCTATGGCCTGCGCAAGGTGCTGGCAGCGGTCCCCGAAGCACTGGTCGCCTATAGCTGCGACAAGAACTTCGGGCTCTACCGCGACCGTGTCGGCGCGTTCTATGCCGTGACGAACAATGCCGAGGCGCTGTCCCATGCCATGGCCAACGGCGCGACCATCGCGCGGGCCGGCTGGTCGATGCCGCCGGACCATGGCGCGGCTGCCGTGCGCCTCATCCTTGGTGACGCTGCGCTGACGGCGCAGTGGATCGACGAACTGACCGCCATGCGCGCACGCATGGCCGAAGTGCGCGAACGGCTCGCCGCCGCGCAGCAGATCGGGCCGATCAACATGGCGCCGCTGGGCTCGCAAAAGGGCCTGTTCTCGATGCTGCCGCTTTCGGGCGAGCAGATCATGGCGCTGCGCGAACGCCACGGCATCTACATGGCAGGCTCGGGCCGCGTGAACATTGCGGGCCTGACGACCGGCAATATCGAGAACTTCATCGCCGCGCTGCAGGACGTAGCGGGCTAGAGACCCGGGTAGAGCTGGCCGGACGGCAGACGCCTAGCGCGCCGCCGACTGGCCGTGACTGCCCGACTTCTGCGGCAGGAACAGGATCAGCAGAGCGATCGTTCCCGCAAGGATCGCGCTTGCCAGCAAGCGGCTCACTTCGAGGCCGCCCGAACCGAACGGCTTGTCGAGCAAATCGCCTACAGTCGCCCCCAGCGGGCGGGTGAGGATGAAGGCGGCCCAGAACAGCACGACGCGGCTGGTGCGCGTGAGGAAACCCAGCAGCGCGATCACGGCAAGCGCGCTGCCGAAGACTAGCGCACCACCCGCATAGCCTGCGCCCGCATCGGCGACCCAGTCCCCCAGCGCGGTGCCGAGGGTCTGCGAGAAGGTGATGGTGATCCAATAGAAAAGTTCAGCCGCCGGTGTGGAAACGCTGTCTGCCGCAACGGTGCCCAGCGTGCGGTGCCAGGTCAGCAGCGAGGCCAGCACCAGCGCAAGCAGGAGCAGCGATCCGCCCGGATAGCCGATACCGAGCGAGCGCGTGGCAAAGTCTGCGAGAGTGGTGCCTGCCGTGGTCGAGGCGATGATCGTGGCCCAGTAGAGCCACGGAGCAAAGCGGCGCGCACGGATCTGCAGCCAGACGAGCAGGGCGAGTGCGGCACCGAAGATAAGCGTGCCGACGAGGTAGCCGTTGATGCCGCTGGCTCCGGCTTCCGGCGTGGTCTCCCCCAGCCAACTCATCGAGACGGCATCCCCGCCCGTTTCGCCGAGCGTGGTGGCAAGGATCTTGATCAGCCAGAACCCCAGCGTGATCGCGGGAACCTTGGCTGCGGCGCTCTCGGCCTGTGTCACAGCTCAGCCCGCCGCAGCGAGGCTCTGCATCCGCTTGAGGTAGCGGGCGAGGACGTCGATCTCGAGGTTGACCTCGCGGCCCGCGGCGAGCGTGCCGAGTGTCGTCACTTCGGCCGTGTGCGGGATGATGTTGAGCATGAAGTGGCAGCTGCCGTCCGGCTGGTCGGCCAGATCGTTGACAGTCAGCGAAACGCCGTCGACGGTGATCGAGCCCTTGGCGGCGATATAGGGCGCTAGGTCCTTCGGCGCCGAGACGACCACGTGCCAGGAGCCGCCGATGCGGTCCACCGAGACGACCTGACCGACGGCGTCGACATGGCCGGTAACGATATGGCCGCCAAGCTCGTCGCCCAGTTTCAGGGCGGGTTCGAGATTGAGCGGCGCATGTTCATGCCACTGCGCAGGCGCGGTGCGGCGGATTGTCTCGCCCGAGACGTCGACCGCGAACCAGCTGTCACCGGGAGTGCCGCCGCGATCGACGACCGTGAGGCACACGCCTGAACAGGCGATCGAGGCGCCGATGGCGATCTTCGCCGGGTCCATCGTGCAGGCGATCGTCACGCGTGTATCGCCCTTGGTGGCAATGGCGCGGATGCGGCCGACTTCGGTGACGATGCCAGTGAACATGGGTCTTGGATCTCCTTCAGCGAATGCGGTCGTAGACGTCCAGCGTGTCGCTGCCAAGTTGCCGCCGATCGGTCAGGCGCCAGCGGCCATGCGCTTCAGCCAGCGCGCCAAGGCCGATATCGCCAAGCCCGCGCCGCCCCGCGCCGATCAGGATGGGCGCACGGTAGAGCAGCAGGCGGTCGACACGGTCGGCGGCGAGGAAAGCGGCCGCCGCGCCGGCACCGCCTTCTATGAGGAGATACTGCGCTTCGCCGAAGCTGCCGGACGCGGGATCGGTGAGAGCCTGCCAGCCTTCCGGGGCGCTGCCATGCGTGAGTACCCAGCGCGCCGGGCTGCGCGCTTCGAGGCCGGGAAGCCGCACGTCGAGCCGGGGCGAATCGGCACGCAGCGTCTCGCCGCCGACCAGAATGGCGTCGCCTCGCGCGCGCATCGCGTGGCCGTGCGCGCGCGCCTCGGGTCCGGTGATCCACTGGCTGGTGCCGTCCGTCATGGCGATGCAGCCATCGAGCGAGGTGGCGAGCTTGAGCGTGGTATGCGGGCGGCCAAGCCGGGTGCGGGTGAGGTAGCCTTCGAGCGAGCGGAGCGCGGCGGGGGAGGGCACGAGTTCGGCTGCGATCCCGGCCTCGCGCAGCAGCGCGATCCCCGCCCCTGCGGTGCGCGGATCGGGATCCTCGCAGCCGATGACCACGCGGGCAAGGCCGGCCTCGCGCAAGCTGTGCGCACAGGCGGGGCCGCGCGGGCTATCGTGGGCGCAGGGTTCGAGGGTGACGTAGGCGGTCGCGCCGCGTGCTGCCGTGCCGGCCTGCGCCAGCGCCATCGCTTCGGCATGGGGGCGCCCGCTGGTCTGCGTCCAGCCGCGCCCGATCACGCGGCCCTGCTTGACGATGAGCGCACCGACGGCGGGGTTGGGCCGGCTCAGCGGACGACCGCGCGCGGCAAGCGCGGCGGCGGCGTTCAGCCAGTCGGCATCGCTGAAGGCCACCGGGCTCAGGGCGCCTTGGGGGTGGTGGCAGCGGCGGTGGCAGCGGGCTTTACCGCGAGACGATCAAGCAGCGCCTTGTTGCGCGCCTCTTCCGCGCGGGCCTGCGCTTCGCGCTCGGCCTTGCCCTGCCGGTCCATCGCTTCGGTATCGAGCCCGGTGGCGGCACCGACCGCCTTGTACATCTTGCGCACGTCTTCCGCGCGGGCCTGTTCCTCGGCTGCCTCCGCGCGGGCCTTTTTCGTGGCGGCGATGTTGCCGGCAATGATCTCCGCATCGCTGCGATCCGCTCGCCAGCTTTCGAAGTAGATCACTTCCGGTGGACGCGGCAGTCCGCGACCGCCCTGCTGCCACATGACGGAAAAGATCCCGCCCGTGACGAGTATCGCCAGTGCCAGCGAGCGATAGCGAAACTCGCTCGGCGCGCCGAGGATCTGCCAGAGGTCCTTGAGGGCGCGCACCGGGGAGACGTTGCGGAAAAACTCTTTCATGGCGGCCTAGATAGAACGTGCGCGTCGTGCGCGCCAGTGGCGGCGCGACGAATGGCCCGGAGGGCCATTACCCAAAGGGATGATACAGCAGGCGCCCTTCTGCCTTGAGCCAGTGGTTGGCACGCTCGATCGGCGCCTCGTAAAGTTCTGCGAGGTGGGCGTGAAAGGCGGGGCTGTGATCGAAGTGCGTCATATGCGCCACTTCGTGCGCAACGACCGACTGGCGCACGAAATCGGGCGCCATCACCAGCCGCCAGTTGATGCGGATCACGCCCCGGCTGCTGCAACTGCCCCAGCGCCGCCGCGCGCGCGACAGTGCGAGCTTGGGCACCGTCTGCCCGGCGCGGGCGCAATAGTGGGCAAGGTCGGCCTGGGCGAGCCGCAGCGCCTCGGTTTCAAGCCAGCGGCGCAGGCGGCCTTCCATCCCTTCGGCCGGGCCGCCGAGAACGAGTTCTCCATCCGAGACAGCCGGGCGGCGCGGTGCGCCCGGTCGCCATTCGACGCGCAGCGGCTCTCCGCGGAAGGTGAGGGTGAAGCCGGGTTCGATCCGCACCGGGGGAGGGATGCGGGCAAGCTGTTCGGCCAGCCAATCGCGGCGCTGCTCGGCAAAGTGGAGCGCATCGGCGGTGCGGCCCCATTCGGGCATCGAAATGCGCGCTTCGCTGCCATCGGGGGCAAGGCGCAGCGTGATGCGCCGTGCCGTGCGCAGGCGGCGGATCGCGATGGGAAGTTCGCGCCCCTCGACCAGCAGGGTGCGCGGCAGAGGGGCAGGGGAGGCCTTGCGGCTGCGCGGCAGCAGGCGCGGCAGCGAGATCATGGCTCGCCCGGTCCGAAGCCGATGCCGCCGGGGACGATGTGGTCTTCGAGCGGGCCTGCCAGCACTTCGCTCACTGCCTTGCCGATCACCGAATGACCGGCGCGGCGGACTTCTTCGCGGTCTCCGCATTCGAGATAATGCCAGGCAGGCAGCGGCTTGCCATCCGCGCGCAGGCGGTAGGCGCAAGTGGCTGGCAGCCACGGCACCTCGCGCACCAGCCGGGGGGTCAGGCGCAGGCAATCGGGCACCATCGCCTTGCGGTGTCGATAATCGGAGCAGCGCCCGGTCGAGAGATCGAGCAGGCGGCACGCGACGTTGGTGTGGTGAACTTCGCCGGTGTCCTCGTCCTCCAGCTTGTGCAGACAGCACTTGCCGCAGCCGTCGCACAAGGCCTCCCACTCCTCGCGGGTCAGCGCCTCGACAGGCTTGTCCCAGAAGCGCGTGGCTGTCGGCATCAGTGGCTCAATGGACCCATTTCGCGAGTTCGTCAGCAACCGCGTTTGCGTCCTTGTCGACCGGGAGCAGCGCGATCGGCTGGCCTTGCGGACCCATCAGGTAGGCTGCGCGGCTGTGATCCATGAGATAGGCATTGGTGCCGGAACCTTCGCCCTTCTTGTAGTAAACGGCATAGGACTTGGCGATCTGCGCGATCTGGGCGTCGGTTCCGGTGAGGCCGATCAGTTCCTTGCCGAAATGCGCTGCGAACTGGCCGACGACCGCGGGCTTGTCGCGCGCCGGGTCGATGGTGATGAACAATGGCTGGACCTTCGTCGCAAGGTCGGGGTGCGCCTTGGCGAACTTGTGATAGCCCTGCATCAGGATCTGCACGTCGAGCGGGCAGACATCCGGGCAGAACGAGTAGCCGAAATAGAGCGTGGTGTAGCGCCCCTTGAAATCGGCCGCACTGACGACCTTGCCGGTCTTGTCGACGAGCGTGAAATCACCGCCTATGGCAGCGCCTTCAAGCGGCGGCGGTTCGCTGGAGGCCCCGCCGCACGCGGCCAGGAGCAGAACTGCACCGGCGGCGATCGCGGCGCGCAAGCGGTTACGAATAGGTCTAATGGGGTCCATGGCGCGGCGGTTCATGCTCTGCTAACCAGCGCCTTGCAAGGGGCGACTCTGTCACGCGACGGGCAGAATGCGCGCTTTATCGATTAGGACAGGGCTGAGGTAATGAGGGACAGGACAGTGATCTCACGCGGATTTCGCGCCGTGTTTGCCGCAGCGGCGCTGCTGGGCGCGCTGGGCGCTTCGCTGCCGGCGCATGCGCAGTTTTCCGCGAGCTACAAGTTCCTCGAAGCCGTGCGCAAGAAGGACGGTCAGAAGGTGACCGACGCGCTCAACGAGCCTGGCACACAGATCGTCAACACGCACGATGTCAGCACTGGTGAAACCGGTCTCCACATCGTGACCGCGCGGCGCGATCTGACGTGGATGCAGTTCCTCGTCGCGCACGGCGCCAACGTGAACGCGCGGGATGCCCGCGGCACAACGCCGCTGGTGCTCGCCTGCAACCTCGGTTTCATCGAGGGCGTCGATTACCTGATCTCCTCTGGCGCCAAGGTTGATGAGCCGAACAACACCGGCGAAACACCGCTGATCACAGCCGTGCACCGGCGCGATCTCGCCATGGTGCGCGCGCTGCTCAAGGCCGGGGCCAATCCGGATCGCCCGGACAATTCCGGCCGCTCGGCGCGCGACTATGCCATGCTGGAGGGCAAGGACAGCCCGGTTGCAAGCGAGCTCGCCAATACCGCCAAGGGTGGCATCGGCGGCCAGAAGAAGACTTACGGCCCCTCGTTCTGATCGGATCCGGACACATGATCGACGCTGCATCTGCCATTGGCACCGCTGATCTCTCGCTCGAGGACATGCGCTGCCTCTTGGCCCCGCATATCGCCGAAGCCGCTGCGTTCGATGGCTGGACCGAAGCTGCGGTGAACGAGGCGGCCGAGATTACCGGGATCGACCCCGCCGCCGCGCGCTTTGCGTTTCAGGCCGAGGGCGCGCAATCGGCGGCCATGGCGATGATCACCGCATGGGCAGGCAGCATCGACCGCGCGATGGCGGAGGCGCTTCCGGCCGAGCATCTCGCGGCCATGAAAGTGCGCGAGCGGATCACTGCACTCGTCACCTTCCGGCTCGACCAGATCGCGGGCCGCGAAGAGGCGCTGCGCGGGGCGTTGATCGAGATGGCCAAGCCGTGGAACGTGGCTGCCGCGACGAAGCTTGCATGGCGCAGCGCGGATGCGATGTGGCGGCTCGCGGGCGATACCGCGACCGACTACAACCACTACACCAAGCGTGCGATCCTCGGCTCGATCTACGCCGCGACTCTGGCCGTTATGGCCGAAGACAAGAGCGAGGACCGCGAGGAAACCCGCGCGTTCCTCGCCCGCCGGATCGATGGCATCATGCGCTTCGAAAAAGCCAAGGCGCGCTTCACCAAGCCGAAGGAAGAGACCTTCAGCGTGACGCGGCTGCTCGGCCGGTTGCGCTATCCGGCGCGTTAAGTCGAAACAGTTATTGCGAATGACTTGCAATGACCCCGGCGCTGTGGCAGCGCTCCGGGCGTGACTCTCGACGAACTTCCCCTTGGCACCCCGGCGCGGATCGTTTCCGCGGATTGGGATGCGCTCGTGCCCGAGGAAGCGCAGCGGCTGCGCGCTCTGGGGATCGAGGAAGGGGC
>CANGJI010000033.1 GCA_947454135.1 Sphingomonadaceae bacterium
GGAGCTCGGCGTGCGCACGGAGCGCTTGGTCTTGTGGAATTCGATGCAGGCGTCCTCGAAGGGGAGGCCGCAGTAATCGAGGATACGCCGCACGCTGCCTTCAAGATCGTCGACGACGTCCTCGTGCTGCACGCGCAGCACCCGGCCGGGCAGCACCGCGTCCCAGTGGTCCATCAGCTCGACGTAAGTCTTGTAGTACCGCGCGATGTCCTCGATCCCGTAGGTGAATTCCTGGCCCTGCGCGAAGAGCTGCTTGAGGTTGCTGAAGCAGCACGACATCGCATCCCGGCGCGCATCGATGATCTTCGCGTTCGGCAGGATCAGGTGGATCAGGCCGATGTGCCGGAAGTTGTTCGGCATCTTGTCGATGAAGAAGGTGCGGCCCATCACGCGGTTGGGCATCGTATCGGCGATGTACTGCTCGCCAAACCTCCGCACGGCGGCCTTGTCGAGGGTTTCGAGCGAGCCGGGGTAGAGCGGCTTGTCGAAATTGAGCTCGCGGCCCTGCAGTTCGTGGACGATCCGCTGGATGTCGGGCAGCTCCTGCGTACCTTCGACCTGGCTGTGCGAGGCAAGGATCTGCTCCAGCAGCGTCGAGCCCGAGCGCGGCAGGCCGAGCACGAAGATGGGCGAGGGGTCTTCAAGGCCCCAGCCTTCGCGCGCGGCGAAGAAGGCGGGCGTGCAGACGCGCTTCTGCTCGCGGGTGTTGGTCTCGAACACTTCGGGGAGATAGCCGTTGCCCGCGCGGTGCATGGCATTGCCGCGCGAATAGGCCGCCCAGGATGCTTCGTAATCGCCGGCATCCTCGAGCGCCTTGCCGAGCGCGAAGGCGATGTGGACGCGGTCGACCTCGGCCGTCGCCGGATCATCGAGCCGTTCTTGCATCACCGCGATGGATTCGGCCGAGAAGCGGTAGGTCTTGAGGTTGGCGAGGCTCCACCAGGCATCGCCGAAATCGGGGCGGTCGGCGGTCGCCGCCATATAGGCGTCGATCGCCTCTGCGGTGCGGGCTTCGGTCTTGAGCGCGTGGCCGAGCCACAGGTTGAGATCGGCTCGGCGGACGCGGGCTTCGAGAGTGTCGCCCGCAATCTCGCCGATCATCGCGCGGTATTCGGGGATCACGCTTTCGAAATCGCCGAGGCCGACCTTGATCGTTGCAGCCTGGATGCGGTGCGGGTGGCCGCGCGGATCGCGCCGCAGGAGCGGCTCCAGCGCCTCGCGCGCCTGCGGGAACTTGTGCCGCGCGATCAGCACCTGGACATATTCGTGGCGCGCCTCGTCGTGGTCGGGCACGAGCGCGAGCACGCCTTCATAAAGCGCCTCGGCATCGTCGAGCACGTTGCGGCGGTGGCCGATCTGCGCCAGCACGCGCATCGCTTCGGGATGGTCGCCAGCTTCGACGAGGAAGCGGCGGATCAGTGTCTCGGCCACGTCGATTTCGCCATCGCCGAACAGCACCTTGGCCTGGACGATCGGGGGCGGAAGGCTGGCGAGGTGCGCGAAATGCCGCGTGGCAAGCTCGGCGCTGCGGGTGTCGCCGGTCATGCGATAGAGCCCGTCAAGCATGCGCCAGCCCATGGCGAGCGCGGGATTGACCATCACGGCGGTGCGCAAGTCGGCGATGGCGGCGGGCGCATCGCGGCGGGCGACGTGGCACAGGCCACGTTCAAGAAACATCTGGCTGAAGCCGGGATGATGCATGGCCAGCCGGTCGAGCGCGGCCAGTGCATCTTCGATCTTCTGCATCATGCGCAGCGAATGCGCTTCGATCAGCAGGAGATCGCGATTGGAGGGGGCAATGGCGAGGAGCCGTTTTGCGCCGCTTGCTGCCGCTGCATGGTCGCCCTTGGCCTGAAGGGCGTAGAGTGCCTTGAGTTCTTCCTCAGGCGGAACCGCAGTCTGCGGGGCCGGGTGGGTATCAACAGACTGGATCAGGTCGGCTTGCGTGGCCATCTACGCACTTTCCTGTCGGCCATCGCCGCGCGTGTCCATCAAACTCGCCCAATTGCATTCGAGATATTGCCGGAAAGCAAGGGGTGGTGCGTGGTGCACCACCCCTTCCAATCATTCACATCAGATCACAGCTTCGTTGCGATCTTGATGCCGTAGGTCAGCGGACGGACGACCGTCGAAGTCTTGATGTACTGCGACGAGTTCGTGAACGTCGATGCGTGGCTGTTGAAGATGTTGTCGCCGAAGATGGTCACGGTCCAGTTGTCACGCGTGAAACCGATCTGTGCGTCAGCGAGGGCATAGCCCGGCATCTTGTAGCGCAGCACGGTGGTGGCGGGAACGATGATACCGTTCGGGCTGACACCGTTGCCGTTACCCGGGACGTCACCGTTGGGATAGGTCGCGGGCTGGTTGTACTGCGTGCTGATGTAGTTCACGCCGGCACCGATGAACCAGTCCATGCCACCCTTGCCGGTCCACTCGTAGCGGGCGCGGATGTTGCCCTGGAACTTCGGGCTGAACGGCGTGATGCTGCCAACGTTGCCGAACGGGCTCTGCACCGGCTTGACCTGACCACCGACGTACACCTCGGTGATGCACTTGCCGAAGCTCGACACACCGGGGTTGTTCGCGATGAAGCACGGCGCGTTGGCCTGCTTGCTCTCGTTGTAGGTGGCCGAACCGTTGATCGTCAGGCCAGCCATCGGACGGATGGAGAGCTGCGCTTCAAGACCCTTGATGTGGTAGGTCGGGCCGTTCGTCGCGAAGGCAGTGTTGCCGAAGCCGGCTGCCGGGTTGAAGAAGCCGATCTGGATGTTCTTCCACTCCATGTAGTAGGCGGAGAGGTTGAACGTGACCTTGTGGTCGAACAGGTCGGTCTTGAGGCCCGTTTCGTAGTTGATCAGGTTGTCGGGCGAATAGGCGGCCGGAACCAGAAGCTGCGGAGCGTGCGGCGCAACCGGATCCTTCACGCGGGCCGAAGGACCACGGTTGAATGCACCCGGACGGAAGCCTTCGCTGTAGGTGAAGTACACCATGGTGCCCTGCGCGGGCTTCCAGGTGATCGTTCCCTTGCTGCGGAAGCCCTTGTACGTCGACTTCAGACCCAGCGCATCGAGGTTCGAACCCGTCGTGCAGACCGGAACCTGATAGCAGGCGAAGTTGAACGACGAGTAGACCGAGCCCTTCTGGTAGTTGTCGTAGTAGTAGTAGCGGGTGCCGGCCGTGATCGTCAGGTTGTCGGTGATGTCGAAATCGACCGAACCGAAGGCCGCATACTGCTTGTAGCCGCGGGTGACGTCCTGACCGAACGAGACGCCGGGCCCACGCGGACCGGGCACGTTGAGCGTGGCGTTGGGGTTCGGCGCAACCTGGCCAAGGCAGACCGTGCCGGCGGCCTGAAGGCCAGCGGCAGTGCTGTCGAGACCGCAGTTCGGAATGGTCGTGTACGACCAGTCCATGTTGTCCTGGATCTTGAAGTTCTCGTAGTAACCGCCGACGATCGCACGGATACGGCCCGTATCAGGCGACGAGATGCGCACTTCGTGGCTCTCGTGGGTGTTGCGGACCTTGTCGTTCCAGCGGCTGTTCGGCTCGTAGCAGTAAGGCGCGGCGCCGACGTTCCAGTAGTAGTTCGCACCGCCGGTGCACTGGTAGAAGATGCCGTAGGTCGCGCGGGCGTAGTTGGTGTAGTCACCCTGCTGCGAGATGTGACGCTTCAGATACGCACCGGTGTAGATGACCTTGAAGTCGCCGATCTTGCCGTTGATCGTCCAGGACGTGTTCCAGTAGTCGTCCTTGTTGTACTGGGGCGAGAACAGCGTCGACGACAGGCCCGTCAGCGGGGCGTAGTCGTAGGTGTAGGTCTGGACGGCGAAGGTGCCCTTCGATTCCAGCTTCTGGTAGGACTGCGTGACGAGCAGGTCCCAATCCGGCGCGACCTGCCAGGCGAGGGCCAGACGGCCACCCGTGTAGTCGACCGGGTTGAAGTTGTCTTCGACCAGCGCGGCGTTGTTGTACTTGCCATCGCGGCTCTGCTGGCCAGGGGTCAGCTGGTTGCCGTTGCCCTGATAGGCCAGGTAGTACGAACCAAGGTCGCTCGGCAGGCGAGTGAAGGTCGACAGCTTGTTGTCGATGTAGCCACCGCGGTGATCGGTGTAGGCCACGACGCGGACGGCAAGCTTGTCCTCGACGATCGGAACGTTGATCATCGCGTTGAACGAGCCGTTGGTGGTGCCGCCGGCGGTGCCGCCGAAGCTGCCTTCGAAGCGGCCCTCGAACTTGCTCAGCTTGGGCTTGTTGGTGATGTAGCGAACCACACCGGCCTGCGCGCCGCCGCCGAAGAGCGTGCCCTGCGGACCTTCGAGCACTTCGACGCGCTCCATGTCGGCGAGGTAGACGTCGGCGTTACGGGCCGGGAACTGCATCGACTGGTCGTCGAGGTAGAGCGCGACGTTGGGGAAGCCACCGATCGTCGCGGACGACTGCTGGCCGGCAAAGCCCGCCGAGAGGCCGCGCAGGAAGATCGCACCCTGGCCCGGACCGTTGTTCGAGAAGGTGACGTTCGGGGTGTAGCGGAGCAGGCCGTCGATGTTGGTGACGTTGAGCTTGCTCAGCGTGTCGGTGCTGAAGGCCTGGAGGGTCAGCGGCACGTCCTGGATCGACTGGTCGCGGCGCTGGGCCGTGACGACGATCACGTCGGAGGAAGCAGCGGCGGAATCAGCCTGCGGTGCGGACTGTGCCAGCGCCATCTCGCCCGAGCCGAGCGCAACGGCCGCGGCAGCGCACGACAACATAAACCGTGATTTCATTTGTACCCCCATCCTTCTCATTTTCCGCCCGGCACCTGGCCGGGGTTCATAAAAGCGCGACGATTACGCGTGCATTCAGACGGGAACCATCAGGAAGACGCCCTGCAGGAAAATGCGCGAAGGGCGCTTGATTGGCCGCTTCACACCCGATCGACCCCATCCGGCCGGATCACTTCCGAGCAGGCAATTCCCTGATTTTACTCCCCGTTTTCAGCACGCTCATCGTCGCGTTTGGGCAAGCCTAGGTCAAAGCAATGCCTAAATCCACCCCCAGATTGCTCCGCGGCAAGGTCGTTGCCGATTGTGGCTTTTTGGTCCTCCTTGCTCCGCATAGGTTTGCATGGCGCCGCAAGCGGCTGATATTGCAGAAATTTATCATAATTAAGACGAGCTTTTAACCTTCTGTGGCGGCCTTGCCGGGCCCCCGGACGCATATCGGCCATGCCTTTTTGTCAATTTTCCATGGCGGCATAAGGAAATCCGATTGGCTGCATTCGTCCGGTTGGTCCACCCGATGGATCATTCGTTCCTCGTGTCATCGGGACAACCCACACATGATCGACCTCAGCCGGATCGGCTTGCTTCTCGCCCAGCGGCCGGAAGGGCACTGCCTCCCCCAGGCGCTCTATAATGACGCCGAAGTTTTCGACTTCGACATGACCGCCGTCTTCGGTACCAGCTGGCTCATGGCCGGGTTCGAGTGCGAGCTGCCCAAGGCTGGCAGCTATATCTCGCAGATGGTCGGCCAGTGGCCGGTGCTCATCGTCAAGGGCCGTGACGGCGAGATCCGTGCTTTCCACAATTCCTGCCGCCACCGTGGTTCGATCCTGTGCGCAACCGGCAGCGGCTCGGCGCCCAAGATCGTGTGTCCCTACCACCGCTGGACCTACGAGCTCGATGGCTCGCTGCTTTCGGCGATGCGCATGGAAGACAACTTCGACAAGGCCGCACACAGTCTGCGCCCGATCCAGCTCGAGCGCGTCGCGGGCTGCCTGTTCATCTGCTTCGATGACAACCCGCCGCCGTTCAACGAATTCGCGCTTCGGCTCGAGGAGTACCTCGCGCCGCACGATCTCAAGAACGCCAAGCTCGCGTTCGAGAGCACGATCACCGAATATGCCAACTGGAAGCTCGTGATGGAGAACGGGCGCGAGTGCTATCACTGCGCGACCGGCCATCCCGAACTGGCCAAGACCTTCCCGGTCGGCATGAAGAAGCACTTCGATGTCGACGGCGATCTGCGCGTACAGACTTTCCACGAACAGATGGCCGCGCTCGGCCTCGCCACGGATGCGATCGAGGGCGAGTGGTGGCAGCTGGCGCGCTTCCTGCTCAATCCGGAAGTGCTCTCGCTCTCGATGGACGGGAAGCACCTCGTCAAGAAGCTGATGTGCGACAAGAACGGCGGCGATATCGGCTCGATGCGCCTCGCCATCGATCCGCACAGCTTCATGCACTCGACCGCCGACCACACCTTCATGTTCAGCGCGATGCCGGTGGGCCCGAAGGAAACGGCGGTGACCGGCAAGTGGCTCGTCCACAAGGATGCCGTCGAAGGCGTCGACTACACTGTCGAGAGCCTTGCCGACCTGTGGACCCGCACGAACCTGCAGGACAAGGAACTGGCGGAAAACAACCAGCTCGGCGTCAACAGCCCCGGCTTTATCCCCGGTCCCTATTCGAAGGAGGCCGAACTGCTCGCGCTGCGCTTTACCGACTGGTACTGCGACACCGCCCGCAAGTATGTCGAGAAGCATGGTAGCTGATTCTTCCCGGGGACCCAAGTCCACCAGCCTGAGGCCCGAAACCCTCGCCGTCGCCTTCGGTTATGATCCCGCCGAGGCGCTCGGCGCGGTCAAGCCGCCGGTCTACCTGACTTCGACCTTCATCTATCCCAGCGCCCAGCACGCGAAGGACGTCCACGAAGCGTTCTTTGACGGCACCGGGCCGCTGGCGGGCAAGCAGGGCGCGGGCCACATCTATTCGCGTCTCGGCCATCCGGGGCTCGACATTCTGGAAACGCGGCTTGCCGCGATTGACGGAGCGGAAGCAGCGGCGGCGTTCTCGTCGGGCATGGCTGCGCATTCCTCGATCGCGCTGACGTTCGTGAAGCCGGGGGACAGCGTGCTCCACGGCCGCCCGATCTATGGCGGGGTGGACATGCTCTACGGCTCGGTCATGCCGGGCTTCGGCACCCATGTCGAAACCTACACCGACGGCTGCGATCCGGACAACGTCCGCGCCGCCGCCCGCGCCGCGCTTGCCAAGGGTCCGCTTGCGCTGATCGTTGCTGAAACCCCGGCCAACCCCACGGCCGCGATGGTCGATCTCGACCTCATGGTCGCTGTGGCGGACGAGATCGGCCGCGAGACGGGCCGCCGACCGCTCGTCGTGGTCGACAACACCTTGCTTGGTCCCTTCGCGCAGCGCCCGATCGAACAGGGCGTCGATCTGTGCATGACCTCGCTCACCAAGTACTGCGCCGGGCACAGCGATCTGCTCGCGGGCGGGGTGAGCGGCAAGCTCGAGCTGATCCATCAGTTGCGCACCCTGCGCACCACCTGGGGCAACCACCTCGATCCCTTCACCGCCTGGCTCGTCGTGCGCAGCCTTGAATCCGCCGCCGTGCGGATCGAGCGCGCAATGGAGAATGCCCGGAAGGTGGCGGAATTCCTGCGGGATCATCCCAAGGTGGCCGGCGTTACCTACCTCGGCTTCCTCAAGGAGGGTACTCCGGCGCGCGCGGTCTACGATCGCCAGTGCAAGGGCGCGGGCTCGACGTTCTCGTTCCATCTCCATGGCGGCGAGGCGGAATCGTTCCGCATGCTCGATGCGCTCAGGCTCCTCAAGCTGGCGGTCAGCCTCGGCGGATCGGAGACGCTGATCTGCCATTCCGCCACTACCACCCACTACGCCGTCCCGCGCGAGGGGCGCCTTGCCGGCGGTATTACCGATGGCACGATGCGTCTGTCCGTCGGGCTCGAACATGCCGACGATATCATCGCGGATCTCTCCCAGGCACTAGAGGCTGTCTGAACATGCATTCCAACAACGGAACCGATCCCCACGCGATCGGCACGAAGCTCCCTGCGCCCGAAGCGCGCTACGACATGGTCGTTGTCGGCGCTGGTCCTGCGGGCCTTGCTGCCGCGCTCGCCGGGGCAGGGGAGGGCAAGTCGGTCCTCCTCGTCGACGAGAACCCGGTCCCGGGCGCGGCCATGGGCAACGACGTTCCGCTCCTCTTCGGTGGCCGCATGACGACCGCCACGCAGAACGCCGAACGCATGCTCGAAACCGTGTTCATGAGCGAGCCGATGCTTGAAGCCGCGATGGAGGCGGGCGTCGAAGTGCTCCTCGGCACCAGCGCCTGGGGCGTCTATCGCAACGGCCCCGGCATCACCGGCCTTCCCGAAAGCGTCGTCGCGCTGGCGGACAAGGATCGCGGCTGGATCGTCGGCTATAACGAACTCGTCCTCGCCACGGGCGCGCGCGATCTCGCCATCGGCTTTCCGGGCTGGAACCAGCCGGGCGTGATGGGCGCGGCTGCGCTCGAACGCCTCCTCGCGCATTATGAAGCCTTCGCAGGCAAGCGCATCCTCATCGTCGGCAGCCACGATCTTGCGCTCGAAACCGCGCTCCTTGCGCGGGACAAGGGCGTCGATGTCGCCGGGCTCGTTGAAGTGCGCAGCGCCCCGCAGGGCCAGGCGGCGCTCGCTGAAGCCGTCCGCGCCGCGCAGATCCCGTTCTACCTCGATGATGCCCCCGCCGAAGCCATCGGCGGCATCGACGGCGTCGAACGTGTCCGCCTGCGCTCGGGTGCCGAGATCGCGGTCGATACGATCGTGCTCGCAATCGGCCTCGTCCCCTCGATCGAACTGATCGACGCGATGGGCGGCAAGCGCGTGCTCGATGGCGCGCGCGGCGGGTATATCCCGGGCGAGAACGCGGGCGTCACCTGCGTCGGTGATTGCGCCGGGCTGGCCGATACCGGCTTCGACCATGTCGACTACCGCATGGAATGGGCGCGCGAACTGGGCAAGCTCTCCAAGCCGGACACCATCGTCTGCCAGTGCGAGGAAGTGACCCGCGCCGATCTCCTCGGCGTGCAGCCCCCGCGCTACCTCGAACGACCCGCACCGATGCAGGCGCGCTCGCTGGATACCCTGATCAAGGACGGCCCGCCCAACCCCGATCAGATCAAGCGCCTCACCCGCGCCGGCATGGGCGTTTGCCAGGGCCGCCGCTGCCGTGATCAGGTGGCGATGATGCTGGCGATGGCGGCGGACGGCCCGTTCGGCTCGGTCCCGCTCGCCACTCACCGCGCGCCCGTACGCCCGCTTCCCTTGCGCATTCTGGCCGATTGGGAAGAAAGCGAAGAGATGCGCGCCGGGTGGGACGTCTGGTTCGGCATCCCGACGCAGTGGGTGCCCTACCGCGATATCGATACTCCGCGCGAGCGTGAGCACCAGCAAGCCATTGCCGAAGGGTGGAGCCTCTAAAATGACCTACGTCGGTATGCCCACGCCAAAGGAAACCCCGCAGGAAACCATGGCGAAGATCGCCGGTACTGCGTCGAAGATGAAGGTCGTCGTGGTCGGCGGCGGCGTCTCCGGCCTGAGCGCCGGCTGGTGGCTCGCCCGCTCGGGCGCTGAGGTCACAGTGCTCGACAAGGGCATCGTCGGCTGGGAAGCCTCGGGCCGCAACGGTGGCGGTGCCTCGCACTACCAGAGCCCGCTGTTCGAGGAAGAGCAGCGCATGTGGCCGCACATGGACGCGCTGCTCGGCTATCCGACCGAGCACCAGCAGGAACGCCTCGTCATTGCAGTCAGCCCCAAGCAGCTGAATCAGTACCATTATCTCGCCAAGATGAACAACGACATGGGCTACCGTGTCGATCTGCTCACCGGTGATCAGGTGCGCGCGATGGTGCCGCTGGCGGGTGACAACTGCCTCGGCGGCATGCACTACCGCTTCGGCGGCCACGCCAACCCGCAGCGCAGCGTGCAGGCCTATGCCTGGGCACTGCAGGACCTTGGCGGGCGCATCTATCAGCACAGCCCCGTCACCGGGTTCGAGACGCAGGGCGGCAAGGTCGTCGCGGTGCATGCGGCCAGCGGCCGCCACGAATGCGATGCCGTCGTCGTCGCTGCCGGGCCGCAGATCCAGGCGCTCATGGCCAAGCTCGGCGTCGAGGTTCCGCTTGCCGCCGCGCGTGCGGAAATGATCGTGACCGAACCCGCGCCGATGATGCCCATCGGCGGCGTCGACGGCAACGGCCTCTATGGCCGTCAGACCCTGCGCGGCAACCTCGCCTATGGCGGCGGCCCGCACGAATGGCTCGAGACGCTGGAGGCAGGCCCGCCCGCGCGGCCTTCCTCGCCGCTCACGCGCAATCTCGCGCGCCGCGTGGCCGAACTGTTCCCCAAGGCGGCGCACCTCAACGTGATCCGTTCGTGGGCCGGTATCGTCGAGAACACGCCGGATGGCCGCCCGATCATCGATCGGATGCGCGATCCCGAAAACGTTACCGTCATCACCATGTCGGGCGTCGGGTTCGGCCTCTCGCCCGCGTCGGGCCATGCGGTGCGCGATCTCGTCGTCGACGGCCAGTGCAGCTTCACCGATATCGCGAAGCTCAGCCTTTCGCGCTTCGACGGCATCGGTGCCGATTGGCGCGAGCAGCGCGGCTGGCAGGCACCCAAGGCTGAATTGGCGGCATGAAGACACCTTATTCCGCCTTCAGCCTGCTGCGCGGCGCGCTCAACGGGCAAAAGCACTGGGAACCGGCGTGGCGCGATCCGGAGCCGCGTGCGAGCTATGATGTCATCATCATCGGCGGCGGCGGGCATGGCCTCGCCACTGCCTATTACCTCGCCAAGGTCCACGGCATCCGCAATGTCGCGGTGCTGGAGAAGAGCTGGATCGGCGGCGGCAACGTCGGGCGCAACACCACGCTGGTGCGCTCGAACTACCGCCTGCCGCAGCTGCACAACTTCTTCGAGTTCGGCCTCAAGCTGTGGCATGGCCTGAGCGACGATCTGAACTACAATGTCATGTTCAGCCCGCGCGGCGCGATGTTCCTTGGCCATAACGATGGCGACATGATCAAGCTCGCCGAACGCGGCGATGCCATGCGCTGCGACGGGATCGACGCCGAACTGCTGACACCCAGGCAGATCGCCAAGATCGAGCCGCTGCTCGACCTTTCCCGCAATTCCCGCTTCCCCATCGACGGCGCGCTGATCCAGTGGCGCGCCGGGACCGCGCGGCACGACGCGGTCGCCTGGGGCTATGCCCGCGCCGCCGACGCGCTGGGTGTCGATATCATCCAGAAGTGCGAAGTCACCGGCTTCGTGCGTGACGGCAACAAGATCACCGGCGTCGAAACGACGCGCGGGCGCATCCTCGCGGGGCGCACCGGCATCTGCGTTGCCGGCCACAGCGGCCATGTTGCGGGCCTTGCCGGCCTTCGCCTGCCGATTGAATCGCAGACCTTGCAGGCGCTCGTCACCGAAGGCGTCAAGCCGATGGTGCAGTCGGTCGTGATGTCGCAATCGCTCCATTGCTACATCAGCCAGTCCGACAAGGGCGGCATCGTCATGGGCGGCGATCCGGACAATTGGCCGAGCTATGCCCGACGCGGCCAGCCGACGGTGACCGAAGGTGCCATCGCGCAGGCGGTCACGCTCATGCCCGCGCTCTCGCGCCTGCGCATGCTGCGCACGTGGTCGGGCGTGACGGACATGAGCTTCGACGGTTCGCCGATCATCGGCACCACGCCGATCGACGGGCTCTATCTCAACGCCGGCTGGTGCTACGGCGGCTTCAAGGCGACGCCTGCCTCGGGCTGGACTTATGCCCACACGCTCGCCACTGGGGCCCCGCATGCGCTGAACGCCCCCTTCAGCCTCGAACGCTTCATGACCGGCGCGACCATCGACGAAACGTCGGTTGGTCCCATGCCGAACCACCGCTGAGACAGGCACCCAGATGTACCAGATCACCTGTCCCCACTGCGGCCCGCGCGCCCAGACCGAATTCACCTACGAACGCACGATGGACTCCGTCGTCGATCCCGCTGCCGATGCGCAGACCGCGATGCAGGCGCTCTACACCCGCGCCAATCCGATGGGCCTCGATGAGGAAATCTGGCGCCATACGTATGGCTGCCGGGCATGGATGGTGCTCACCCGCCACCGCGTGACGCACGAGATTCACGCCGTGCGCGCCATCGGCCCGGAGGCGCTGCCATGAGCGGTCCGATGCGCCCCGCCACTGGTGAGGAAACAATCTCCTTCACCTTCGATGGCACGACCTATCAAGCCCGCCCCGGCGATACGCTGGCCGCTGCGCTGCTCGCGAACGGCATCGGCCTCGTCGGCCGCAGCTTCAAGTACCACCGTCCGCGCGGGATCATGACCGCCGGGATCGAGGAGCCCAACGCGCTCGTCACCGTCGGCACCGGCGGCCGCGCCGAACCCAACACCCGCGCGACCGATGTCTTCGTCTATCCGGGCATGGTCGCCACCAGCCAGAACCGCTGGCCGAGCCTGTCGTTGGACGTCGCGTCGATCTTCGGCCTTGCCGCGCCCGCGCTTGGCGCCGGGTTCTACTACAAGACCTTCTTCGGTCCGGCGAAGCACTGGCTGCGCTACGAAGGCTTCATCCGCCGCGCAGCCGGCCTCGGCAATGCGCCGACCGAGGCCGATCCGGATAACTTCTCGCAAACCGCCGGTTTCTGCGATGTGCTCGTGGTCGGCTCCGGTCCCGCAGGCCTCAAGGCCGCGCTCGAAGCGGCAGAAGCCGGCAGCAGCGTCATGCTCGTCGAGCAGGACGCAGCCCCCGGCGGCTCGCTGCTGCGCGATCCCGATCCCGCGATGGACCCTGCCGTCATGATCGCTCAGATCAAGGCGCTCGGCGGCAAGGTGCTGCTGCGCACCACGGCGTCGGGCTATTGGGACCACAACTTCCTCACGCTCACCCAGCGCCTTGCCGAACCCGGTGCCGTCCCCACGCATGGTTTTGCCCAGCGGCTGTGGCACGTGCGGGCAGGGCGGGTGATCCTCGCCACCGGCCTGATCGAGCGCCCGGTGCCCTTCGCCAATAACGACCACCCCGGTGTCATGCTCAGCCAGGCCGTGCGCAGCTACGTGCGCCGCTGGCGCGTGCTTCCCGGCAAGCGCGTCGTCATCGCCACCAACAACGATGACGCCTACCTCACTGCAGAGGCCCTGGTTGAAGCAGGCGCCGAAGTTGTCGCCCTGCTCGATGCCCGCGCATCCGGCCCCGCCGCGCCTGCAGGCGTCACCGTCCATCATGATGCGCGGCCTGCCAGCGTCACCGGGCGCAAGCACGGCTTGCGCAAGGTTACCGCAGTGATCGGCGGCAGCGAGCAGAGCTTTGACGCAGACCTCATCGCGGTTTCGGGCGGTTTCGTCCCTGTTTCGCACCTTCACATGCAGGCGGGCGGCAAGCTCACATGGAACGAGGAGGCGCAGGCCTTCATCCCCGGCGAGACTCCGCAGGCCTGCGAAACCGTCGGCAGCGCGCTCAATCCGCCGCCTGCGCCCGCCGTTGCCCCGGCCGGCAAGGCCAAGAAGAGCTTCGTCGATTTCCAGAACGACGTCAGCCTCGCTGACATCGATCTCGCCTGGCAGGAAGGTTACCGCTCGGTCGAGCACCTCAAGCGCTACACCACGCTCGGCATGGCGACCGATCAGGGCAAGACCAGCAACATGGTCGCCTTGTCGCGCCTTGCTGAAAAGCAGCGGGTGACGGTGCCCGAGGCCGGCCTCACCACGTTTCGCCCGCCGTTCACGCCGGTCACCATGGGCCTGCTGGCGGGCGCCGGCGCACGCAATGCGGGGGCGCACGTGCGCCGGATCCCCCTGCATGGTCTGCACGAGAAGCATGATCCGATCTGGCAACCGCTCGGCTACTGGTTCCGCCCGCGCGCCTATCCGGTGAACGGCGAAAGCCTCGCCGAAGCGTCCATGCGCGAAGCCCGCACCGTGCGCACCGTGGCAGGTCTCAGCGACGTCTCCACGCTCGGCAAGTTCGAAGTCAGCGGCCCTGATGCGGCTGCTCTCCTTGAACTCGTGTGCGCCACCACGGTCGGCAAGCTCGCCATTGGCCGCGGCCGCTACACCTTCATGTGCCGAGAAGACGGCATCGTGTTTGACGATGGCACCGTCTGGCGCCTTGCCGAAAACCGCTACCTGATGACCAGTTCCACCGGCGGCGCCGACCGCATGGCCGGCCACTTGTCCTATGTCCGCAACTCGCTGCGGCCCGATCTCAAGTGTTCGGTGGTCAATGTGCAGGAGCACTACGCCGGGATCGCCCTGGCCGGACCCCGCGCCCGCGCCATCCTCGCCTCGCTCATCGGCAGCGAACCGCCGCGTCATATGGGCTATGCGCCCGCCACGCTGGCCGGCGTCCCGGTCCACGTCCTCGCCGCCAGCTACAGCGGCGAGCGCGCCTTTGAAATCCATGTCGAGGCGAGCCATGCCGCTGCCGTCTGGCAGGCCATCGACGCGGCGACCCGCGCGGAAGGCGGTGCGCCCTATGGCCTCGAAGCTATGGAGCTGCTGCGGATCGAAAAGGGCCACGTGGTCGTCGGCGGCGAAGTCGATGGCCGCTCGACCCCGCACGATCTCGGCCTTGGCGGGATGCTCAACAAGGCTGGCGGCTTTATCGGCGCGGCGGGCCTCACGCGGCCTGCACTCAGCGCGCCTGGTCGCAACAACCTTGTCGGCCTTGTCAGCCTCGATGGTCCGATTCCGGAAGGCGGCATGCTGATCCAGCGCGCAGGCCAATCACCGCAGGGCCACGTCACCGCCGCCGCGCGCCGCATCCTCGAAGGCGGAGCCATCGCGCTCGCGCTTCTCGAAGACGGGCACAAGCGCCACGGCGAGGAACTCATCGTCTCCTCGCCCACGCGCGGCGAGAAGGCCCGTGTGCGCGTTACCTCGCCGCACTTCTATGATCCTGCCGGGGAACGCTATCGTGACTGACGCAACCTCGATCATCGCCCTCCCGGCGGCGCCGCTTCATGCGCTTGAAATCTGGAGCAATCCTGAGGCCGTGGCCAAGCGCGTGCAAAAGGCGCTCGGCTTCGCGCTTCCGCCGATGAACCGCAGCGCCGGCAATGCGGCGACCACGCTCTTGCGTTTCGAGCCGACCGTCTGGCTGGTTGAAGGCGATACCTCGGTCCTTGCCGATACCCTCGGTGATGATGGCGCGCTGACGGCGATCGGCGGCGGCGTGGTCCGCATGCGCCTTGCCGGGCCGCACTGGCGCGAACTGCTGCTCGAAGGCGGTGTGTTCGATACCAGCGCTGCGGCCTTCCCGGTGGGAGCCACTGCTGCGACGATCATCGATCACGTTGGCGTTCGCCTGCACGCGCAAAGCGACGAGGCCTGCATCGCCTACGTGCCGTCGAGCTACGCTGAAGGCCTGCACCACTTCTGGGAAGCAGCCCTGCCGCTGTTGGGGGCTTGAGGCCCGGCGGGTCTATGCCTTGCCGCTCTGGATCCCCGCCTTCGCGGGGATGACGACAAGAGGCGGCACTGAAGGGCGCAAAAACCATTCGTCATCCCCGCGAAGGCGGGGATCCAGAGCAGCCAAACGCCGCTGCCTCAGTGTATCCGCGCGCCCTGCCGCCGCAGTTCGGCTTGCACTGCGCCAATGTCCACGGCAGCGAAGTCGCGCCCGGTCTTGACCGAAATCGCCGCTGCCACGCCCGCGCCTTGCCCTGAAACCGCGCAGCACATCATGTTGCGCACGGCGGCATGGCTCACCTTGTCGCCGCCGATGACCCGCCCTGCCACCAGCAGATTGGTGATCCCCTTGGGCAGCAGCGAGCGGTAGGGCACATGGAAATAGCGCCCGGTGGTGGGCAGGATCAGCAGTCCGTAACCATCGATGAACTCGGGGAAAATCCCGATGGAATCGTCGAAGCGCGCTTCGCCCCGCACATCATTGCCGGTCATGTTGTAGACCGCGTCGATCTTGCGTGTGTCGCGGATGCCCAGCGTCATGCCGAAGTTGCGCAACTTGGCCCCTTCGCAGCCCGGCATGAAGGCGCGCAGCGCGGCAATCGCGTGCATGGCATCGGCGCGCCCGTCCATTTCGCCGCGCGTGAGGCTGTCGGGGTCGGTGCCGTCGAGATAGTGGTGTACGAGGTTGAGGTAGGTGAGATCGCCCTGATCCGAAACCGTGCCCCATGTCCCGGCAATCGTGGCGAGGTTTTCCGGCAGCAGCCCGGCTTTCAGCGCCTGCCGGAAGGGCTTGCGCAGGAATGGCGAGAACATCTCGTCCTCCTTGCCGCTCGTCGTGATGTCCCATTCGCCGCCGCCAGACCAGTCGCCATAGGTCTGCGGATCGGCCTTCACCGCCTCGATAAAGCGGGCCTTGTTCACGCCGCTCATCGAGAACATCACCGAGACCGACATCATCTCGTCGACCGGGTGCTTGATCGTCGGCGCGCCGCCGCGGAAGGCGAGATCGGCATCGCCCGTGGCGTCGATCACGCGGGCAGCAAGGATCGCCTCGCGCCCGGCCTTGCTTTCCACGATCACGCCCTTGATGACATCGCCTTCCATGATCGGGGCGACGACGAAGCGGTGCAGCATCGGGATCACGCTGGCTTCCCGCACCAGCACGTCCGCCACGTGCTTGAAGGCCTCGGCATCGAGCGCGTGGCTGATCGATTGCGGCTCGGGCAGGGCGGCGTCCATGGCGATGGCGCGGTCCTCGAACTCGCGGCCGATGCCTTCGCTGTCGATTGTCGTGGGATGCCGGTACCAGGCAAAGCCTTCCACGCCGACTTGCGTGATATTGCCGCCGAAGCAGCCATAGCGTTCGACCAGCGTCGTCTTCACCCCCGCCCGTGCCGAGGCGAGGGCGGCAGCCAGTCCGCCGGGGCCGGAGCCTACCACGAGCACATCGGTCTCGTGGATCACGTCGATCCGGCGGGCGGGTTCTTCGATCTGTCTGGTCATGGCGGCGCAGCATGACGTCCGCACCGGGCCGGTCAACCGGCGCGGGTGTCGTCGGTCGGGGTTAAGCAAGTCTGATGTAAGGCTTCAGCCTGATTGATGCAGCCGATCAGACGCGGCGGATGCGCGAAGGGTCGGTCGTCGGGGTATAGACGCGGTGGCGCGTCTCGACCTTCCATTCCCCGGAAACCTGCGCGACATGCGCCTGACGCTGAAGCGCGCGGCCGAGCGCGTCGAGATCGAGCGGCGCATCGAGCTGCATGCCGAAGCTGTGGCCGCCGAACCAGCGGACGATACCGGTCACTTCCTGATCGCCGGGAAGGACCACCGCCACGCGCTCGCCGCGCACCGGGGCCGGCCCGCGCGCGCTGGCGCCAAGGCCGGTTTCGGAAACGTTGCGGATGACGATGTCCTGGACCTCGCCATCCCGATGCACGAGGCGGGCACGAATGATACGCGGCTGGCGCTGGGCCCGCACGACATGATCCGTCGGTGGAATGGGAGCCATGTATGACATCTACCGCACCATCGCCTTGCTGTGAGACACTCGGCGCACGTCTGGCACCTTGATAGTGCAATGGACTATAATGGTAATCTATAAGTTAAGTATTGCGATCCGAGCAGGTAAATCGGGCGATTTTTCTTGCCGCAGCCCGTGCGGGGAGCCTCGGGCCGGTTCCGAGGCTCCCCGTGCGCGTGTCAGGCTGCGTCGACCATCACGATCTCGCTGTCTTCAAGCGCGGTTACCGTCAGTATCTCCAGATCGCGAATCGCGGCGCCATCGCGGGCGTTCACCGTTACATCCTCGATCTTCACCGCGCCTGTTGCGGGGACAAGGTAGGCCTTGCGCGCCTTGCCGAGCGGGTACGTGGCAGTCTCGCCCGCGCGCAGGGTTGCGCCCAGCACGCGGGCATCGGTGCGGATGGGCAGGGCATCACCGTCGCCCTCGTAGCCCGAGGCGAGCGCAACGAACTGTCCCGCCCGCTCGCCCTTGGGGAAGGGACGCGCGCCCCAGCCGGGAGCCTCGCCGCTGCGGGTGGGCATGATCCAGATCTGGAAGATGCGCGTGGTCACGTCTTCCATGTTGTATTCCGAATGGCGGATGCCGGTGCCCGCGCTCATCACCTGGACATCGCCCGCTTCGGTGCGGCCCTTGTTGCCGAGGCTGTCCTGATGGGTGATCGCGCCTTCGCGGACATACGTGATGATTTCCATGTCGCGGTGCGGGTGCGGCGGGAAGCCGGTCTTCGGCGCGATGGTGTCATCGTTCCACACGCGCAGGTTGCCCCAGTTCATCCGCGCCGGATCGTGGTATCCGGCGAACGAGAAGTGGTGCTTGGCATCGAGCCACCCGTGGTTTTCACCGCCGAGGCTGGCAAAGGGGCGCAGTTCGATCATCGTCTGTCTCCTGTGCGAGTGTCGCTGCCGAGAGGGACGGGAGGGGCAGGGCACCGCTGTTGGAGCCGATATAGCGCTTGCCCGCTTTCCTGTTCAGTGGGATAAAGTGCACTGATTTGTTCGATGGAGCCGAACGATGGCTAATCCCGGCACCCCCACGTTCGACCAGTTGCGGATCTTCCTCACCATCGTCGATACCGGCAGCTTTGCTGGCGCTGCCCGCGCGCTGGGCCGCGCTGTCTCGGTCATCAGCTACGGCGTGGCCAATCTCGAAGCGCAGCTTGGCGTCACCCTGTTCGACCGCGAGGGCACCCGCAAGCCCCAGCTTACCATGGCCGGCCGCGCCTTGCTTTCCGAAGCGCGCACGATTGCGCAGGGGGTCGATGGCCTGCGCGCCAAGGTCAAGGGGCTGCTCGACGGGCTGGAGGCCGAAGTCGATCTCGCGGTCGATGTCATGGTCCCGCCCGAACGGCTCGCCGGGGTCCTGCGCGGGTTTGCGGCGGAATTCCCCACGGTGCAGTTGCGGCTTCATGTCGAGGCCCTTGGCGCCGTCAGCGCGATGGTGCTCGCGCGCACTGCAACGATCGGGGTGTCCGGTCCGCTCGCGGCAGAAGTCCCGGAGATCGACGGCAAGGTTGCCGGTGCGACGCTGCTGGTGCCCGTCGCCGCGCCCGATCACCCGCTTGGCCGGATGACCGAGATGCTGCCGGGTGCTGGGCGCGACTATATCCAGCTCGTGTTGTCAGACCGTTCCGGCACCACGGCGGGCCGCGATTTCGGCGTCGTCAGCCCGAAGACCTGGCGTCTGGCCGATCTTGGCGCCAAGCACGCGCTGCTGCGCGAGGGGATCGGTTGGGGCAACATGCCGCTGCCGATGGTGGAGAGCGATCTGGCCGCGGGCACGCTCGTGCGCCTCGCCATGCCCGACCATCCGGGCGGCGCCTACCGCTTCACCGCGATCTGGCGGCGCGATACCCCGCCGGGGCCGGCAGCGCGCTGGCTGCTGGATCAGTTCGTGGCGCTCGGCGCGCCGGACGCCGAGGCCTGCAACACGCCGGATGCGTGAGGTTCAGCCGACCCCCGCCGCGAAGTCCTTCAGCATCTGCTTGGCGATCACCAGCTGCATGATCTGCGTGGTGCCTTCGTAGATGCGGTAGATACGCGCATCGCGGAAGAAACGCTCGGCCTCGTATTCCGCCAGATAGCCCGCGCCGCCGTGGATCTGCACGCAGCGGTCCGCCACGCGCCCGCACATCTCGGAGGCGAACATCTTGAAGGCGGCTGCTTCCATCAGGATCTTCTGCCCCGAATCCGCCTTGGCGATGGCATCGCGCATCATGCACTGCGCGGCGTAGATTTCGGCCTGGCTGTCCGCCAGCATGGCCTGGATCAGCTGGAACTGCGCGATCGGCTCTCCGAACGCCTTGCGCTCGTTGGCGTAGCGGATTGCGGTATCGAGGAAGCGCCGCGCCTGCGCCGTCGCTGCCGCGCCCACCGAAAGCCGCCCGTTGTCGAGGCTCTGCATGGCCGTTGCAAAGCCCTTGCCTTCCTCGCCGCCCAGCAGCGCGTCTCCCGGCACGAACACATCCTCGAGGATGATGTCGCCAATATGGCTGCCCTGCTGGCCCATCTTCTTGTCGGATTTGCCGCGCGTCACCCCCGGTGTGTCGAGCGGTACGAGGAAGGCGGAGACATGCGCGTTCCTCGGCAGGTTCTCCTTAGACGTGCGCGCCATGATCAGGCCCACCTTCGCGTAGGGTGCGTTGGTGATATAGCGCTTGGTGCCATTGAGCACGTAGCCGTTGCCCGAACGCACCGCCATCGTCGCAAGGCCCGCGGAGTCCGAACCGGACCCCGGCTCCGTCAGCCCGAACGCTGCGATTTCGCCTGCCGCCAGCCGGGGGAGCCACTGCGCCTTCTGCTCCGGCGTGCCCGCGTTCTTGATCGCCGAGCAGACCATGCCGATGTTGATCGAGATGATCGAGCGGAACGCCGGCATCGCATAGCTGATCGCGTGGATCGTCTCGATGTACTGGCTGATGTTCATGCCCGCGCCGCCGTATTCCTCGGGCATCGTCAGGCCGAACAGGCCCATGTCGCGCATTTCGGCGAGCAAGTCTTCGGGGATCGCATCGCCCGCGATCACCTGCGCTTCGGCCGGAATCAGCCGTTCGCGCACATAGCGCTGCAATTGCTCGAGGAACTGGGCGAAAACCTCCGGATCCATGCCGGGATTGATGCTTGCGCCGTGCGCCGTGCTCATCAGGTCATCCTCACGATTGTCTTGTCTTTCCAACGCTAGCCAAGATTTAGCGACGGGGGAATGACCCTTTGCGCACCGCGATCAGGGTTAGTGCGTAGCTGTGCGGTGAGCCAGTTTCAGCCACACCGGCCCCATGTTGCACAGATCATGCTGAAACGCGTCGAAACCTCCGAGCTCCGGCTCGGCATGTTCATCCACAAGCTGGAGGGGAGCTGGTTCAAGCATCCCTTCTGGAAGAGCAAGTTCCTGCTCGAAGAGATGTGGATGCTCGAAGCCCTGCAAGGCAGCGCGGTCGAGGCGGTCATCATCGATACCGAGCGCGGGCTCAACAACGTGCCCGTGCGCGAGGTGGCCATGGCTGGTGCAGTGCCGCCACCCCAGCAGCGCGGCATGCCCCTGGTGCCGCCGCGCCCAGCCGCAAACAAGTTTGCCGCGGCCCGCGTCGCGACCGCCAAGGAATTTGGCACCGCACGCTCGATCGCCGAACGCCATTCCAGGCTCGTCAGCCGTGTCTTCATCGAGGCCCGCCTCGGCCGCGGCATCAGTGCACGCACCGTCGATCCGCTGATCGACGACATCTACGCCTCGGTGCAGCGCAATCTCTATGCCTTCAACGGCCTCCTGCGCTGCCGGGAAGACAGCGAGGAGACCTACCGCCACGCGCTCGCCGCCAGTGCGCTGATGATTGCGCTGGCGCGCCAGATGAACCTCTCCGCTGCCGAAACGCGCGAGGCGGGCATGGCGGGCCTGCTGATGGACATCGGCGCCAATCAGGAAACCGGCGGACCGCCACACCCGGAAGACGCATGGTCGGGCAGCACCTCCGATCCGGAAAACGACGTCCATTGCCAGCACGTTCTCTCTGGCCACGCCCTGCTCAAGGCCGCCGGGGACATTCCGGACGCCGTGCTCAAGGTCTGCATGCGCCATCACGAGCGTCTCGACGGGTGCGGCTATCCGAACCGGCTATCGGAAGGCGAGATCGACCAGCTGTCGCGCATGGCCGCGATCTGCGATACCTACGATCTGCTCGTCGCGGGCAAGGGGCATCGTCCCGGGCTCGATCCCGCCGAAGCGATCCGCCACATGGGCGAACATTGCGTCGGGCTCGATCCCGCGATCATGGTCGATTTCATCGAGATGATCGGCATCTTCCCGATCGGCGCCTTCGTCGAACTGCGCTCGGGCCGCCTTGCCATGGTGGTCGATGAAGACCCCACCGAACGCGCACTGCCCACGGTCTTCACCTTCTGGTCGAAACCGCTCGGCAAGAAGATCCGGGGCGAGGCGATCATGCTCTCGCAATGTTATGGCGCGGACGAGATCGTCGGCATCGCGCAGCTTGGCGGGCTCGATCTCCCGCCGCTCGGCGCGCTCCGCCAATCGCTGCTGAGCGCTTACATGCGCGATGCAGCCGGCTAAAGCGAAGGACTTTGGCTGAGCAGGTCGAGCGCAAGCGCTTCGGCCACGCGAATGCCGTCCACGGCTGCCGAGAGAATGCCGCCCGCATAACCTGCGCCTTCGCCGGCAGGGTACAGTCCCGCGGTATTGAGGCTCTGGTAATCGCCGCCGCGGGTGATGCGCACCGGCGATGAGGTGCGCGTCTCGACACCGGTCAGCACCACGTCGGGATGGTCGTAGCCCGGCATCTGCCGCCCGAATACTGGCAGCGCCTCGCGCATCGCCGCCACCGCGAAATCGGGCAGGCATTGCGCCAGGTCGGTCGGCGTTACCCCCGGCTGGTAGGAGGGCGTGATCGAACCGAAGCTGGTCGAGGGCCGTCCGGCAAGGAAATCCTCCAGCCGCTGCCCGGGCGCACGGTAGTTGCTGCCGCCAGCGACATACGCCAGTTCCTCCCACTTGCGCTGGAAGGCAACGCCTGCGAGCGGCCCGCCGGGATAGTCGCGCTCGGGGTTGATATCGACGACGAGGCCCGAATTGGCGTTGAACTCGGCGCGCGAATACTGGCTCATGCCATTGGTGACCACGCGCCCCGGCTCCGAAGCTGCTGCCACCACGCGCCCGCCCGGGCACATGCAGAAGCTGTAGACCGAGCGGCCAAGGCTCGTCTGGTGCGCCAGCGAATAGGCTGCGGGGCCAAGGATCGGATGCCCTGCGCCCGGGCCATAGCGCGCCACGTCGACCAATCGCTGCGGGTGCTCGATGCGCACGCCCACGGCAAAGGGCTTGGCTTCGATATGCACGCCCGCCGCGTGGAGCACGGCAAAGGTATCGCGCGCCGAATGGCCCACTGCCATGATCACGCGCTTTGCCGGCAGCACTTCACCGGTGGACAGGACGAGGCCTTCGAGCTGCCGCTCGCCCTTGTCGTCCTTGCCGATGACGAAGTCCTCGACCCGCGTCTCGAAGCGGTATTCGCCGCCCAGCGCCTCGATCGTTTCGCGGATCGACATGACCATCGTGACAAGGCGGAACGTGCCGACGTGCGGGTGCGCTTCGGTGAGGATTTCCGGCGGCGCGCCCGCCTTGACGAACTCGGTCAGCACCTTGCGGCCAAGGTGCCGGGGGTCCTTGATCCGGCTGTAGAGCTTGCCGTCCGAGAACGTGCCCGCACCGCCTTCACCGAACTGCACGTTGGATTCAGGCGTCAACTCGCTCCGCCGCCACAGGCCCCAGGTGTCCTTGGTCCGCGCGCGCACGGCCTTGCCGCGCTCGATGATGATCGGCTTCAGCCCCATCTGCGCGAGGATCAGCGCAGCCAGCAACCCGCATGGCCCCGCGCCGATCACCACCGGACGCGGACCCTGCCAGCCCTGCGGCGCCATCACCGGGAAGCGGTAGCTGGTATCGGGGGAGGGGCGCACTTGCGTATCGCCTGCATGGCGCGCCAGCACGGCGGCCTCGTCCGCAACGCTCGCGTCGATCGCATAGACCAGCTTGATCGCCGACTTGCGGCGCGCGTCATTGCCGCGCTTGGCCACGCTGTAGCGCAGCAGCGCGGCAGGCTCGATTTCCAGCCGCTCGGCAATCGCGGCTTCGAGTTCGGCGGCCGTGTGATCGAGGGGGAGTTTGAGTTCGGTGAGGCGGAGCATGTCCGTCCCCTACTCACTGCGGGGGCGGCTTGAAAGCCTCAGTGCATGTGGCCGGCGACAATCGCGTCGAACACCGCCTCGTGCAGAGGCTCGACGAAGGCGCAGCCAGCCTCGAAGCGGTCGACCCAGACAACCTTGGCCTGGCGCGGGGGCAGGCCGGGGAGGGTGATCCACACGAATTCGCCGATGCGCAGCCGCTCCATGCCGGCAAGACGCAGGCCGTGGCACGAAAGATCGAGGATCTGCGCCGCGAGCCGGACGACCGCCCGCCGATACTGCACGCGCACCATCAGCGGGCGGCGCACGGACTGGCGCTCCTGCTGCGGACGTTGCTCGGGCAATTCGGCGGACATACATACTCCGGATGGCCTGTCAGGGATGAACAAGCCTGCCGGTTTTAATCCGGAATGACTACGATTTCTTTAACCGGATAGAAATGATGACACTAGGTGGATTCCCGCGCTATCCGGGGCTGCGATGGAACTTGTCCTCCACACATACTGGCGTTCATCAGCCGCATGGCGAGTGCGTACCGCGCTCGCGCTCAAGGGGCTCGGCTGGGAGGCGGCACCGCACAATCTGCGCACCAACGAGCAGACCGCGCCCGGCTATGTCGCGCGCAATCCGCAGGGGCTCGTGCCTGCGCTCGAGGTGGACGGCGCAGTGCTGACGCAGAGCCTTGCGATCATCGAATACCTCGAGGAACGCTTTCCGCAGCCGCCGCTGCTTCCGGCAGAACCGCTCGAACGCGCCCGCGTCCGCGCTTTCTCGCTTGCCGTCGCCTGCGATATTCACCCGGTGCAGAACTTGCGGGTGCTGCGCATGTTGCGGGCACGCGGGCTCGATCAGGCCGCTGTCGACGGCTGGGCGCGCGAGGTGATCGAGGGCGGCCTTGCGGCTTGCTCGCGGCTGATCGCGGACCGCACCGGCCCGTTCTGCTTCGGTGAAACGCTGACGCTGGCAGACGTCGTCCTGATCCCGCAAATGGCCAATGCCCGCCGCTTCGGGGCGCGGACCGACTATCCCCGGCTGGAAGCGATCGAGGCTGCTGCCCTCGCGCATCCGGCCTTCATCGCGTCGCACCCGGATGCGCAAGGCGATGCCGATCCCGCCTGATTGACTTTCGCGGGCGCAGCGCGAAGGTTGGCGACATGAGAAACCCCTCGATCCTCCTCGCCGCCTCTGCCGCATTGGCGCTTGCTGCCACCGCTCCCGCCTACAGCGCGCCGAGGAAGGCCGCGGCCGATCCGGCGGCAGCGCTCCAGCAGCGCCTGCTCACGCTCGATACGCACCTCGATACGCCGGCTTCGCTGGCCCTGCCGGGCTGGTCGATCATGGACGCGCACACGGTGCAGGGCGATTACACGCAGGTCGATCTGCCGCGCATGAAGCAAGGCGGGCTCGATGGCGGGTTCTGGGCAATCTACACGCCGCAAGGGCCGCTCGACCCTGTTTCGACGCGCAAGGCGCGCGACTTTGCCTTCATGCGCGCCGCTGCGATCCGCGAAATGGTGGCGGCCCACTCCGAAAGCTTCGCGCTGGCCAGCAAGGCCGCCGATGCCGCCGCGATCAAGGCCAGCGGCAAGCGCGTGGTCTACCTCTCGATCGAGAACGCCTGGCCGCTGGGCGACGACCCGACGCTGCTGGAAAGCTTCTACGCGATGGGCGTGCGTATTTCCGGCTTTGCCCATTTCCGCACCAACCAGTTTGCCGACAGCTCGACCGACAAGGCGAAGTGGGATGGGCTCAGCCCGCTCGGTGTCCAGCTTCTTGCCCAGATGAACCGCCTCGGTGTCGTCCCTGATCTCTCGCACAGTTCGGACCGCGCGCTCGACGATGCGCTGCGCCTCTCGAAAGCGCCGATCATCCTCACGCACTCGGGCTGCAAGGCGGTGTTCGATCACCCGCGCAATATCGATGACGCCCATCTGAAGGCGCTCGCGGCGGCGGGCGGTGTCATCCAGATCAACTCGGTCTACGTGAAGGGCGTCAGGCAGAGTGCGGAACGCGAAGCGGCGATGAAGGCGCTCGAAGAAAAGTACCCCGAGGACAGGAAGCTTACCGCCGCCGAGCGTCAGGCCGTGCTCGCCGAGCGCCGCGCGATCGATGCGAAGTACCCCGAAGTGCGCGCCACTTTCGATGACGTCATGGCGAACCTGCTCCACGCATTGCAGGTCGCCGGCGTAGACCATGTCGGTATCGGGCTCGATTGGGATGGCGGCGGCGGCGTGACGGGCCTTGAGGATGTCGCCGACCTGCCGAAGATCACCAGGGCGCTTCTCGCTGCGGGCTATACCGAGGGCGATGTCGCCAAGATCTGGTCGGGCAATGTCCTGCGCGTTCTGGCTGCCGCCGAAGCCGAGGCGGAGCGCGAGAAGAGCTAGCGCACTTGCGCTTTCAGCCCGAGGTGCGCGGCCAGTGCCTTGAGATCGCGCTCCACGCCTTCGTTGACCAGCACCGCGATCTGCGGCTGCACGGCCAGCACCAGCATGCCGCCCTCGATGCGCAGCGCGCTGCCGCTGATCCCTTGCGCGGTACTGCCGCTGAAACGCCGGCACAGCCGTGTCGCAAGGCCCCAGGCCTGCGCGGTTCGCAGCTGTTCGGACGTGGCAAGCAGGCCGAGGTCTGCCGGCAAGTCGGCGCGGCCGGTATTGGCGATCATCGCCGCCGCCAGCATCGCGCGGTCCGCCGGCGATGCTCCGATCCAGCGCTTGCGCAGCGCCCACTCCCGCGCGAGGTCGCCGCGCAGATTGGGCTCGACCATCGCGGTGGCTAGGCACAGCATCGTTGCGGTCAGCCGCAGGTGTTCGGTCCCTGCGGCGACATCGGGCAGACGCGCGGCAGCCGTCCAGCCTGTCACCATCGCGGCTGTGCCTGCGGAAATGCCGTAGTCGGTGGCAAAAGCCGCGGCGCCCGCGACCAGCGGATCCTGCATGCGTACGCCCGGCGCCATGCTGTCCCACAGCAGGCCCTCGCGCAGACCCCATGAGGAGAACACAAGGCGCCCCGGCTGCAGCGCGCGGATCAGAACAAACAGCAGTGCAGCCGTATCCGGGAGCGCGGCAAGGCGCGAACTCGAAAGGCCCGGGATCGGTCGCAGCGTTTCGGCTTTCCGCTTCGCCAGCGCCTTGGCCAGCGCCTGCGCGGACGCGGCGTCGATTTCATAGCCGTGCGGATCGTCGATCGGCCAGCCGGACACGGTCATCGCATGCCGGGCAAACGCGCGCAGCGAGCCGCCGACGAGATAGAGCGTGGAACCCGGCGCCGCGCGCCAGTCCGCGCGCTTGAGCATCTTTGCGATCGTCTGTCCGAACGCCCGCTCGCCGCCCGCGCGCAAGGCGGCAAGGCGCAGCGTGCCGAGCGGCAGCGACGTGCCATGGCGGCACCCGTTCGCGTCCACGTCGACCAGTTCGAGGCTGCCGCCGCCAAGATCGCCGACAACGCCCTCGGCGCGGGGGAACGCCCCGATCACCCCATGCGCGCTGGTGACGGCTTCCTCCTCGCCGCTCAGCAGCCGTGGATTGAGCCCGAGCACGCGGATCTTGTCGAGGAACTCCGACCCGTTCACTGCATCGCGCACCGCAGCCGTTGCCACCACGTCGACGTCGCTGATGCCCTTGAGATCGAGCAGCGTGCGATACCGCGCGAGGCTCGCCAGAGCGTTGCCCATCGCCCGCTGGCCGAGCTTGCCGTTCTCCGCGACACTCTTGCCGAGCCGCGCGGTTACCTTCTCGTTGTGCAGCACATCCGGCGCGCGTGCCGGGCCGCCATAGATGACGAGACGCACGGTGTTGGAGCCGATGTCGATGATCGCCTTGGTAGGCACATAGGCAGAGGCGCGGGTGAAGCGGGTCATCGGGCTCAGGTCGGCGACATTCCGCCGCGCCGCAGCGCCAGCTTGGGCACCTTGCGCCCCTTGGTAAGCGCCGCGCCGCGCCCGGAAAGCGAGGGGTTGGTCATGAAATAGCGGTGGACGTTGAAGGGCTTGGAGCCCGGATCGGCGCGGTGATAGGTGCCGTCCGGCTCAAGGATCCAGCTCTGTTCGCTATCCAGCAGATTGGCGAGCATGACCTGATCGAGCACCTGATCGTGCACCGTCGGGTTCTTGATCGGCACCAGCACCTCGACGCGCCGGTCAAGGTTGCGCGACATGCCGTCCGCCGAGGAAATGAACACCCGCGCGCCCCGATTGGGCAGCGGCCTGCCATTGCCGAAGGCCCAGATGCGGCTGTGTTCGAGGAAACGGCCGATCACGGACTTCACCCGGATCCGCTCTGACAGCCCCGGCACACCCGGCCGCAGGCAGCAGATCCCGCGCACGACGAGGTTGATTTCCACGCCGGCCTGACTCGCGGCGTAGAGCCGGCTGATCAGCTGGCTGTCGGTCAGCGCGTTGAGCTTGGCCCAGATCGTCGCGGGCTTGCCGGCCTCGGCAAAGGCGATCTCGCGCTCGATGCATTCATAGAGCTTGCGGCGCACGCCGATGGGCGCGATCGCCAGCATCTCGGTCGCCTTTGGCTCGATATAGCCAGTGATGAAGTTGAACAGCAGCCCGGCATCGCGCCCGAACTTCGGATCGGCGGTGAAGAAGCTGAGATCGGTATAGATGCGCGCGGTCACCGGATGATAGTTGCCGGTGCCGAAATGGCAGTAGGTGCGATAGGCATCGCCTTCGCGCCGCACGACCATCGAAACCTTGGCGTGGGTCTTCCAGTCGACGAAGCCGTAGATCACCTGCACCCCGGCGCGTTCCAGCTGGCTAGCCCAGTGGAGGTTCTGCTCCTCGTCGAAGCGCGCCTTGAGTTCAACCACTGCGGTCACGGATTTGCCCGCCTCCGCCGCCGCGATCAGCGCCGCGATCACGGCCGATTGCTTGCCTGCGCGGTAGAGCGTCTGCTTGATCGCCACGACATCGGGGTCGGACGCTGCCTGCCGCAGGAAATCGACCACCACGTCGAAACTTTCGAACGGGTGGTGGATCACGAGATCCTTGGTGCGGATGGCGGCAAAGCAATCGCCATCGTGTTCGCGCACGCGCTCCGGATAGCGGGGGATATAGGGCTCGAACTTCAGCTCGGGCCGGTCGGTATCGACGATCACCGAAAGCCCGTTCATCGCGAGCAGGCCGCCAGCCTTGATCACCATCGCGTAATCGAGCCGCAGCTTGTCGCGCAGCAGCGCCTCTGCCGCAGGGTCGAAGTTTTCCTGCACTTGCAGCAGGATCACCTTGCCGCGCCGCCGCCGCTGGATCGCGGTGCGGAAGTAGCGCACGAGGTCTTCGGCATCCTCCTCGATTTCGATGTCGCTGTCGCGCAGCACGCGAAAGGTGCCGTGGCCGTGGATGCGGAATCCGGGGAAGAGCTTGCCCGCACCGCGCAGGATCAGCTCCTCGATGCTGATCCAGCACGATGGTTCCCCGGGCAGGCGCACGAAGCGCGGCAGCGCGGGCGGCACGAGGATCATCTCGGTCACCGCTTCCCCGTCGGTCAGCCGCGTGAGCGTGAAGAGAATGCCGGTGCCCTGGTTGTTGATGAAGGGGAAGGGGTGTGCCGGGTCGATCGCCTGCGGCGTCAGCGCCGGGAAGACGTGCTCCTCGAAGTAGTGCGCAACCCAGTCGGACTGCGCCTTGTCGAGCTTCCTGTCGCCCACGATGCGGATGCCCGCCTCATCAAGCTGCTGTGTCAGGTCGGCGAGGATAGCCTGCTGGGCGCCCACCAGTTCCTCGACCCCGCGATAGGCCGCCTGGAGTTGCTGGGCCGGGGTCAGTCCATCGATCGAAAGCTCGTCGATCCCTTGCCGCACCTGGGCGGCAAGGCCCGCGACGCGGACCATCATGAATTCGTCGAGATTGCTGCCCGAGATCGAGAGGAAGCGCAGCCTTTCCAGCACCGGGTAGTTGGGGTTTTGCGCCTCGGCGAGCACGCGGCGATTGAACGCCAGCCAGCTCAGCTCCCGATTGAAATAGCGGTATGCGGGCGCATTGGGCTCGGCCCGCGCCGCTGGCTGCGCATTACTCATGCTCTTGTCCCCCTGTGGCTGGTGCCGCCCCACGGCGCGCCGAGGCGCGGCATGGTGGGCGAGTGCTACAGATTGGTGACATGGCATCGGCATAGCACGAGGCGGGGCGGGACATGCAAGGGCCGGTATGCCCTTATACCCGGCTCGCGGGCGGGCCGAGCTGCTCCTGATTGCGTCGCCCGCCCCGCGCCAAGCGCTACGAAATATGTCTACTCATTTGGTCGACAATATCCCTCACTTCGGCGCTGACCTATTCTCTACTCAATAAGTGGAGATAAGCTCGCTGCGACAGATGCGCACTGATTCGGGGTGAAGTGCGGGGGAGGGGGCATGCGCTGCGGGCTTGGTCCCATAGCTTGTCTTTGCCGCCGCGAAGCAGAACTCTAATGTCTATCGCATCAATTGAGTTTAGGGACGACCCGACGCCGCAAGGGTGACACCTGAGGCTGACGCAAACGGGAGTACGACGCATGAGCTTTCGCGATTCTGGACGCCGATCCGCTACCCGCCGCGCCGTGCTCGCGGGTTCGCTTGCCGTGGGCTTCCTGCTTGCCGGCTGCTCGGGCGGCGGCAGCAAGACCGGGGCGGTCGAGCTCACCAACGTCTCCTACGATCCCACGCGCGAACTCTATCAGGCGATCAACCCCGCCTTCGCCGCCTACTGGAAGCAGAAGACCGGCAAGGATGTCACCTTCCGCATGAGCCATGGCGGCTCGGGCAAACAGAGCCGTGCGATCATCGACGGGCTGGAGGCTGACGTCGCCACCCTCGCGCTCGCCTACGACATCGATGCCATTTCGGCGAAGGGCAAGCTGCTGGATGCCGGCTGGCAGAAGGCGCTGCCGGACAACTCCGCGCCCTACACCTCGACCATCGTGTTCCTCGTGCGCAAGGGCAATCCCAAGGGCATCAAGGACTGGGGCGACCTCGTAAAGCCCGGCGTCGAAGTGATCACCGCCAATCCCAAGACGGGTGGCGGCGCGCGCTGGAACTTCCTCGCCGCCTGGGCTTATGGCCGCAAGGCCGGCGGTTCGGATGCGGCTGCCGAGGCCTATGTGAAGCAGCTGTTCAGCCACGTGCCGGTGCTCGATAGCGGCGCGCGCGGCTCGACCACCACCTTCGTCGAACGCGGCATCGGCGATGTGCTGATCTCGTGGGAGAACGAGGCCTTCCTCGCCGAGAAGAAGCTCGGAAAGGGCAAGTTCGAGATCGTGACGCCGTCGATTTCGATCCTCGCCGAACCTTCCGTCGCGGTCGTCACCGCCAATGCCAAGAAGCACGGCACCACCGAAGTTGCCGATGCGTACCTGCGCTACCTCTATACGCCCGAGGCGCAGACCGCGATCGCGCACAACTTCTACCGCCCGCGCGATCCGGCCATCGCGCAGCAGTTCAAGGCGCAGTTCCCCGAGATCCCGATGGTTACCATCGACAAGGATTTCGGCGGCTGGGCCAAGGCGCAGAAGACCTTCTTCGACGACGGCGGCGTGTTCGACCGCATCTCCGCCAAGAA
>CANGJI010000034.1 GCA_947454135.1 Sphingomonadaceae bacterium
ACACCCCACGCCGCGCTCCGTGTCTCGACTTCGCTCGACACGAACGGGGCGCGAGGGACACGGTCACCGCAGGCCGAGGCCCTTGGCAATGATCCCGCGCAGCACTTCCGGCGTGCCGCCGCGCAGCGAGAAGCTCGGGCTCGCGACGAGGATCCACGACAGCAGCCGCGAAAGGTCGCTCTTGCCGGCGAGGTCGGCATTCACCGCTGCCTGCACGGCCCGGGGAAGTGCTTGCTCATAGGCATTGCCGAGGTCCTTGACGATCGCCGCCTCGACCACCGGGTCTTCGCCCGCAGCCAGCTTGGCGATGGTCGACATCGACATCTGCCGCAGCGTCCACATCTCGGCGGTCAGCCGTCCGATCAGCTGCGCGGTCGGCGCGTCGGGCTCAGGCCCCATCGCGTCGATCAGCGCGACGAGCAGCATGTGGCTGGAGAGATAGCGCTCCGGCCCCGAACGCTCGAGCGCGAGTTCGGCGACGACCTGCTTCCAGCCCTGCCCTTCCACGCCGACGAGCGCGTCATGCGGGAGAAGGACGTCTTCGAAGAAGATCTCGTTGAAGTGGTGCGTGCCCGTCATGTCGATGATCGGGCGAATGGTGATCCCCGGCGTATCGAGGTCGATCATCATCTGCGAAAGGCCGGTGTGGCGCTCGCTGCCTTCCTCGGTGCGCAGCAGGGTGAGCGCGGCGTGGCTCTTGTGCGCGCCGCTGGTCCACACCTTCTGGCCGTTGATGCGCCAGCCTTCGTTGGTCTTCTTGGCCGAAGTGCGCACGCTGGCAAGGTCCGATCCCGAGCCGGGTTCGGACAGGCCGATGCAGGCGTAGATCTCACCGCGCGCCATGCCGGGCAGATATTTCTCGCGCTGCGCCTCGGTGCCGTAGCGCAGCAGGAGCGGCCCCGTCTGGCGGTCGGCGATCCAGTGCAGGCCGGCAGGGGCACCTGCCGCCAGCAGCTCTTCCAGCACGACATAGCGTTCGAGCAGCGTGCGCTCGTGGCCGCCATATTGCTTGGGCCAGGTCATGCCGAGCAGGCCGGCCTGGCCGAGCGCCTTGGAAAATGCCTCGTCAAAGCTGAACCAGCAATTGGCGCGCAGCTCGACGGGCCAGCTGGCTTCATGCTTCGCCACCAGATCACGAACCTGCTGGCGGAGCGCGGGAATATCGCCCTCGGGGCGAAACGGATGGAGCGGGAATATTTGCATCGGCGGCATCCCTATGGCAGCGCGCGGGCCATCGCAATCGCAAGATTGCTAGTGGAACCGCCCAGAGGGGCAATTGGGAGAGAAGCCAAGATGACCACCCCGTTCCTGCACGAAGAGCGCCGCGGGCGCATCGCCATCCTGACCATGGACCGCGCCGAATCGATGAACGCGATCGGCACGCTCGAGGATTGCGACAACATCGTCGACACCTTCTTCCGCCTCGGCAACGACCGCTCGGTCAGCGCCATCGTGCTCACCGGGGCCGGCCGCGCGTTCTGCACCGGCGGCAACATCAAGGGCATCCGTGACCGCAAGGGCATCGGTCCGCTCGACCAGCCCGATTCGACCGCGACCAACTATCGCCGCGGCGTGCAGCGCGCCACGCGCGCCATGCTCGATTGCGATGTGCCGATGATCGCCGCGATCAACGGCCACGCCATCGGCCTCGGGCTCGACCTCGCCTGCGTGTGCGACATGCGCGTCGCCGCCGATAGCGCCAAGATGGCCGCAAGCTTCATCAAGGTCGGCATCATCCCCGGCGATGGCGGCGCGTGGACCCTGCAGAAGCTGATCGGCTATCCGCTCGCGGCAGAGCTGTTCCTCACCGGACGCACATTCGATGCGGCCTATGCCAAGTCCATCGGCCTCGTCGGCGATGTCGTCCCTGCCGAAAGCCTGATGGACAAGGCCATGGCCCTCGCCGAGGAAGTCGCCGCCAACAGCCCGCGCGCGCTGCGCCTGACCAAGCGCCTGCTGCGCGAGGCCCAGCATGGCCGCGCCGGTGACGTGCTCGAACTGTCGGCCGCGTTCCAGGCGCTGGTCCACGAAACCGCCGATCACAAGGAGGCGGTCAACGCCCTCCTCGAGAAGCGCGCGCCGGTCTTCACCGGGGACTGAGGTTCCTTGCCGTCCGTCGCCCACACGTTCGTCATTGCGAGGAGCGCAGCGACGAAGCAATCCAGAGCGGTTTTGCACGCACGCTCTGGACTGCTTCGCTGCGCTCGCAATGACGAAGGTGAAGGAGGCGGAGGAATAAGCCGATGACCCCCGAGGCCGCCTTCATCGCCGCGCTGCGGAGCCTCGCTCCGCACCCGGCGGCGCGCGGCCTTGCCGATGATTGCGCGGTGCTGGAGCTCGGCGGCGAAACGCTGATCCTTACGCATGACATGATGGTCGAGGGCGTCCACTGGCTGCCGTCGCAAGACCCGGCGGATGTCGCGTGGAAGCTCCTCGCCACCAACCTGTCCGATCTTGCCGCGAAGGGCGCGCAGCCCATCGGTGTGCTGCTGGGCTACACCCTCGCCGCCGACAACACCCGGTTTGCCGAAGGCCTCGGCGAGGCGCTGGCGCACTTCGATGTCCCGCTGCTCGGCGGGGACACCGTCCACAGCCCCGGCGCGCAGACGGTCGGCCTCACCGCGCTGGGCCGGGCCACCTGCAAGCCCGTACCCAGCCGCAGCGGCGCAAGGCCCGGCGACAGCGTGTGGATCACCGGCCCGGTCGGCGCGGCCATGCTGGGCTTCGAGGCGCTCTGCGCCGGCAACGCATCCGCCGACACCTCCGCCTATCGCCGCCCCGTCCCCCGCCTTGCCGAAGGCCGCGCACTTGCCCCCCTCGTCAGCGCGATGATGGACATCTCAGACGGCCTCCTCCTCGATGCCTCGCGTATGGCGGAGGCCAGCGGCGTGACCATCGCGCTCGATCCGGCACTAATTCCCGTGCCCGCAGATCTGCCGCCCGCGCGGCTGCGTGAGGCGCTCAGCTGGGGCGACGACTACCAGTTGCTGTTTACCCTTCCGCCCGCGACCGAACCGCCCTGCTCCGCCCACCGCATCGGCATGGTCCGCGCGGCAGGCAGCGCCCCGCTGCTCCTCGGCGAAGCAGCACCTTCCGGCCAACTTGGCTACGAACATCGCTGAAATTTAGCACCTAAAGGCTTGCGGCATGAAAATTATGCACTAGCCTCCCGCCCTGACCCGCGAACGACGGGTACCGGCAAAAGATGCCGGTGAAAAAAGGGGGTGTCTGAAGTGAGTTTAACCGTAATCGCCATAGTCCTAGGGCTCGTGGCCGTCGTGTACGGCTTCGTGACCAGTCAGCAGGTGCTCAACGCACCGGCCGGCAACGCCCGCATGCAGGAAATCGCCGCCGCCATTCAGGAAGGCGCGCAGGCCTACCTCAAGCGCCAGTACACCACGATCGCCATCGTCGGCGTCGTTGTCGCCGTCATCGTCGCAGTGGCACTCGGGCCGATCTCGGCCGTGGGCTTCGTCATCGGCGCGGTGCTTTCGGGCGTCGCGGGCTTCATCGGCATGAACGTGTCGGTGCGCGCCAACGTGCGCACGGCGGCAGCCGCGCAGACCGGGCTTCAGGCCGGCCTGACGCTGGCCTTCCGCGCCGGCGCCATCACCGGCATGCTCGTTGCGGGCCTCGCGCTCCTCGCGATTGCCGGGTTCTTCCAGTATCTCACCGCGATGGCGGGTGAAGCGGCCAACAGCCGCGTCGTCGTCACCGCGCTCACCGCGCTGGCGCTGGGTGCTTCGCTGGTGTCGATCTTCGCGCGTCTCGGCGGCGGCATCTTCACCAAGGCCGCAGACGTCGGCGCCGACCTCGTCGGCAAGGTCGAGGCCGGGATCCCGGAAGATGACCCACGCAACCCCGCCGTGATCGCCGACAACGTGGGCGACAACGTGGGTGACTGCGCCGGCATGGCCGCGGACCTGTTCGAGACCTACGTCGTCACCATCGGCGCGACCATGATCATGACCGCGCTGCTCGTGAAGAACGCCACCAACCTCGATGCCCTGATGGCGATCCCGCTGCTGATCGGCGGCGTCTGCATCGTTACCTCGATCATCGGCACCTACTTCGTCCGCCTCGGCGGCGGCACCAACATCATGGGCGCGATGTACAAGGGCTTCCTTGTCACTGCCGTCCTGTCGGTTCCGGCGATCTGGTTCGCCATGAGCTATGCTCTGCACGGCGACATGGAAGCGGCCACCACTTACCAGGCCTTCGGGCATGACTACAGCTTCACGGGCCGCACGCTGTTCTATGCGGGTCTCGTCGGGCTCGTGCTCACCGGCCTGATCATCTGGATCACCGAATACTACACCGGCACCAACTACCGCCCGGTGAAGTCGATCGCCCAGGCCTCGGTCACCGGCCACGGCACCAACGTCATCCAGGGTCTCGCGATCTCGATGGAAGCCACCGCGCTTCCCGCGCTCGCGATCGTCGCCTCGATGATCATCACCTACAAGCTCGCTGGTCCGCTGGGCATCGCCTACGGCGCCACTGCCATGCTCGCGCTTGCCGGCATGGTCGTCGCGCTCGACGCCTATGGTCCGGTGACGGACAACGCCGGCGGCATCGCCGAAATGGCCGGCCTCGACGATTCGGTCCGTGAAAAGACCGACGCGCTCGACGCGGTGGGCAACACCACCAAGGCCGTCACCAAGGGCTATGCAATCGGTTCGGCCGGCCTTGCCGCGCTCGTGCTGTTCGCCGCCTACACGACCGACCTGCGCGAGTTCTTCCCCGCGCTGCACGTCGATTTCAGCCTTGAAAACCCCTACGTGATCGTGGGCCTGCTGCTGGGCGCGTTGCTGCCCTACCTGTTCGGCGCCATGGGCATGACCGCAGTGGGCCGTGCCGCCGGCGACGTCGTCGTCGACGTGCGCGATCAGTTCCGCGAAAATCCGGGCATCATGCTCGGCACCAGCAAGCCTGACTACGCCCGCACGGTGGACCTCGTGACGAAGGCCGCGATCAAGGAAATGATCATTCCTTCGCTGCTTCCGGTCCTCGCGCCGATCGTGGTCTACTTCGTGATCACCTGGGTCGCGGGCGCAGAGAACGGCTTCGCCGCGCTCGGCGCGCTGCTCCTTGGCGTGATCGTCGGCGGCCTGTTCGTCGCGCTCTCGATGACCTCGGGCGGCGGCGCATGGGACAACGCCAAGAAGTACATCGAAGACGGCCACCACGGCGGCAAGGGCAGCGATGCCCACAAGGCCGCGGTGACGGGCGATACCGTGGGCGATCCCTACAAGGATACGGCAGGCCCGGCCGTGAACCCGATGATCAAGATCACCAACATCGTCGCCCTGCTCCTGCTGGCGGCTCTGGCTGGCGGTCACTGATCCGGCTCTGATACCCAAAGACGAGAAAGCCCCTCCCTCACCGGAGGGGCTTTTTTTATGCCCCCAGCGGGCAGACGAGTATTGGCGCCGAACGGCCAGAAAAGCGCAGGTTATGGCCGCGATAATGTAAGGTATCATTGCTGCGCGCGGCGAACATAGTACTATGCCGCTTCCCGTTTAGAGGCCGAGGCCCATGTTCGATTTTCTCAGGAAGCAGTTCGTCGATGTCATCGAATGGCTGGAACAGCCGGGCGATATCGCGTGGCGCGTGCCCTTCGCCGATCACGAAATCCAGCACGGCGCGCAGCTCACGGTGCGTGAAGGCCAGCTTGCGGCGTTCCTCAACGAAGGCACGCTGGCGGACTATTTCGGGCCGGGCCTCCACACGATCGAGACGGCCAATCTGCCGCTGCTGACCAACCTGATGAACTGGGACAAGGGCTTCCGCTCGCCGTTCAAGTCCGATGTCGTGTTCTTCTCGCTGAAGGAGCAGGCCAGCCTCAAGTGGGGCACCGCCCAGCCGGTCACGGTGCGCGACGCCGAATTCGGCGCGCTGCGCCTGCGCGCGTTCGGCTCGTACTCGTTTAAGCTGAATGAAATCGCCCCCTTCGTCTCGCGCGTGCTCGGCACTCTGCCCGGCATGACCGCCGCCGCGCTGGAGCCGCAGCTGCGCGCCGCGATCCAGACCGCCATCGCCACCGCGCTCGGCGGCAGCGGCGTGCCCTTCCTCGATCTCGCGGCCAACCAGCAGGCGCTGTCAGACCGCATCAAGGCCGAAGTCGACAAGGCCTTCGCGCAGTGGGGGCTCACGTGCCTTTCGTTCTACGTCGAAAGCATCTCGCTGCCCGATGAGGTGCAGGCGCATCTCGACAAGGCGAGCTCGATGCGCGTGCTGGGCGATCTTGGCAGCTATACCCGCTTTCAGGCTGCGCAGGCGATCGAGGAAGCCGCGAACAACGATGGCGGCATGGCCGGGATCGGCGCCGGCATGGCGGCGGCCACTGCGCTGGGCGGCGCGATGGCGCAAGGGCTTGGCGGGGCCGCAGCGCCAGCTTCCGCAGCCCCTGCCGAGGATCCCGTCGCGATGATCGAGAAGCTGCACAAGCTGGTGACCATCGGCGCGCTCAGCCAGCAGGAGTTCGACGCCAAGAAGGCCGAGCTGCTCGGCCGCATCCGCTAGACAGCGAAGAGCCGGGGGGCATGCAAAGTCTGAACTGTCCTTCCTGCGGGGCCGCGCTGCCTGTGCGCGATCCCGGCCTGCCCTATTCGACCTGCGCCTATTGCCAGACGCTGGTGCGGCGCGAGGCAGGCAAGCTGGAATCTGTTGGCACCGTCGCCGCCCTGCCTGCCGACGTCTCCCCCATCCAGATCGGCACCACGATCGCGCGTGAAGGCATGGCGGCCACCGTGGTCGGCCGTGTGCGCTGGGGCTGGTCCGATGGGTCGTGGAACGAGTGGTTCCTGCGCGCGGCCGATGGGCGCCAGCTCTGGCTGGGCGAGGCGATGGGCATGTACATGCTCACCAGCGAATATTCAGCCGTGCTCGAAATCCCCGCCATCCAGAACTTCGCCGAGGGAAATCCCATGGCGCGGGACTGCACCGTGAAGGCGGCAGGCAAGTGGCTCACGGCAAGCGACATCAAGGAGGCCGGGTGCCTCGGCAGCGAGGGCGATCTCCCCTTCCCCACGCTTCCCGGCCGGACGATGACCAACGTCGATTTCCGCAATGCTGCGGGTGATGCGCTCTCCGTCCAGCGCGACGCGGACGGGACGACTGCGTGGCTGGGCGTGTGGACCGATCTCGCCGGCCTGAAGCCCGGCAACCTGCGCCAGATCGAAGGCTGGACCATGCCGAGGGCGCTGGCATGACGGGTACTTTGCCATGACAGGGGCGCGCGCCGTCACCTGCCCTTCCTGCGGCGGCTCGATCGAGATCCGCGCGGCAGGCTATACGGTCACGCTGGGGTGCCGCTATTGCGGCTCACTGCTCGATGTGGCGAACGAGGACGTCCGCCTCATTACCGCCTATCGCCGCGCCGCGAAGAACTTCGCAATTGCGCCCGGCGCGCGCGGCACGCTGTTTGATGTCGAATGGGAAGTGATCGGCGCGCTCCGCCGCCGCAGCGGCTCTGCCATCTGGCAGGAGTTCCTGCTGTTCAATCCCTATTCGGGCTATCGCTGGCTCGTCGCTTCCGATGGCGAATGGCAGTTCGGCACGATGCTGCTCGACCGGCCGGAGGACGATGGGCTCGCCGTCTCGTGGCGCGGCCGGTCCTTCGCGCTGGAGGATGATGCCGAGATCGAGACCACGACGGTCATCGGCGAATTCTACTGGCGCACCGCGCGGGGCGACAAGGTGCAGGGCGCCACCTTCGCCAATGGCCGCGAACAGCTCTCGCGCGAGACGACTGCCGACGAGGTGACCTGGACCCAGTTGATCCCGATCACCGCCGAGTGGGTCAGCGAGGCCTTCAAGGTCGAGCAGCGCCATATGCCGCGCCCGCCCCGGCCTGACCTGACGGAGGGCTTCCGCAAGGCGCCGGGCATGGCGGAGGACGACCTCGGCAAGATGTTCCTCGTCGCCCTCGCCTCGCTGGGCCTTATCCTGATGGCGCAGGTCTTCCTGAGCGGCCCGCGCGTCTGTTCCGATGGCCGGGCCACGATCGAGGTCGGAGCAGCGACGAGTACGCACCGCATCGGCACCCTCGAAGTGCGCCGCCCGTGGCAGCTGGTCACCATCGCGGTCGATAGCGACAGCTTCACCAATCGCTGGGTCGATCTCGATTACAGCCTCGTCAATCGCCGGACGCAGCAGTCCATCGATGCCTACGGGATCGTGGAGTATTACACCGGAACCGACAGCGACGGACCATGGAGCGAGGGCGAGCACCACGCCGAAACGCTCATCGCCCGGGTTCCGCGCGGCACATACGATGTCTTTGTCGACGCCGGTTCGCACGGCTGGCCGACCGACCCGCCGCCGGGCTCGATCGATCCGGCCAATCCGTGGGGACCGGGCGAAACCGTGGCGCTGTGGTTCCGCTCCTGCACCGGCGGCTTTTCGTGGGGCATGTTCTGGCTGATGGCCGCGCTTCTGTTCAGCGTGCCGGGCCTGATCCTGTGGTGGAGGCACCGGGACTGACATGAGCAAGCGCATGACCCTGTTCACCATCTGGTGCGCGCTGCTCGTGGCGGTTTCCGCCTTGAGCAGCTGGTTCGCCTGGACACCCTTCTCGGATGAGGAGCGCTCCAGTTCTTCGTCCGGCTACTACCGCGGGCCAACCCACAAATGACGGCCAGACTCACCTCGTCACCCCATCGCTTCCGCAGGAGCTTACGCCGATGATCAGCCTCGATGTCTTCCTCGCCACGGTGCTCTATGCAGGCCTTGGCATCATTATCTTCATCGTGAGCTTCGTGCTGGTCGACAAGCTGACCCCGGGCGAGCTGTGGCGCGAGATCATCGAGCGCAAGAACATGGCCGTGGCGCTGCTGGCTGGGGCTGTCGCAATCGGGATTTCCAACATCATCGCCGCTGCCGTGCATGGCTGAACCGGATGTCCGGCCGGACGCCCCGGCTGGCGGAAACGAGGAAGGCGCGCCTGCATCGCTGGCGGTGATCCTGCTGGTCTCGGTGCTTGTCGTCGCGACCTGCGGGCTCGTCTACGAACTGCTGGCCGGCACGCTCGCCAGCTATCTGCTCGGCGACAGCGTAACCCAGTTCTCGACCGTCATCGGCACCTATCTCTTCGCGATGGGGGTGGGCAGCTATCTCTCGCGCCACGTGCGTTCGAACGAGATGGGCGTTTTCGTGCGGGTGGAAATCCTCATCGCGGCGCTGGGCGGCTGGTCTGCGGCTGGCCTGTTCCTGCTGTTCCCGGTGGTCGAGGACTTCCGCGTTGCGCTCTATGGCCTCGTTGTCGCCATCGGCGTGCTCGTCGGGCTCGAGATTCCGCTGCTGATCCGCATCCTGCGCTACCGCTTCGCCTTCCGCGATCTCGTCTCCAATGTCCTCACCTATGACTACATCGGCGCACTGATCGCATCGCTGCTGTTCCCGCTGGTGCTGGTGCCGCGCCTCGGCATGATCCGCACCGGCCTTGCCTTCGGCCTCGCCAATGTCGCGGTGGCCATCGCGCTGCTGCTGGTCTTGCGCGGGCGGCAGAAGGTGACGGGCGATCTGATCGCGGCGCTGGCGGTACTGCTCTCGCTGCTCGCAGGCCTCGCCGGGGCAGACCGCATCCAGCGCTGGTCCGAGGTCGCCTTCTATGGCGAACCGGTGATCTACGCCCGCTCAACGCCCTACCAGCGCATCGTCTTCACCCGGCGCGGCGAGGATCTCAGGCTCTACCTCAACGGCAACCTCCAGTTCTCCACGCGCGACGAGTACCGCTATCACGAGGCGCTGGTCTGGCCGGTGCTCGGCCGGGTGGCAAACCCGCGCGAGGTGCTGATCCTGGGCGGAGGAGACGGGCTTGCCGCGCGCGAGGTGCTGAAGGACCCACGCGTCGCGCATGTCACCCTCGTCGATCTCGATCCCGAGATGACGCACCTGTTCCGCGACGAGCCTTCGCTGGCCAAGCTCAATGGCGGCTCGCTCGGTTCGCCGCGCATGCACGTCATCAACGGCGATGCCTTCCGCTGGGTGCGGCATGCGCGCGGGCGCTATGACGCGATCCTGATCGATTTTCCCGATCCCACCGAATTCTCGCTCGGCAAGCTCTATACCGAGAGCTTCTACCGCGAAGTCTCGCGGCTGCTGGATCCCGCCGGAGTGCTGACCGTGCAGAGCACCTCGCCGCTGGTCGCGCCGCGCTCCTACTGGACGGTGGCGAGCACGCTGGAGGCGGCAGGCCTCAAGGCGCGCGGCTATCACGCCTATGTGCCGAGCTTCGGCGAATGGGGCTTCACCATGGCGGCGCACCAGCCCCTCGGCGACGCGGTGCGCCTGCCCGCGGGTCTGCGCTTCCTGACGCAGGCGAGCGAGCGCGCGATGTTCGATTTTCCGCCCGACATGGCCCGCCGGCCGACCCCGGTGAACCGCCTCGACAATCAGGCGCTGGTGCGCAGCTTTGCCGAGGAATGGGGCCACTACGATGGCTGAGCCGACCCGGCGCCAGCTGCTGAAGGGCGCCGCTGCTGCGGGCGCGCTCGTCCTCCCCGGCTGCGCGCCGCAAGCGCTGCCCGGCACGCTTGGCGGCGCGGACTGGCGGCGCGGGCACCGCCTGCGCGACGGCAGCAGCTTTCCCGCCCCGCAGGGTGCGCCCGCCGAAGCCGCCGTGGTCATTGCCGGTGGCGGCGCGGCAGGCCTCTCAGCGGCATGGCGGCTCAAGGAAGCGGGCTTCGAGGATTTTGTGCTGCTGGAGCTGGAGGACAGCGTCGGCGGCAATGCGCGCTCGGGCCGCAATGCCGTCAGCGCCTATCCGCTCGGCGCACACTACCTCCCCGTCCCCAACCACGAGGCGCGGGCCTTGCGCCACATGCTGCAAGGCTTCGGCATGATCGTGGGCGAGGAAGACGGCGCGCCGGTCTACGATCCCTACCAGCTCTGCGCCGATCTCGAAGAGCGACTGCTGTGGCGCGGCAGCTGGCAGGAAGGGCTCTACCCCGCGAGCGGCCTTGCCGCAGATGACACGGCCCAACGCGACCGCTTCTTCCGCGCAATGGCGGATTTCCGGCAGGCGGTCGGCGCGGACGGCAAGCCCGCCTTCGCCATCCCCCGCGCCGGTTCGAGCACCGATCCGCGCTTCACCGCGCTCGATCGGCTCTCCTTCGCGCATTGGCTCGACCAGAACCGATTTACCTCCCCAGTACTGCGCGCCCACCTGCGCTATTGCTGCCGCGACGATTACGGCACCGAGCCGGAGCAGGTCTCGGCCTGGGCAGGGGTGCACTATTTCGCCGGGCGGCGCGGCTGGGCCGCGCGCGGCGATGGCGACCGCGAGCTGACCTGGCCCGAAGGCAATGGCCGCCTCGTCACCCTGCTGCGTGAGGCCATCGCGCCCCATGTCCGCCCTGCCCACAGTATCTTCGCCGTGACGCGCGAGGGCAATGGCGGCGCGCTCGTCTCCGCCTTCGACCACGGCGCCGGAGCGAGCCGCCAATGGCGTGCCCGCACCGTGATCATGGCGATGCCCCACTTCATCGCCGCGCGCGTGGCGCCTGCGGAAACCATCAAGGGCGCGCTGCGCTATGCGCCGTGGGTCGTCGCCAACGTCACGGTCAGCCGCCCTCCGGCCGGGCGCGGCACGGCGCTCGCGTGGGACAACGTCTCCGCCGGGAGCGACAGCCTCGGCTATGTCGTGGCGACGCACCAGAGCACGAGCGCGGGCGAAGGACCGACGGTGCTGACCTGGTACATGCCGCTCTCGCGCGAGGAGCCCGCCGCCGCGCGCAAGCTGATGGCCACGCGCTCCCTCGCCGAATGGCAGCAGATCGTAAGCGACGACCTCCTCGCCATGAACCCCGATCTCGGCGGCGCGATAGAGCGCATCGACGTCTGGCGCTGGGGCCATGCGATGGTCAGCCCCACCCCCGGATTCCTCAGTGATCCGGCGCGGCTCGCTGCCATTGCGGCAAAGCCGCCGGTGCTCTTCGCGCACTCCGATCTTTCCGGCCTCTCGCTGTTCGAGGAAGCGCACTACCGCGGCGTGGTCGCGGCGGAAGCCGCGCTCACCCACCTCGGTCAAAGCTTCGAAAGCCTTGCCGCATGACGCATCTTCCCGGCACCAGCATTCACCTTATCGCCGATCTCGAAGGCGGCACCGGCTACGATGACCCCGCGCTCGTCGAAGCCGCGCTGCGGCAGGCGGCTGCTGCGGCGCGGGCGCGGGTGCTCGGTGTCCATGTCCATGGTTTCGGAGATGGGATGGGCGTCACCGGCGTGGCGCTCCTCGCCGAATCGCACATCTCGATCCACACTTGGCCCGAGCACGGCGTGGCGGCAGTCGATCTCTTCGTCTGCGGCCGCGATGTCGATGCCGAGGCCGGCCTCGCGGCGATGGTCGCCCTGTTCGGCGCAGGTGTTACCAGCCAGCACGAGATCGCTCGTCTCGCGCGCTGATTGGCCTGCCCAGGCAATTGATTGGCCGACCTGGCCAATGCTTTCCCATCGCTTTGACGGTAACCAATGTTAACGCCCGTAAAGGCGTCACATGCATTCGCGTGCAAGTGTGGGAGAGAGACATAATGAGCGACGGTACCCTGTTCCTGACCGATGAGCGCACTTTCTGGCACTGCACCGGGGTGCAGGCGCTGTTCTTTCCCATCGGCGATTGGGTCGAGCCGCCTTCGGGCAGCTACGGCGCCGATACGCCCGCCTCGAAGCGCCGCCTGCTCAATCTGGTGCGCGCCTCGGGCCTCGACCAGCATCTCGAAGTGCGCAGCGCCGCGCATGCCACGCGCGAAGATCTGCTGCGCATCCACCCCGCCAGCTACATCGACGAATTCAAGCGCGTGAGCGATGCGGGCGGCGGCGAGCTTGGCCTGTTCGCCCCCTTCAGCAAGGGCGGCTTCGAACTGGCGACGCTCTCGGCTGGCCTTGCCATCGAGGCGGTGGACGCCGTGGTCACCGGGCGCGCCCGCAATTCCTACGCGCTGTGCCGCCCCGCCGGGCACCACTGCCTCGCCGATCAGCCGATGGGCTTCTGCCTCCTCGCCAACATCCCCATCGCCATCGATGCCGCCAAGGCGAAGCATGGCCTTGGCAAGGTCGCGGTGGTCGATTGGGACGTCCACCACGGCAACGGCACGCAGAGCATCTTCTATGATCGCGGCGACGTGCTGACGATCTCGATCCATCAGGATCGCTGCTTCCCGCCGGGCTATTCGGGCCACGACGATCGCGGCGAAGGCGAAGGCCTTGGCGCCAACCTCAACGTGCCGCTTCCGGCCGGCAGCGGGCACGAGACGTACCTGCGCGCGCTGGACCGCGTCGTGATCCCGGCGCTGCGGCGCTACCAGCCCGATCTGATCGTCATCGCCAGCGGCCTCGATGCCAATGCCGCCGATCCGCTCGCCCGGCAGATGCTCCATTCCGAAAGCTACCGCGAGATGACCGAGCGCATGGTCAAGGTGGCTGACGAGCTGTGCGGCGGACGCCTCGCGGTGGTCCATGAAGGCGGCTATTCCGAAGCTTACGTGCCGTTCTGCGGCCACACCCTGATCGAGGCGCTGGCGGGCGTGCGGACCGAGGTGGTCGATCCCGAAATGGACTTTTTCGGACCGCAGCAGCCGGACGATCGCATGCTGGCGTTCCATTTCCAGCTCATCGAGGAAATCCGCGAGGGCGCAGGGCTTTAACCCGGCAACAGCCGCAAACAACGGGAAGGGCTGGCGGCAACGCCGGCCCTTTTTGCCTGGCGTCCTGGAATGGCGGCAGCGGCCAGTTTGTTGGCGGCTCGCGACGTTGCATGGCGACCCATCCTTGGAGACATTCCACGCTGCAATCATGCCGCGCCGACACCCGGCGCAAGGCACGACAAAGTGGAGCTGGATGTGACCGAAGTATTGGAAAGACCGCAGCAGGACGGTGCCAGCGCAGTGCAGGACTTCGATGTCCTGATCGTGGGTGCCGGCATCTCCGGGATCGGCAGCGCCTATCACCTCAAGACGCAGAACCCGGACAAGAGCTTCGTCATCCTCGAGGCCAAGGACGACATCGGCGGCACCTGGCACACCCACAAGTACCCCGGCGTCCGTTCCGACTCCGACCTTTACACCTTCGGCTACCGCTTCAAGCCCTGGATCGGACCGCCGATCGCCACCGCCGAGGAAATCCGCAAGTACCTGCGCGATGTGCTGGCCGAGAACGACCTCAATTCGTCGATCCGCTTCGGCACGCTCATCACGCGCTGCTCGTGGTCGACTGCCGATAAGCTCTGGACGGTTGAAACCACCCGCGCCGACGGCTCAGCCGGCCCGACCTACCGCGCCAACTTCCTGTGGATGTGCCAGGGCTATTACGACCACAAGAACCCCTACCTGCCCGATTGGCCAGGCATGGGCGACTACAAGGGCCAGCTGGTCCACGCCCAGCTGTGGGACGACAGTGTCGACTATTCCGGCAAGGAAGTCGTCGTGATCGGCTCGGGCGCGACCGCCGCTACGGTGATCCCCGTGCTGGCCGACAAGGCCAGGCATGTCACCATGCTGCAGCGCTCGCCGACCTACTTCTACTGCTATCCCAACCGCAGCGATCTGGCTGACCGGCTGCGCGAGATCGGCGTGGACGAAGACACCGTGCACCGCTGCGTGCGGCTCGACTATCTCCACAACCTCAAGATGCTCGATCACCGCGCGCGCGAAGAGCCGGATATGGTGTTCGAGGAACTCAAGGAACTGATCCGCCAGTATGCCGGGCCGGACTTCCAGTTCGAACCGCACTTCACCCCGCGCTACCGCCCGTGGCAGCAGCGCCTCGCCTTCATTCCCGATGGCGACATGTTCGAGCGTATCCGCGACGGCAAGGTGACCGCAGTCACCGACACCATCGACCACTTCACGGCGGACGGGATCAAGCTTGCCTCGGGCGACGAGCTCAAGGCGGACATCGTCATGGCGGCCACCGGCTTCAATCTGCTGATGATGGGCGGCATCGAATTCTCCGTGGACGGCAAGGTCGTGGACTGGTCGAAGAAGGCGACCTACCGCGGCATGATGTTCGAAGGCGTGCCCAACATGGTCTGGGTCTTCGGCTATTTCCGGGCCGCATGGACGCTGCGGGTCGATCTGCTCGGCGATTTCGTGTGCCGCATGCTGCGCCACATGGACGAGAAGGGCACGCGCGAGGTCAATATCGTGATCCCGCCCGCCTTGGCGAACGAGCCGCTGACGCCGTGGATCGAGGACGACAACTTCAATCCGAGCTACCTCGTGCGCGATATGGACAAGCTGCCCAAGCGGCTCGGCGAACAGCCCGAATGGCGCCACACGCAGGATTACTGGCGCGAGGCCGAGGACATCCCGGCGATCAATCTCGACGGCGAGGAATTCGCCTATAGCTGAGGCGCCAGGCTTCAGGTGAACTGGCGGCAGGCCTCAGGCGAAACGCGGATTTCTCGTCTGGGCCTGCCGCCGGAATTCCAGCGCCCCCATGCCCGACCAGCGCTTGAACGCGCGGGAAAAGCTGGAGGGTTCGGCAAACCCGACCGCAACCGCGATCTGCTCGATCGCCATGTGGCCATCGGTGAGCAGTTCGCGCGCGCGGCTGTAGCGCGCTTCGTCGATCATCGCGGAAAAGCGGGTACCTTCTTCGGCCAGCCGCCGGTGCAGCGTCCGCTCCGAGAGGGCGAGCATGCGCGCCGCCTCGCCCGCCGTCGGAAACTCGCCGTCGCTGCGGTTGAGGTGCGCGGCAAGGCGGCTCTTCACGGTGGCATTGGACTGCGCCCGCTTGATGATCGAATAGCAGCGCGTGCTGTAGAGCGAGACCAGATCGGTGTCCGCCATCGGCAGCGGCCGATTGGCTGCCCCCGGCCTGAAGATCCACTGCGTGTGCTCGGCATTGAACTGCACCGGGCAGGGGAAATTGTGCTTGTGCTGCGCCCAGTCCGCCGGCGGCGGCGCGGGTGTCGTGACGCGCTCCAGCGGCAACTCGCCGCCCATCAGGTCAGCCACGAGCGTGCGGATGGCCCCGAGATCGCGATGATGGGAGAAGTCGTGCATCGGCTCGGCCAGACGGCTGTCATCGCCGATCAGCGCGAAGGCGCCATTGGGCGCGGAGGCATAACGATAGGCGATCAGCGAATAGGTCAGCGCCTGGCAGCGGCAGGCAATCTGCAGCGCCTCGCCCAGTGTCCGGGCGGTCATCATGGCAAGGCCCAGCTCACCGAACTTGATCGCCCGGTAACGCAGCCCGACATCGAACCAGATGTTGCGGGCATCAGCCGTGCAGGCCGCAAACGATGTCTGCAGCTGCATTTCCTCCTGCGCCAGCAGTTGGCCTTCACCGCCATCGAACCGCACCGGCCGGATATGGCTGCTGCGGCAGAAATCATCCCAATCGACAACCGCCTGGCTGGCCAGGGCGCTGCGCATGATCCGAGCGCTCAGATCCGGCAAGGTCGCGTAGAGTGCATTGGAGTCCATGCCCCATCCCCTCCTCTTTCCCCTAGTGCTGCCTTCTTTTTTGGAAGCGTAGCGGGCGCTGGCCACATCCGTCAATAACTTGGCGCGCAGCGTCATGGTGAGAGACCGCCCGTTAGCCTAGCTTCCCCGATGCAGGAATTTAGGATTGGGGGTTCTCGTTATTTTCCAGATGTTTGCCGCATCATCGGTTCGGATCGAACCATGCGGCCCTCGACAAGCCCCGATGCGGCACTTCGCCGCCCCCGCCCGCGCGGATGTCCGCAGCGGGCTGAACCTGTTTTTGCAGATGGCAGGAGCCTCTTGATGGAAGAACCGTTTGTCTTGCCGGAAACCGCAGCGGTGCTGGCCGGAATCGCCGAGCAGGGCGGCCCGCATCTGGCCGATCTGTCGGCCACGGATATGCGCGCGGTCTATCTTCAGATGGGCGCGCTGTTCGATGTGCAGCCCGAAGCGGATGTGCGCTGGAAGGATTTCGCAGGGCCGACCTGCACCCTGCGCGCCTATTTCCCGGGCGCAGCAGCGGCAGGTCCGGTCGTGCTTTACATGCACGGCGGCGGCTGGGTGATCGGGGATCTCGAAACCCACCACCCGGTCTGCAGCACGATTGCGGCGATCACCGGCTGCCGCGTCGTCGCGGTCGACTACCGCATGGGCCCCGAAGCCCCCTTCCCCGCCGGCCATGACGATTGCGTCGCCGCGGCCGAGTTCGTGCTCACCAGCCCGGCGGAACTCGAAGCCCCGGTTACCGGGCTCGCCACGGCGGGGGACAGCGCGGGCGGCAATCTGGCGTACTACGTCGCCGCCGCACTCGGCACCGACAAGGTCAAGGCGCAGCTTCTCGTCTATCCCTGGCTCGATTGCACCGCGCCCGATCGCGGCTCGTACAAGTCCTTCGGCGAGGGCTTCATCCTCGATGCCAAGCTGCTCGCGCGCTTCGCGGCGGATTACCTGCCCGCCGATGGCGATGCGGCAGGCCCGGCGGCATCGCCCCTGCTGCACCCGCTTCCGGCCGCGCTTCCCCCGGCTGTCATCCTGACCGCCGGTCTCGATCCGCTGCGCGATCAGGGCCGCGCCATGGCCGGCCGCATGGCCGAGGCGGGGATGGAAGTCCACTTCATGGAGGCCAAGGGCCTGATCCACGGCCTTGCCACCATGCGGGCCGCCTTCCCCACCGCCAACCGCATCCTGCGGCGCGCGATCGGCATTTTCGCAGATCTGGTGAACGGCTGACACCCCCGCGCGTCAGCCGCTTGCCGCAACCAAAAAAACGACAACCCAAAGGAGAGGGAAATGAGCAACATCAGGCGCACCGTACTGGCGGCATCGACCGCCATCGGCCTTGCAGGCATCGCACACCCGGCATTCGCCGCACCGGCCCCGGCCGCGGAACAGGCCGCTGCCGAGGAAGCCCCCGTCGGTGAAATCATCGTCACCGCCAACAAGCGCAACGAAAGCATCAGCAAGGTCGGCGCGAGCGTCGCCGCGTTCGACACCTCGCTGCTCGACAAGCGCGGCATCGTCCGGCTCGATGAACTCGCCAAGGCGGTTCCCAACCTGACCCTCGCCCCCTCGACCCACGGCACGCCGGTGTTCACGCTGCGCGGCATCGGCTTCAACGCGGACTCGCTCGGCGTCTATCCGGCCGTCAGCCTGTCGCTCGATCAGGCCCCGATGCCCTTCCCGGTGCTGGCCAACCACTCGATGTATGATCTGGAGCGCGTCGAAGTGCTCAAGGGTCCGCAGGGCACCCTGTTCGGCCAGAACTCGACCGGCGGCGCGATCAACTTCGTCGCGGCCAAGCCGACCAAGGACCTCGCCGCAGGCTTCAACCTCGATTACGGCCGCTTCAACGAAGTCCACGGCACGATGTTCATCAGCGGTCCGGTGAGCGAGACCGTGGGCATGCGCCTCGCGGTCGATGCGATGCACCGCGATGACTGGCAGTACAACTTCACCCGGCCCGACAAGAACGGCGAACAGAACTACATCGCCGCCCGCCTCGTCACCGATTGGCAGGCGTCCGACAAGCTCAAGTTCGAACTCAACCTCAACGGCTCGGTCGACCGGTCGGACCCGCAGGCGCTGCAGATCATTGCCTCGCTGCCCTCGAACCCCGCCGCTCCGACTCCGGAAGAGCTCAACGCCCCGCTCGCCCCGCGCGATCTGCGTGCGGCCAACTGGTCGAACTCCGGCCGCCGCGGCGTCGGCACCCAGTCCGATACGGAATCGGCCCGTCCGCGCGGCAACCGCAAGATCTTCCAGGCCTTCCTGCGCGGCGACTTGAACGTGACCGACAGCGTCACGCTGACCTCGATCACCACCTACAACCACCTCAAGCAGAACATGGCGTTCGACCTCGACGGTTCGCAGTACGAACTCGTCGACAACCCGCGCGGCGAAGGCACGATCGACGACTTCAACCAGGAACTGCGCCTGTCGAACGCTTCGGCGCCCGGCGAGCGGTTCCGCTGGACCGTCGGCGCGAACTACAACCACAGCAAGGTGAACGAGCTTCAGATCATCACCTATGGCGATAACTCGCTGAGCAACGCCGGCACCAACTTCATCCACGAATCCAACGTCCAGAACCGCGGCCGGATGGACAACTACGCCGTGTTCGCGAACGGCGAATACGACCTGAACGACAAGCTGACGTTCAAGGCCGGCATCCGCTACACCAGCTCGAAGAACAAGAACCGCATGTGCGGTTCGGACACCACCGGCGACCAGCAGCTCTCGCAGCTGTTCCGCCTGCTCGGCAACCTGCTCGGCGGCAAGGACATCCCGATCGGCCCGGGCGATTGTATCTCGCTCAACGCAGCCAACCTGCCGGGTGATCCGATCAACATCACGCTCAAGGAAGACAACGTCTCCTGGCGCGCGGGTCTGGACTTCAAGCCCAACTCGACAACGCTGATCTACGCGAACATCTCGCGCGGCTACAAGGCAGGTGCCTTCCCGGTGATCACCGGCGCCACGCAGGAAGTGTTCAAGCCGGCCAAGCAGGAATCGGTGACGTCGTATGAAGCGGGTGTGAAGACGCGCTTCATGAACAACGCCGTCTCGCTGAGCGGCGCGGTGTTCTATCAGGACTACCGCGACAAGCAGATCCAGGGCACGGTCAACACCGCGCTGTTCGGCCTGCTCCAGCGCCTCGACAACGTGCCCAAGTCGCACATCTTCGGTGTCGAGGCCGAAGTCGCGATCCGTCCGACCGCCGGCCTCACGCTGTCGGGCTCGATGAGCTACCTCAAGACCAAGGTCGATCAGTATTCGGGCATCACCGTGTTCGGCGATCAGAAGGACTTTGCCGGCAGCCGCCTGCCCTTCGCCCCGTCGTGGTCGCTGGTGGGTGATATCGACTACCGCGTGCCGACGTCTTCGGGCGGCGAAGTCTTCGTGGGTGCGGGCATCAACTACCGCACCTATCAGGACGCCTACATCGCCGGCAGCCAGCTGCAGATCCCCGACAACGGGGTCAACCGCTGGCTCGACCGCACGGCGTTCCGGATCGACGGCTACGCGCTGGTCGATGCACGCATCGGCTATACCTTCCCGGGTGAAAACCTGACGGTCTCGGCCTGGGGCAAGAACGTGTTCAACACGTTCAACGTCCAGAACAAGATCTCGTACAACAACATCATCACCCAGGCGACCGGCATGCCGGCCACCTACGGTGTCTCGCTCAAGGTTCGCTTCAAGTAAGCACCGGCATCAAGGGGGGAGCAGTGCCGCTGGCGCTGCTCCCTTTTTGCTGCCTATCGTTCCTTCCTCCACCAGCCAGTTTCGAAGGGTTCCCATGTCTGCGGCAACGCATCCTGATCCGGTCATAGCCCGCGCGCGGGCGCAATCGCTGTCCGCCATGCTCACCCGCTCGGCAGAGCGGCACGGCGCAAAGACCGCGATCATCTGCGGCAACGTGACATGGAGCTATTCGGAGTTTCACCGCGAAGTGGAGCGGCTCGCTTCGGGCCTCGATCGCCTCGGCATCGCGGCGGGCGACCGCGTCGCGATCCTCGCGCGCAACAGCCATGCCTTCATCGCGCTGCGCTTTGCCATCGCGCGGGCCGACGCCGTGCTCGTGCCGATCAACTTCATGCTCAATGCCGAGGACGTGCGCTACATCCTCGATCACTCGGGCGCCCGCGCCCTGTTTGTCGACGAGACCACGCTGGAGACCGGCCTTGCCGCGCGCGGCGATGCGGTGGAGCACATGTTCGGCATGGCCGGCGAACATGCCCCGCCCCCGGCAGGCCTCCCCGCATGGACCGAACTCCTCAGCGACGCCCCGCTCGCCCCGCAGCAGCGCGGCGGCGAGGACTTGCTCCAGATCGTCTATACCAGCGGCACGGAATCGCGGCCCAAGGGCGCGATGCTCTCCCACAACGCCGTCCTGTGGGAATACCAGAGCTGCATCATCGATTGCGAATGGACCCGCGACACGGTTGCGCTCCACGCCATGCCGCTGTTCCACTGCGCGCAGCTCGATTGCATGATCGGGCCGGCCCTGCATGTCGGCACCACCAACGTGATTACCGGCTCACCCGCTGCGGACAACGTGCTGCAGCTTCTGGTGCAGCATAAGGCCAACTCGTTCTTCGCGCCGCCGACAGTGTGGATCTCGCTCCTGCGCTCGCCGCTGATGGAGACTTCCGACTTGTCCGCGCTCGAAAAGGGCTACTACGGCGCCTCGATCATGCCGGTCGAAGTGCTGCGCGAAATGAACGCGCGGATGCCGCAATTGCGTCTGTGGAACCTCTACGGCCAGACCGAAATCGCCCCCGTCGCGACGATCCTGTTCCCCGAGGAACACGCCGAGCGCCTTGGCTCGGCGGGGCGTCCCACGCTGCACGTCGAGACCCGCATCGTCGACGATGCCATGCAGCCGGTGGCACCCGGCGAAGTGGGCGAAATCGTCCACCGCTCGCCCCAACTCCTCAGCGGCTACTGGAACGATCCCGAACGCACGGCAGACGCCTTCGCCGGCGGCTGGTTCCACAGCGGCGATCTCGGCGTGGCGGACGAGGCGGGCTACATCACCGTGGTCGACCGCAAGAAGGACATGATCAAGACCGGCGGCGAAAACGTCGCCTCGCGCGAGGTGGAGGAAGTGCTCTACCAGCACCCGGCGATCAGCGAAGTTGCGGTGATCGGCATGCCCGACCCCAAGTGGATAGAAGCCGTCACCGCCGTCATCGTGCTGCGTGAGGGCCATTCGCTGGACGTCGAGGGCGTGCTTTCGCATTGCGGCGAACACCTTTCGGCGTTCAAGGTGCCCAAGAAGGTCGTCTTCGCCGAGAACCTCCCGCGCAACGCCAGCGGCAAGATATTGAAGCGCGAACTGCGGCTCTCGTTGCTCTAGCCACAACCTTCGTCACCCCCGCGAAGGCGGGGGTCCAGAGCGACCCAACGCAGCGGTTGCAGCTCTGGATTCCCGCCTTCGCGGGAATGACGAAGGGTTTTGTGGACGAACGGCGGTCAGACGCTAAGCCGCGAGATACTCCCCGCCCGTCACGAACACGACCTGCCCCTGAATCATCGCCGCCGAAGGGCTGGCGAGGTATTCGATCAGGCTGCAATAATCGTCATGCGTCACGTTCCGCCCGCTCGGGCTGGCGGCGGCAGCGGCAGCCAGGATTTCCTCGGTCTTCTCGCCGTAGACCTGCCGCAGCGCCTCGGTATCGACCGCACTCGGGGCGACGCAATTGGCCCGCACGCCCAGCGGCGCCAGTTCGCGCGCGAGGTAGCGGATCAGGCTTTCAGCGAGCGACTTGCCCGCGCCGACTGCGGCATAGTTGGGGATCACCGTCCGGCTGCCCCGGCTCGACAGGAAGAACACCGTGCTCCCCCGGCGAAACAGCTTCGCGGCAGGCTGCACCAGATAGACCAGCGCCGTGCCGTTCAGATTGATCGCCTCGGTGAAGGCGACCGGATCGATCGTCAGCAGCGGCTCGGGCAGCACTTTCACCGCGCAGTGGACGAGCTGGTCCAGCCGGTCCGTCTTCGCCGCCACTTCCGCGACAACCGCCTGCGCGCCTTCCGGCGTGCTGACATCGCCCTGGATCAGATGGCAGCGCGCACCCAGCGCCTCGATCTCCTGCCTGGCGCTGTCCGCCGAAGCCTGATCGGCGCGGAAGTTGAGGAACACATCGGTGCCGGGCTTGGCAAACCGCTTGGCGATGGCGAGCCCGATGCCCTTGGTGCCGCCGGTAACGAGAATGGACATGACGCCTGCCCCCTCAGCCGACGTGGCCGATGGAGGACACCAGCGTCACCCCGAAGCGCTCGATCATCCCGCCGGCATCGGCCCGCAGCGCGAGCCATTCGCTCGTCTGCTCGTCGCGCTCCATCGCGGCCTTGTCCGCCCAGGTCATGATCGCGAACCGGTAGGCCCCGGCCTCGGCGCCCTCCAGCCCTTCGGCCACGAGAATCGTCTCGAGGCTGGTCAGGTTCGGCAGCGCCCGCGCCAGCGGCGCGTGGACGTTGGCATAGGCGGTTTCGAAGGCTTCCCGGTCTTCCGGCTTGGGCGCCGACCACACGGCAACGAGCTTGAGCATCTGTTCTCTCCCGCGGCGCTTGTCGATGATCGGGCGGCCTTGCCGTACCCCTTGCGCCTTCACCCGGAGGCTACCAAACAAGTGTTTGCTATGGCAAGGGCCGGATGATAGCAAACCGCCCTGTCGGGAGTTTTTTCGAACGCCATGTCCACCACATCACTCGTCTTCGATCCGCGCGATCCGGACGTCATCCAGCGCCCGCTGGAAACCCTGCTGCGCCTCCAGGCAGAGGATCCGGTGCATTGGTCACCGCTGCTCAAGGGCTGGGTGCTGACCCGGCACGACGATGTGAAGTCCGTACAGATGAACAGCGGCGTGACCTCGGACCGGCTCACACCCTTTTTCGAAAGCCAGCAGGGCGAGGAACGCGCGCGGCTGAATGATCTGATCCGCTATCTGAACACCTGGGTCGTGTTCAAGGATCCGCCCGATCACACCCGCCTGCGCACCCTGCTCAACAAGGTCGTCACCCCCGCCGTCATGCGCGATCTCGAGGACGGGATCACCGAACTCGCGGACGGCCTGCTCGACAAGATCGAGGCGCGCGGAGACGGGCGGTTCGAGTGCATCAGCGAGTTCGCCAATCCGCTCCCCGCCAGCGTCATCATGGATCTGCTCGGCATCCCGCGCGCCGACATGGAGGACTTGCGCGACTGGTCGATGCAACTCCAGCCCTTCCTCGGCAACGCCACCAGCACGGGCGACAAGTACGAGACCGGGCGCGCCGGCATCGTCGCGATGGCGGACTACTTCCGCGCCGCCGCCGAGGACCGCAAGGCACACCCGCGCGGGGATGTGATCTCGCACTTCGTCATGCTGCAGCAGACCGGGCAGATCACCGAGGAAGAGCTGATCGGATCGTGCATCCTGTTCCTCTTCGCCGGGCACGAGACGACCACCAACCTCATCGGCAACGGCATCCGCGCGATCCTTGCCAATCCCGATCAGAAGGCGCGCCTGCTCGCCGACCCGACGCTCGCCGCCAGCGCGGTCGAGGAAATGCTGCGCTTCGAAGGCCCGACCGGTGCGGTCGTCCGCGTGGTCAAGGAGAGCTTCGAAATGCGCGGCAAACTGCTGCGCAAGGGCGACCGCGTCTATGCCATGGTCAATGCCGCCAACCACGATCCTGAAGTGTTCGAGGATGCAGCAAAGTTCGACATCACCCGTTCGCCAAACCGCCACCTCACCTTCAACCACGGCATCCACTTCTGCCTCGGCGCGCCGCTGGCCCGGGCCGAGGGCCGCATCGCGATCACCCGCCTCTTCGCGCGCTTCCCCGATGTCGCGCTGGCCACGGACACCGCCGACTACATGGACACCCTCACCATGCGCGGCGTGCGCGAAATGCCGATGGTGACGGGATGATCGCGGCCCCGGCTTTCGGGATGCCCAGCGTGTGGGCTTCCCACGCCCGTTTCGCGCCCGGCAGGATCGCGGCGATCTGCGGGGAGCGGCGCCTGACCTGGGGCGAATTCGACCAAGGCACCGCGCGCGTCGCCAATGCGCTCATCGCCATGGGCGTGCGGCACGACGAGCCGGTCGCGCTGGTCATGACCAACTCGCTCGAAATGCTGCAGATCATGTTCGGCATTGTCCGCGCGGGCGCCTGCATGGTGCCGATCAGCGGCCTGCTCACCTCGGCGCAGATCGCCACGATGATGGCGGACAGCGGCGCCAAGACCGTGTTCGTCTCCGCCACCAACCGCGCGCTGGTGGAAGGCGCGGACCTCCCCGCAGAGACCCGCCGCATCGCCATCGGCTTCGAAGGTAAAGGGTGGGAAGCAGGCGACGTGCTGCTCGCAGCCGCGCCCGACAGCGACCCCGGCGTGCGCATCCACCCCGAAGACCGCTTCAACATCATCTACAGTTCCGGCACCACCGGCCTGCCCAAGGGCATCGTCCAGAGCCACGGCGCGCGCACGCACTTTGCATGGTCCAATGCACTGGAACTCGGCATGACGCGCGATTGCGTCGCGCTTGTCACCACCGCGCTCTATTCCAACGGCACGATGTTCATGGTGCTGCCGCCGCTGCTGCTGGGCGGCACCGTCGTCATCATGGAGCAGTTCAGCCCGGCAGGCGCGCTCGCCCTGATCGAGCGGCACCGCGTCACCCACGCTTTCATGGTGCCGACCCAGTGCATCGTCACGCTCGACGATCCGGCGCTGAGCCAGCATGATCTCTCCAGCCTCAAGGCCCTGCTCTCCGCCGGTTCCTCGCTGCGGGCGGATACGCGCGAAGCCGTCATCGCCCGCATGACGCCCAATGTCTACGAACTCTACGGCTTCAGCGAAGGCTTCGCGACCATGCGCAAACCGGGCGATGCGCCCGCGCTGCCGGGTGCTGTCGGCCGCCCGGTGATCGGCTTCGACATGCGGATTGTCGGCGCCGACGACCGCGAAGTCCCGCGCGGCGAAGTGGGCGAAATCGTCGGGCGCGGGCTCGGCATGATGGCGGGCTACCACAACCGGCCCGATCTCGACACCGCGATCCTGTGGCACGACGAAGGCGGCACCGAGTACCTGCGCAGCGGCGACCTCGGCTTCATCGACGAGGAAGGCTTCCTCCACATCGTCGACCGCAAGAAGGACATGATCCTCTCCGGCGGCTTCAACATCTTCCCCGCCGATCTCGAAGCGGTGATCGGCGAGCACCCCGAGGTGCAGGACGTGACGGTGATCGGCATCCCGCACCCCAAGTGGGGCGAGACCCCGCTCGCGCTCGTCATCCCGCGCGGGTCGCCCGATGCGGCGGCGCTCCTCGCATGGGCCAATGCCCGCCTTGCCAAGACGCAGCGGCTCGCGGGGCTTGAATTCCGCGCCGAATTCCCGCGAAATGCGCTGGGCAAGGTTCTGAAGCGCGAACTCCGCGCGGTCTGGTGGGAAGCAGCGAAATGACGGACGCCTACATCGTCGGCAGCTATTCGAGCGCCTTCGGCAAGTTCCCTGATCGCAGCCACAAGGATCTCACGCGCGAGGTCTATCTCGGCGTGCTGGCCGATGCGGGGCTCGCCAATGGCAACGACATCGGCATGGCCTGGTTCGGCAATTGCGGCATGTGGACCGATGGTCAGGGCAGCATCCGCGGGCAGGTCTGCCTGACCCCGCTGGTGCGCGAAGGCCTGTTTCCCGAACGCGTGCCGGTGATCAACGTCGAAGGCGGCTGCGCCACGGCCTCCATCGCGCTCCACGGCGCGTGGAAGGACGTCCTCAGCGGCGAGACCGATCTCAGCATCGCGTTCGGCGTCGAGAAGACCTTCAACCCCGCATCGCCGGAACGCACCAAGCAGCTTTTCGACGGCGGCATCGACCAGTACGATCCTGAAGAGTGGCTGAGCTACTACGCCGCGGCGGGCGAGGCGTCCGGCAAGCCGTTCGAGCCCGGCCCGGGCCGCACGATCTTCATGGATACTTACGCCATGCAGGCCGCATGGCACATGCGCACTCATGGCACGACCGAGCGCCAGATCGCAATGGCCTGCGCCAAGAACCACAATGCCTCGGTCCACAATCCCAAGGCGCAGTACCGCTTCCCGCTCACCGTCGAGGACGTGCTGGCCGACCGCCCGGTCAGCTGGCCGCTCACCCGCTCGATGTGCGCGCCCATCGGCGATGGCGCCGCTGCCGCGCTGGTCTGCTCGGGCGCATGGCTCGCCCGCCAGCCCGCCGCCGTCCGGGCGCGCGCGGTGCGCATCGCCGCCAGCACGATGACGGCGGGCAAATACCGCCGCCTCGATGAGCCCGGCCTGTCGAAGCTCGCTGCCGAGAAAGCCTACAAGGCCGCCGGAATGACACCGCAGGACATCGACCTCGCCGAAGTGCATGACGCGACGTCGTTCTGCGAGATCTATCAGTCCGAAATGCTCGGCTTCTGCGCCATCGGCGAAGGCGGGCGGCTGGTCGAAAGCGGCGCGACCACGCTTGGCGGTTCGATCCCGATCAACCTCTCGGGCGGCCTTGTCAGCAAGGGGCATCCGGTCGGCGCGACCGGCCTTTCGATGATCGACGAACTCGTGCTCCAGCTGCGCGGCGAGGCCGGGCCTCGCCAGGTCAGCGGGGCGCGCATCGCATTGGCCGAAAACGGCGGCGGGGTGATGGGCTTCGACGAAGCGGCCTGCTCGGTCATGATCCTGCAGAAGGACTGAGGCGCGTGGCCTCAAGCGCAACCGCACCCAAACCTGAAGCACGAGGCGGCGAAAACCGCCGCGAGGCGCTGCTCGATGCCGCCGCCGCGATGTTCGCGGCCAAGGGCTACGATGGCACTTCGATCCGCGACATCGCGGGCGCGGTCGGCATGCTGCCGGGCTCGCTCTACTATCACTTCAAGTCGAAGGAAGACCTGCTCATCGCGGTCTACCGCAAGGGCGTGGCGCGCTTCGAGGCCGCGATCGATGCGGCGCTCGGCAGCACTGCGGGCGATCCGTGGCAGGCCATCGAGGCAGCCTGCGCCGCGCACCTTTCGATCCTGCTCGATGGCGGCGACTATGCCCGCATCGTCAATCCCGAATTCGTCCGCTCGTTCCCGCCCGAAATGCTGCCCACGCTCAACGCCGAACGCGACCGCTACGAGCGCCATTTCGAAAAGCTGATTGCCGCGCTTCCGCTCGATCCCGAAACGGATCGCTGGCTATTCAAGGTGGCGTTGTTCGGCAGCCTCAACTGGTCGCAGACCTGGTACCGCAAGGGCCGCTACACACCTCAGGACATCGCCGCCGCCTTCATCGGCATGCTGCGGCAAAAGGGAGCGTGATCCTGCCACCGGGGCGCTCGGCAAAAGGCAGAAAAAGCCAGAAAAATGGCCAAACGGATCATCGCGCTTGTGCGCCGCATATGGTGCAATCAGGAATGACGGTTCAGACAGCCGATTAACAGGGACTCGGACAACACCGGGCCGCGAGGAGAGGGTAGATCTATGCGCATTTCGTTTATGCGAAAGCTTGGGCTGGCATCCAGTCTGGCGCTGGCGGCAGGTGCCGTCGCGGTGCCGGGCGCCATGGCGACTGTGACCGAGGCCATGCTGCGGTCCGTACCGGGGGCCGAATGGCTGACCTATGGCGGCGACTATGCCGAGCAGCGCTTCTCCCCGCTCAAGCAGATCAACGAATACAACGTCGATCAGCTCGGCCTCGCCTGGTACGCCGACATGGATTCGGCGCGCGGGCAGGAAGCGACCCCGCTGGTCCACGACGGCGTGCTCTATGTCACCACCGCGTGGTCGATGGTGAAGGCCTATGATGCCAAGACGGGCAAGCCGCTCTGGGCGTTCGATCCCAAGGTGCCGCGCAGCACGCTGTACCGCGCCTGCTGCGATGCGGTGAACCGGGGCGTTGCGCTCTATGGCGACAAGCTGTTCGTCGCCGCGCTCGATGGCCGCCTGCTGGCGCTCGATCAGAAGACCGGCAAGGTGCTCTGGGAAAAGGTCACCGTCCCCAACCAGACCGACTACACGATCACCGGCGCCCCGCGCATCGTGAAGGGCCGCGTCCTCATTGGCGCGGCGGGCTCCGAATACATGGCGCGCGGCTATATCGCCGCCTACGATACGGAAACGGGCAAGGAAGTCTGGCGCTTCAACACTGTCCCCGGCAACCCCGCCAAGGGCTTTGGCGCCGAGGGCCTCAACAAGGCCGCGCACGAGGCGGCGGCCAAGACCTGGGGCAACAAGTGGTGGAAGCTTGGCGGTGGCGGCACCGTGTGGGATTCGATCACCTACGATCCCGAAACCAACCTCGTCCTGTTCGGCACCGGCAATGCCGAGCCGTGGAACCCCGCCGCCAATGGCCGCGCGGGCGACAGCCTCTACACGTCCTCGATCGTCGCGGTGAATGCCGATACCGGGCAATACGCCTGGCACTATCAGGAAACCCCGGAAGACCGCTGGGACTTCGATTCCGACCAGCAGATCACTATCGCTGACGTCACCATCAACGGCGAGAAGCGCCACGTCGCGCTCCATGCGCCCAAGAACGGGCACGTCTATGTGCTCGATGTGAAGACCGGCAAGTTCATCTCCGGCACGCCGTGGGTTCCGGTCAACTGGGCCACCGGGCTTGATCCCGAAACCGGCCGCCCGAACATCAATCCGGACGCGCAGTACGAAAAGACGGGCAAGGCCTTCGTCAGCCTGCCCGGCGCGGTGGGTGCGCATTCGTGGCAGCCGCAGAGCTACAGCCCGAAGACCGGCTACCTCTACATCCCGACCAACCTTGCCGGCTGGCCCTACCTTGCGGCCAAGGACTGGAAGCCCACCTCGATCGGCTGGAAGATCGGCATGGATGGCTATGCCGTGTCGATGCCCGCCAACCTCAAGGTGCAGGAAGGCGCCAAGGCGGCCACCAAGGGCCAGCTCGTCGCTTGGGACGTCGCCAACAAGAAGGCGGCGTGGAAGATCGATCTGGTCGGCCCGTCGAACGGCGGCGTGCTCTCGACTGCCGGCAACCTCGTGTTCCAGGGCACATCGAGCGGTGATTTCGTCGCCTATACCGCCGACAAGGGCGAGAAGCTGTGGTCGTTCCCGGCGCAGACCGGGATCATCGCCGCGCCGATGAGCTACACCATCGATGGCGAGCAATATGTCGCCATCCTCGCCGGCTGGGGCGGGGTATGGGATGTCGCCACCGGCGTCCTCGCCAACAAGGGCGGTGCGTCGCGCAACATTAGCCGCCTCCTCGTGTTCAAGCTCGGCGCCAAGGGCCAGCTGCCCGCGCCGCCGCCGATGAACCAGATGGTGCTTGATCCCCCGCCCTTCACCGGCACGCAGGCGCAGGCCACGCGCGGCGGGCAGCTCTATGGCCGCTACTGCGCGATGTGCCACGGCGATGCCGCCATCTCCGGCGCGCTCAACCCCGATCTGCGCCATTCGGGCGTGCTCGGTTCAGCCGAAGCCGTGAAGGCCATCGTGATCGGCGGCCAGCTTCACCAGATGGGCATGGTCTCGTTCAAGGCCGCGCTGAAGCCGGCCGATGCCGAAGCGATCCGCATGTACATCATCAAGCGGGCCAACGAGGACAAGGCGCTGGCCGCGAACTGATCCATCGCCAAACGACGAAGGGGCTGCCAGCCACGTGCCGGCAGCCCCTTTTTCGTGCGCGCCGCAAAGGGCGAGCTGGCAGGCGTCGGCACGCACAGCGCCCGCGCTTGTTCCATTCGGCATCTGTAGAAAGGGAAAGTGGTGCCCGGGGACGGAGTCGAACCGCCGACACCGTGATTTTCAGTCACGTGCTCTACCAACTGAGCTACCCGGGCATTGCCTTCGTGGAGGGCCGCAAAGGGGCGCTCCGCGCGTTGGAAGCGCGCCTATGGCGAAGGCTTGGCGCCTTGTCCAGCCCTTAGATGTGCGAAAAGTGCCCTAGAGGCCCCCTTCGGGATCGGCTTCCGGATCGTGAACCGGGCCGGGCAGCGTGTAGCCTTCCTCCAGCCAGTTGACGAGATCGCGGTCGCGGCAGCGGGGCGAGCAGAACGGCGCGTATTCGGCCACGCGCGGCTTGCGGCAGATCGGGCACTTGCGAGCGGGAGCAGCGGGTGTGGTCATGGCGCTATTGCCTGCGCGAAGGTGGCGGCGGGCGCAAGGGCCGCGTCCTCGTGCCACGCAATGCGGCGGCCGGTGCGGCGGGCCAGTTCGGCCTCCCATTCGGCCCGCATCGCGCGGCGCACGGCGGGATGCGCGGTCAGCAGCAAGGCGCCGGGCTCCGCCACGCGCTCGGCCTGCCGCAGCAGGCGGCGCGCGGCGGCAGCGGCAGGCGCCCTTGCGAACCGCGCGACGAGCGAGGGCCGTTCCAGACGGGAGACCAGCTGGACGAAGCCGAAGCCGT
>CANGJI010000035.1 GCA_947454135.1 Sphingomonadaceae bacterium
GCCATGACCAGCTCGACGATATCGAGGCTGTCGGCACCGAGATCGTCGATGAAGCTCGCGTCTTCGGTGACCTTGTCGGCCTCTACCCCGAGGTGCTCGACAACGATCTTCTTCACGCGGTCGGCGGTATCGCTCATTCTTTTGCCCCTTCAAGGAACTGGGTTGGTATTATCAAATCCGGCCTTCGCCCTAATGTCCGGATTGCGGGCTGGCAAGTGCCGGTTTGTGGACGAAATGTGCATCGTGGCTGACGAGCGGTGCCCCCGGCGGCTGTCCGTGCCGCACGTGGGCTCACCCGCAGCTTACCCCTTCGACGGTTCGACCGTGCGCAAGTGCAGTTCGCGCAGCTGTGCGTTGGCCGCCGGTGAAGGCGCGCCCATGAGGAGATCCTCGGCGCGCTGGTTCATCGGGAACAGCGTGATCTCGCGCAGGTTCTGCGCACCGCAGACCAGCATGACGATGCGGTCCACGCCCGCCGCCATGCCGCCATGCGGCGGCGCGCCATACTGGAACGCGCGGTATAGCCCACCGAAGCGCTCCTCGACGTCTGCCTTGGAAAGGCCGACGAGTTCGAACGCCTTGACCATGAGTTCGGGCGACTGGTTGCGGATCGAGCCGGAGGCGATTTCATAGCCATTGCAGACGAGATCGTACTGGAATGCCTTGATCGTCAGCGGATCCTGCCCCTCAAGCGCGGCCATCCCGCCCTGCGGCATCGAGAACGGGTTGTGCGCGAACTCGACCTTCTTGGCGTCTTCGTCCCATTCATAGAACGGGAAATCGACGATCCAGCACAGCTCGAAGCGGTCCTTGTCGATCAGGCCAAGCTGATCGGCGACGCGCGTGCGGGCAGCACCTGCCAGCTTGGCGGCCTGCTCGGGCTTGCCGGCGGCGAAGAACAGCCCGTCATCGGGGCCAAGGCCGAGCGCCGCGTAAAGCGCCTCCATGCCCTCAGTCCCGTGGTTCTTGGCGATCGGACCACCAAACTCGCCGCCCTTGCGGGTGACATAGCCGAGGCCGGCATGGCCTTCGCTGCGCGCCCACTCGTTCATGTCGTCGAAGAACTTGCGGCTCTTGTCCGCCGTGCCGGGCGCGGGGATCGCGCGCACGGTGCCGCCGCCGGCCACGATCTTCTCGAACAGGCCGAAGCCCGAGGTGGTGAAGTGGCTGGCAACATCGGTGATGATGAGCGGGTTGCGCAAGTCCGGCTTGTCCGAGCCGTACTTCAGCATGGCCTCGTCATAAGCGATGCGCGGGAAGCTTCCCGAGGGCGTGACGGGCTTGCCGTTAGCGAAAGTCTCGAACACGCCGCCGATGACGGGCTCCATCGTTTCCCAAACTTCCTCCTGGGTCACGAAGCTCATCTCGAGATCGAGCTGATAGAACTCGCCCGGCAGACGGTCGGCGCGGGGGTCTTCGTCGCGGAAGCAGGGCGCGATCTGGAAGTAGCGGTCGAAGCCAGCCACCATCAGCAGCTGCTTGTACTGCTGCGGCGCCTGCGGCAGCGCATAGAACTTGCCGGCGTGGATGCGGCTCGGCACAAGGAAATCGCGCGCGCCTTCAGGGCTGGAGGCGGTGAGGATCGGCGTCGAGTATTCGGTGAAGCCGGCGCTTTCCATGCGGTTGCGCATGTCGCGGATCACCTTGGTGCGCGTCATGATATTGGCGTGCAGCGTCTCGCGGCGCAGATCGAGGAAGCGATAACGCAGGCGGATATCCTCGGGATACTCCTGCTCGCCAGCCACCGGCATCGGCAGTTCCTCGGCGGCGGACAGAACCGTGGCGCCGCGGGCGTAGACCTCGATTTCGCCCGTCGCGAGGCCGGGGTTGATCGTGCCAGCGCTGCGCGCCTTCACTTCGCCCTCAATCGTCACGACGCTTTCCACGCGCAGGCTTTCGAGGATGGCGAGCGCTGCGCTGTCGCTATCGGCGACGATCTGGGTGATCCCGTAATGGTCGCGCAGGTCGACGAAAAGCACGCCGCCATGGTCGCGCTTGCGGTGCACCCAGCCTGAGAGGCGCACGTTCTGACCGACATCCGCCTGTGCCAGCGCGCCGCAGGTGTGGGAACGATAAGGATGCATGAGGCAAGGTTCCAATTTGGCTGGTCAACTGGCCAGCATTCGGGCAGGGAATGGAAGCGGCCAAGAGGCGATGGCCGCGGATTTGTCAAGCCGCAGGCCCCGGACGGGGTCACCACCTGCACCGGTCAGGCATGAGGGCCTGGCTCGGCGCCCAGATAGAAAAGCACGATGAAGATACATCCGCTGATCACAACGACTACCGCCCTCGCCGATCTTTGCGAGCGGCTCTCCAAGGCCGATTTCATCACGGTCGATACCGAGTTCATGCGCGAGAACACGTACTGGCCGGAACTGTGCCTGGTGCAGATCGCCGACGACAAGGAAGCCGCCGCGATCGACCCGCTTGCGCCGGGGATCGATCTTGCCCCGCTGCTCGAACTGCTGGTCGACAACGAGGATGTGCTCAAGGTGTTCCACGCCGGCGGGCAGGATGTGGAGATCATCTACAATCTTTCGGGCAAGACCCCCCACCCCATCTTCGATACCCAGATTGCGATGATGGCGATCAGCCAGTCCGAACAGATCGGCTATTCGAATCTCGTCGAAAGCTGGCTGGGCTTCACGGTCGACAAGGGCGCGCGCTTCACCGACTGGTCGCGCCGTCCGCTGACCGAGCGGCAGATCGAATATGCCATCGGCGACGTGACGCACCTGTCCAAGATTTTCCCGCGCATGCTCAAGCGGCTGATCAAGACCGGGCGCGGCGAATGGCTCGACGCCGAAATGGAAAAGCTCGCCGATCCCGAGAACTACCGGTCCGATCCTCAAGTGGTCTGGCAGAAGATCCGGGCGCCCAGCCGCAATCCGGCGGTGCTTGGCCGCCTCAAGGCCATCGCCGCCTGGCGCGAGATCGAGGCGATGGACAAGAACATCCCGCGCGGCCGTATCATGCGCGACGAGACGCTGGCCGATATCGCCAGCCACCCGCCGCGCGAACAGGCCGAACTCGCCAAGGTGCGCGGGCTTTCGGCGGGGTGGAAGGACAACGACATCGGCCGCCGCCTGATGCAGGCAATCGCCGATTCCACGCCGATGACCGACGCCGAATTGCCCCCGCGCGCCCCGCGCGGCGCGCCCTTGGGCAAGGAAGGCGCGCTGGTGGCCGATCTGTTGAAGCTTCTGCTCAAGATCCGCAGCCGGGAGATTGATATCGCAGCCCGCTTGCTCGCGCGCAGCGACGATCTGGAGGCGCTCGCCGCCGGGCAGCGCAAGGGCCTGCCGATCCTCGAAGGCTGGCGATTCGAACAGTTCGGCCGCGATGCGCTCGAACTCGTCGAGGGCAAGCTTGCGTTCGCCGTGGTGAAGGGCAAGCTCAAGATGGCGCATATCGACGATATCGCCGGAGCCAATGACGAGCCCGCAGCCACCCCGACGGAGGATGACGACGGATTCACGCCGCCCGCCGACGTGGAAGAGCCGTCGAGCGGCGACTCCGGATGACCACCTACCTCCCCACGCTCAAGCAGTTGCAATATCTCGTCGCGCTGCACGAGCACGGCCACTTTGGCCGCGCGGCAGAAGCCTGTTTCGTATCGCAGTCAACGCTTTCGGCGGGCCTGCGCGAACTGGAAACGCTGCTCGGCGTCACACTGGTCGAGCGCACCCGCCGTGTGGTCCGCTTTACTGCGCTGGGCGATCAGGTCGTGGCCAAGGCGCACCGCCTGCTGCGCGAGGGCGAGGAGCTCTCGGCGCTCGTCCAGGCCCACGGAGCCCCGCTTTCGGGCGAGCTCAGGATGAGCGTGATCCCGACGATTGCGCCGTTCCTGCTCCCCCGCATCCTGCCCCGCCTGCGCCACGAGCGCCCCTCGCTCAAGCTGTTCCTGCGCGAGGAACCCAGCGCGGCGGCGGTCGAATCGCTGCACCATGGCCGCGCGGACTGCGTGCTGCTCGCCCTCCCCTTCGCGACCGGCGAAGTCGAGGCGGCGCACTTGTTCCATGACCGCCTGCTCGTTGCATTCCCGAAAGACGACCCGCGCGATCCCCCGCAGAGCATCGCCCCTGCACTGATCGATGAAGCACGGCTGCTGCTGCTCGAAGACGGTCACTGCCTCAAGGACCACGTGCTCGCCGCCTGCAACCGCCCCGAACTGCGCGCCAGCGCCAGCGTGATCGGCACCAGCCTGCACACGCTGGTGCAGATGGTCGATAACGGTCTGGGGCTCACCATGCTGCCCGAAATGGCGGTGAAGGCCGGCATCCTCCAGGGCACGCAGATCGTCGCCCGTCCGCTTGAGGCTGAACACGCCAGCCGCGAGATCGCGCTGGTCTGGCGCAAGAACTCCCCGCGCGCTGAGGAGTTCCGCCTGCTGGCGAGCGAGCTGGCGGCAGGATGAACCTTCCCCCGGCCCTTGCGCTCACCATCGCGATTGTCGCCGAGGTTGTCGCGACCACCGCGCTCAAGCAGTCCGCCGGATTTACCCGCCCTGCACCGCTTGCGCTCAGCCTTGCGGGGTATCTCGTCGCCCTGTTCTGCCTTTCGCTGGCGCTCGAGAAAATCCCGACCGGTGTCGCCTATGCGATCTGGTCGGGCGTCGGCATCGTGCTGATCACCGCGCTGGCATGGGTGTTCCACGGCCAGAAGCTGGACATGCCGGCCTTTGCCGGGATCGGCCTGATCATGGCCGGGGTGCTGGTGCTGAACCTGTTCTCGAAGGCGGGCGCTGGCTGACAGCTGATCAGTCCCCCGGCCATCAATCCATATGCTTGAGGCCGACCCGCAGGTAATCCCAGCCGGTAATCACGGTGAGGACGGCGGCGGCCCACAGCGTCACGAGGCCGACGGTGTGCGGCACATTGGCATCGATGCCGGCCAGCATCACCGTCCAGTCCGGTGCGCCCTGCCCGAGAATCAGGGCACCCAGCGCGATGAACTGGAACGTCGTCTTCCACTTGGCGAGACGCGAGACGGGCACCGAAACCTGGATGCCGCCAAGAAACTCGCGCAGGCCCGAAACTGCGATCTCGCGGATGAGGATGATCAGCCCGGCAATCACGTGGAGATCGCCGACATAGGGCCCGGTCAGCACGCCCTGCGCGGTGAGCACGAGAATCACTGCCGCGACCATGATCTTGTCGGCAATCGGATCGAGAAAGATGCCCAGCTTGGACACCGTGCCCTGCGCGCGGGCGAGGTAGCCGTCGAAGTAGTCGGTCACGCCCATCAGGCCATAGACCGCAAAGCCGATCGCATAGCCCATGTGCCATTCCGGCCACCACAGCAACGCGGCGAGGAGTGGCACGGTGACAATGCGGGACAGTGTTAGCAGATTGGGAAGTGTCAGCATCGTAGGTTCACCATAAGCACGATGGCGGCATGAAGAAACCGCAAGTTGGTCACCATGCCTCTTGTCCCCCCCGTGCACGGCGCTATGGGATGTTCCGACGATGCGAAAGCTGGCAAAAACCGAATGACAACGCCTGAATGACTACGACCGCGCTGCTCATCCGGAAACGCCGCTTCCTGCCGTTGTTCGCAACACAGCTGCTCGGCGCGTTCAACGACAACCTCTATAAAAACGCGATGATCCTCTATGTGGTGTACACCGTATACCATTCGGAGGCTGCCGAAGCGCGCTTCTCCGCGATTGCCTCGGCCGTGTTCATTTTGCCGTTCTTCCTGCTTTCCGCGCTATCCGGCCAACTTGCCGACATGCGCGACAAGGCGCGGCTCATCCGTATCGTGAAGGCAGCCGAAATAGCCATCATGCTGGTCGGTGCGGCGGGGCTCTTCATGGCGTGGCGCGGCATGGCCGTGCAGATCGTGGCGATACCGCTGATGCTGACCGCCCTGCTCGCGATGGGCGTCCATTCGACTTTCTTCGGGCCGATCAAATACGCGATTCTGCCCCAGCACCTCCATCCCGAAGAAGTGCTGGCCGGCACTGGCCTGGTCGAGGCGGGAACCTACATCGCGATCCTCGCAGGCACGATCTTCGCGGGCTGGATCCCGGTGGAGTGGGCTGCGGTGATCTGCATCTGCACCGCCATGGTCGGCTTCTGCACCGCGCAATTCGTGCCGCCAGCGCCGCCGCAGATGGAGCCGGTGCCGCTCGACTTCAACGTGATCCGTTCCTCGATCACCCTGGTCCGGATGACAACGCGCCATCCGCGCGTGTTCCTCGCCATCGCCGCGATCAGCTTCTTCTGGACCATCGGCGCAGTGCTGTTCATCCAGTTCCCGCCGCTTGCCAAGAACGTGCTCGCCGCGAGCAAGGAAGTCGCCAGCCTGTTCCTCGTGGTGTTTTCAATCGGCGTCGCCATCGGCTCGGTCTCGATCAACCATCTGCTCAAGGGCACCGTTTCCGCGCGCTTCGGCCCCGCTTCGGTGATCGTGATGGGTCTGTTCGTGGTGGCGTTCCACGTGGTGTGCAAGATGTGGCCGCACGCAGACGGGTCGGCACTGCTCAACGTGCAGCAGTTCGTGGTGCAGCCGCTGGCGGTGCCGCTGCTGCTCAGCCTGCTGGGCATCGCCATTTCTGGCGGCATGTTCGTGGTGCCGCTCTACGCCTTCCTGACGACAGTGGTCGACAAGGCCGAGACCGCACGCACGATCGCGGCGAACAACATCGTCAACGCCGGCGCGATGGTCGTGGGTTCGCTGATCGCCGTTGGCCTCAGCGCCGCTGGCGTCGCTCTGGCGGACCAGCTGCTACTGGGCGCTGCCATGTGCCTTGTCGCCGCATGGCTCGCACGGGTGCTCCACAAGGCCGAGAAGGCGCATATGGGCGAAATCGAACACACGTTCGAATGAGGCTGGCGCAAGCCGCCTGACGCCTCTCAGAAGATGAAGGCCGAAACCGCCAGGAAACAGGCGCAGTAGGCCAACAGGAAGTCCTTCACATCCTGCCGCGTGATGCGTTTGGGATCGACCGGCTTCGAGCGGATGCCTTCAGGCAGTTGCAACCGCGCCAACGCAGCCTCCACTTCCGGTTCGAACAAGGGCAGCGGCCGCAGCACATGCGCCGGAAGCGTCCTGCGAAAGGGGTGGCCGGCAAGGTCGGGGTTGGGCGCGCGGCTTCTGAGCATGCCGCCATCGTAACGCTTTATTTACCATACTGGGAGGCCGCGAATCGATAGCGGCGCAATCAATGCACGGCTGTTTCGATCCGGCACACCCTGCGAGGGCGGCAATCCTCAGTCGGTGCCGCCTGCCATGTCGAGCACCAGATCCCACTCCGCAGCGCGCACCGCCGAGACCGAGAGGCGCGAGAGCCGCAGCAGTTCCATGTCCGCCAGCGCCGGTGTCGCCTTGATCGCGGCGAGCGTGACCGGTGTCTTGAGCTTGGCGACAGGCTTGACCCTCACGGCTGCCCACTTGCCCTCGGGATCAGTCGGATCCGTAAGGCCTGCCACGCTGATCCGAGCGATTCCAACGATCTCCTTGCCGATGTTGGAGTGGTAGAAGAACGCGAGATCGCCCACCTTCATCGTGCGCAGGTTGCGCGCGGCAAGGTGATTGCGCACGCCGTCCCATGTGCCTTCTCCCTCGGCAATCAGGTCGTCCCAGCCATAGACGTCGGGTTCCGACTTCATCAGCCAAGCCTGCTCGGTTGCCTTGATTTTGCTCATGCATGCCTTCCGGGATCGGGATATGGGAAGGCTCATAATCGCTGTTGGAAGCCGCGCAAGCCATGAACCTCGATACTCTTCCGGTGCTCTCGCTGTCCGCCCCATCGGGCAATACGGCCACAAATCTCGCTGAGGATCTCGGCGCCAGCTTCCAGCGCTTCGGCTTCGCGCTGGTGAAGGATCACGGGCTCGATCCGGCACTGGTGGCGCGCGGGTGGGAACTGACGGCGGATTTCTTCGCGCAGGACGAGGCGGCAAAGCGGCGTTGGCATGTCGCCGGCGGCGGCGGCCAGCGCGGCTACACGCCGTTCCGCACCGAGATCGCGAAAGGCGCGGCGCATCATGATCTCAAGGAATTCTGGCATGTCGGGCGCGATCTGCCCGCAGGCGATCCGCTCGCGGCCACCATGCCGGCAAATGTATGGCCGGATGCACCGGAAGGCTTCCGCGAAACCTTCACCGCGCTCTATGCTGAATTCGACCGCATCGGCGCGCAGATCCTCTCGCATATCGCGGTCTGGCTCGGCCTTGCGGAGGACTGGTTCGATCCGGCTATCGCGGGCGGCAACTCGATCCTGCGGCTGCTCCACTACCCCCCGGTTCCCGGCGACACAGGCGGTGCCATCCGCGCGGGCGCGCATGAGGACATCAACCTCATCACCCTGCTGCTCGGCGCCGAGGAAGCGGGGCTCGAACTGCTCACCCGCGAGGGGCGCTGGATTCCTGCCTCGCCGCCGCCCGGCGCGCTGGTGGTCAACATCGGTGACATGCTGCAGCGCCTGACCAACCACGTCCTGCCCTCGACCACGCACCGCGTGCGCAATCCCGATGGCACGCGCGCCGCGCACAGCCGCTATTCGATGCCGTTCTTCCTGCATCTGCGCAGCGATTTCGCGATCCGCACCCTGCCCGGCTGCGTCAGTGCCGAGAACCCGGACCGCTACCCGGTGCCGATCACCGCGGACGAATATCTCCACGAGCGGCTGCGCGAGATCGGGCTCAAGGTCTAGGCGTTCACCGCAAGCACCTCAATCGCGCCCGGCTTGCCGCCGAAGTCGATCTCGTCGCCAACTTCGGCATCCATCAGCGCACGGCTGAGCGGCGCCGTGAAGGACAGCAGCCCAGCCGCCGGATCGGCCTCGTCATCGCCGACGAGCGTGACCCTGCGCTCCTTGCCGCCCATGCGGAACGTGACCGTGGAGCCGAACGCAACCGCACTGCCCTCAGGCTGCGGCATGACCTGCGCGGTCGCCTGCCGCGTCCGCCAGTAGCGCAAATCGCGCTTCACGCGCTTGATCTCGGTCTCGTCGGAGAGGCCAGCAAGCTCCGCCTCGAGCGCCTCGACCCGGGCAGCGATCAGCGCTGCGCCGCGTTCGGTCACGAGGTTCGGCCCCGCCGGGATCGGCAGTTCGAACTTCGGCTCGAGATGTTCATCATCGCTTTCACGGCGGAACGCGACGCTCATGCTTCCTCCACTTCCTCGATCGTCCACTCCGCAAGATCGGGCGCGCTGCCGATCAGCGCAAGGCCGTGGGCAATGGACGTCAATTCATCACCGCTGGCAATGCGGGTTTCACCGAAGCGCTGCTCGAACAGACCTCGCACGGCCGGGATAAGCGAGGAGCCGCCCGTCAGGAACACGTGGTCGATCTCGCTTGCCGCCAGACCTGCCCGCGCCAGCACGCGGTCGACCCCGGCTTCCAGTTCGGCCAGCTCCGGCGCGATCCAGCGCTCGAAGTCGGCACGGCTGATGTCGGCGCTAACGGAAAGCCCCTCCCCCTCGAACACGAACGCCGCATGGGTCTGGCTGGAAAGGTCACGCTTTACCGCGCTGACCGCTTCGTAAAGGCCATAACCCAGTTCGTTCTCGACCACCGCGATCATCCGGCCGATCGCGTCAGGGTCGGTCGCCGCCATGCGCAGCTTGGCCAGTTCGCCCAGCGTGCGCCGGTTGCGCATCAACGCCAGCCGCGACCAGTCGCTGAAATCGGCGAAGTGGCCTGGCGGGATCTCGAGCACCTTGTCGAACGAACGATAGGTGCCGCCCTTGCCCAGCAGGGGCAGGACGAGCTGGTCCATGATGCGAAAATCGAACCGGTCGCCCGCGATCCCGACACCCGCCGAAGCCAGCGGCACGCAGCGGCGCGGCGCATCCGGTGCTTCGACCCGGACGATGGAGAAATCGCTCGTGCCGCCGCCGAAATCGGCCACCAGCAACGTCGCCGGATCGCACAGCCGCGAGGCAAAGCCATACGCCGCGCCGAGTGGTTCGTAGACATAGTGGATCTCGCGCCCGAGGCGGGCAAACATCCCGTCATAGCGCAAACGCGCCAGCGCCGGATCGGGCCGCGCACCGACATAGCGCACCGGCCTTCCTACCACGATCCGCTCTGGCAGATCGCGCATGGCATCGCCTGCGTGGTCCACCAGATGATCGAGGAACCGCTGACCCAGCTCCTCGAACCCCAGCCGCTTCGTGAATACGGGGGCATGCTCGAAGGTCGCGCTGGCCGCTACAGACTTGAACGACTGGAGAAACCGCGAACCTTGCGGATCGGCGAGGAACTCGGCGATGGCCCAAGGCCCTGCCTCGTGCCCCAGCCCGCCGCGCAGCGCGTCGTCCTGCCAGAAGCACAATGCGGAACGGAACACGGCGCTGGTCTGATCGGGTCCGGCAAACCGGACAAGATCGACGACGACGCTATCCGACGTCCGCGCAACGACAGAATTGGTCGTGCCGAAGTCTATACCGATGGCAGGCACGGGTGAAGACGGGGCAGACATGGGAAGCGGGGCTTTCGGATCAGGGACGGCTGCCGTGTCGTAGCGGACCGATGCCCCTAGCCTGCCGTTTCCTTGGGCACCACGTTATATTTGCGCACTTCGTCCTGACTCAGGCAATAGCGCGTGGTCTTGTTCTGAGCCGTCGCCACTGCCTGCTGCTTGTACATTACTTCGGTCAGCAGCTTGCGACTGATGCCCATGCGGATGAGGAAATCGTTGTCCTCGCTCGCCAGAAGCGCGCTGTCCTGCTCGATCTGGCCGATCAGGCGCGTGGTTTCGGCGCTGCCTTCCTCGACCGAGATCTCGATCGTGTCGCGGTCGCCAGTGTGGGTGAACATGTGGACCATGAACACGCCGCCCGGATCGACGAAGCGCCGATCTCCGCCCATGAACACGAAGTTGCAGGCGGAAAAGCAGGTCCAGCCCTTGGGAATGCGGGTGACCATGCCCGGATAGCTGCGGATCACCTTGCCCGCGAGATTGCCCGCCCGCGCATCGCCGCCACGCGACTTGATCCAGATTTCCTCGATCCGCTCATCCGCATCGAGCGCCGCCTTCAGCCGCTTGGGCAGCGTGGCATCGATGATCCCGTCCGCGATCAGCACGTGCTTGCCGCCCATGTCGGCTGCGGTGAGCGCAATGGCCTTGGCCTGCCCCCAATCGGGCGCGGCAGGGCAGGAGGGATTGTCCTTGTCCATCACGATGGCCGCAGGCTTCGCCGCAACGAGCGCGATAGCGGCAGCGCCGAGGGCTAGGCTGCGCAGAAAGCCCACCCGTCAGGCCATCAGCGCATAGCGCGCCTGGCCGGGCTTGCGGCACATGCGCTTGTTGGCAGTGGTCTCCTCGCCGTTGACGATGATCACATCGCTGACGGTGATGCACTGCATCCCGCTTTGATCGTTGTCGTTCCGTGCGACCACTGTCGAGGTACCCGACACGTTCTCACGCGTTTCCGACGTCCATGACGAAGACGCACCCACCGGTGGCGGTGTGGCATCGCCTGCCTCGCCGCGCGTCGCCTCGATCGTGGCGTTGGCGGCCTGCTTCTGCTCGGCGGGATCGAGCTTGCAGGCGATGGCGTTGGTCAGCGTGCCGGCCACTTCAGAGATGGGGAAATAGCTCGAAACCCCGGCTGAACCCGCCGCACGGCCGAGTCCCTGCCCGATAAGGCCGCCCAGCACTGCCGATCCCTCGCTCTTGCTCTTGCCCTTGGGGCACCCGTCAGAGCTCTTGGACGAGCTTGATGGCACGCTGGGGACCGAAGGGAAGCTGAAACCGCCGAACTGCGCGCTGGCGTTGGTCGCCACGAGGCAGCCGCAGCCGAAAAGGCAGATCGCGGCACCCAGCCGGTGGCGGAAGGAGGGACGAGACGTGTTCATCACCAATGGCACCCCTGATGTGCGCGGCGTGCCTCGCTCCGCGTTGATCTGGAGCACGCCTCGCCGCTGCATGGCCTTTGTTATGCGGCGAAGTTTGCTTCGCCGATGAACCCGATAGCCCGAATGCGTAAGGAGGGGTGTGATGTGCGTCAATGGCACGCGAATGCGCAGAGGCGCATTTGCGCCGCTTGCCGTCTGCTCTGCCGATTTGAAGAAGGAAATGGTGGAGCCTAGCGGGATCGAACCGCTGACCTCCTGCATGCCATGCAGGCGCTCTCCCAGCTGAGCTAAGGCCCCATAACCATTTCGCGAAGTGCCGCTGGAGGCACCGCAATCCGACATGTAAACCGCCGGAGGACCGCGCCTTTATGCGAGGCCCATCGCGCTGGCAACACAAAATTTGCACCAGCGCGAAATCGCTGCCGGAGCGCCGGGCTGCCGCCCCGACAAGAGGCGGCTGCCAGCGCTCCGGCGCGGGAACTCAGACTTCCTCGTCCTCGCCGTCGTGGCCCGGAACGCCAAGATCGTCGTCGCCGCCAAGGTCGACGTCGTTGTCGGGCGAATCGGCATCCTCGTCGATGTCGAGATCCTCGTCGGCCAGATCGACGTCGGGCGCGACATCGACCTTCTCCTTCTGGATCTCCTCATACGGGATCGGCTGCTTGGACTTGAGCACGGGCTCCGGCGTCCAGCTGTACTTGCATTCGACGCAGGTGACCGGGTCATCCTTGCCCATGTCATAGAAGCGGGTGCCGCACTTCGGGCAGCCGTGCTTTGCGCCCCATTCAGGCTTGACCATGCGTAATCCTTAAGTCTGGCGCCCGCGGCAGGTGCGGACGGCTCAATGGCATTGCTTGATGGGGACGGGCAGTCCTTAGAATCAAGCGCGGCGCGCGCCTTGCCATAGGCGCGGGGCGCTGTCAAAAGCGCGCCCGTTTCCACGAGCTTCCCAGACCACGGAAAGAGCCGCCAAAGTGCATTCAGCCGATACCTCCGCCCCGCGCCCTCGCCGCTTCACGGCCAATGGGCCGCTCACCGGGCGGATTCGCGTGCCGGGCGACAAGTCGATCAGCCACCGCTCGATCATGCTGGGCGCGCTGGCCGTGGGCCGCACGCGGGTAACCGGGCTGCTGGAGGGCGAGGACGTGATGTCCACCGCCGCGGCCATGCGCGCGATGGGGGCGAGCATCGACCGGCTCGAAACCGGCGAATGGGTGATCGACGGCGTCGGCGTCGGCGGTCTGCTCCAGCCGAAGCAGGCGCTCGACATGGGCAATTCAGGCACTTCGACACGGCTTCTCATGGGCCTTGTCGCCAGCCATGCGATCACCGCCACCTTCATCGGCGATGCCAGCCTGTCCAAGCGCCCGATGGGGCGGGTGATCGAGCCGCTTTCACAGATGGGCGCAGACTTCACCGCTGCGCCGGGTGGACGTCTCCCCCTCACCCTGCGCGGAATCGCGCCCGCCGTGCCGATCAGCTACCGCTTGCCCGTCGCTTCGGCGCAAGTGAAGAGCGCGGTACTGCTGGCCGGGCTCAACACGCCGGGCTTGACCACGGTGATCGAACCGGTGCCGACGCGCGATCATTCCGAACGAATGCTGAAGGGCTTCGGCGCCGAGTTGTCGGTCGAAGTGGCGGCAGACGGCACGCGCACGATCCACCTCACCGGCGAAGCCGAACTGAAGCCCCAGACCATCGAAGTGCCGGGCGATCCCTCATCCGCCGCGTTCTTCGTCGTGGCGGCGCTGCTGGTGCCGGGTTCGGACCTCGTGATCGAGAACGTCGGCCTAAACCCAACCCGCGCGGCGCTGTTCGATGTGCTGCGCGACATGGGCGGCCGCATCGAGGAAGTGGACCGGCGCGATGTCGGCGGCGAACCGGTCGCGGACCTGCGGGTGCGGCACTCGCCGCTCACCGGCATCGCCGTCGATCCGGCGGTTGTGCCCAGCATGGTCGATGAATTCCCGGTGCTCTTCGTGGCAGCCGCGCTTGCCAGCGGACGCACCGTCACCACTGGCCTTGAAGAACTGCGAGTCAAGGAAAGCGACCGCATCACGGTAATGCGCGTGGCCCTCGAACTGGCCGGTGCGACCGTCACAGAGACGGAGGACGGCCTCATCATCGTCGGAACCGGCGGCGAACCCCTGCCCGGAACTGCCTCAGGCGCGGCAGTCGCCACTCACCTCGATCACCGCATCGCGATGAGCATGGCGGTGGCAGGCCTCGCCAGCAGGGGCGGCGTCGAAGTCGACGACACCCGCCCCATCGCCACCAGCTTCCCGGTGTTCGAAGCGCTGCTGGCCCAGACCGGCGCCGCAGCGCCGAGCGGGGCAGCATGATCATCGCGATCGACGGGCCAACCGCCTCGGGCAAGGGCACCATCGCCAAGGCGCTCGCGGCGCATTACGGCCTGCCGCACCTCGATACCGGCCTGCTCTACCGCGCGGTGGGCCGTCAGGTCGCTCTCACCGGGAGCAACCCCGACGATGCGGACCATGCGCTCGCGGCGGCGGATTTCCCCGAAAGCCTGCTCGATGATCCGGAACTGCGCAGCGAGGCGACCGGCGCGCTTGCCAGCCGCGTCTCGGTCCATCCCCCAGTCCGCGCGGCCCTCCTCGCCCGCCAGCAGGCCTTTGCCCGCCAGCCGGGCGGCGCGGTGCTCGACGGGCGCGATATCGCGACCGTGATCGCGCCCGAGGCCGAGGCCAAGCTCTTCGTCACCGCCAGCGTCGCGGCCCGCGCGCTGCGCCGCTGGGCGGAAATGCAAAAGCGCGGGGAAAGCGTGACGCGCGCGGAAATCGAGGCTGACCTTGCCGCGCGCGACGAGCGCGATCGCACCCGTTCCGCTGCCCCGCTGCGTCAGGCCGAAGATGCCGCGCTGCTGGACACCTCCGCCCTTCCCATCGAAGCCGCCATCGCCGCCGCGATTGCGCTTGTCGAAAAGCAGTTAGCCGCCCGATGACCCGTCCGACCCTCACCATCCGCGAGTTCAGCGACGAGCTTGCGCAAGCCTTCCACGATATCAACGCCGAGTGGATCGAGGCGATGTTCGTGCTCGAGGCAGTCGACCGCGAAGTGCTGCAAAACCCGCGCGAGAAGATCATCGCGCCGGGCGGGGTGATCCTGTTCGTGGAAGTCGAAGGGCTCGGCGTGGTTGGCACCTGCGCGCTCAAGCCTACGGGCGGCGGGGGCTATGAACTGACCAAGATGGGCGTGCGCGAAACCGCACGCGGCAGCGGCGCGGGGGCGTTTCTGCTGGAGGCAACCATTGCGCGCGCGGTGCAGATGGGCGCCGATCCGCTCTATCTCCTTACCAACCGCACCTGCGAGGCGGCGATCCACCTTTACGAGAAGCTGGGCTTCCGCCACGATGCCGGGATCATGGCGGACTACGGCGCGCGCTATGCCCGGTGCGACGTGGCGATGAAGTACGCCGGCTAGGCCTGCTCAGGCCGCATCCTCGAGCCGGCCGCCGACAGGCGGCTGCGCGATATAGACATCGACATCGCCGACGCCCTTGAGGTTGATCTTGACCGGGGTATCGAACCCGGTGCGGTCGCGCGCGCGCAGCCAAGTAATCTCGGAAATCGCGATACCATTGGCAGGCGCCGTCCCGTCGAGGCGCGCAGCGATGTTCACCGTATCGCCCCAGTAATCATAGGCCATGCGCGTCTCCCCGATCACGCCGCCGACAACCGGGCCGCTGTGAATGCCGGCGCGCAGCCCCACCTCGACCCCGGCACTGCGGCCCATTTCAGGCACGCCAGCGATCACCGCGCGGGCAAAGGCGATGGCGGCATCGGCGCTGTTGCCCGAGGCGACATTGCCGCCCGCAATGGCGAGATAGGCATCGCCCACGGTCTTCACCTTCTCCACACCGAACTCGCGCGCGCAGGCATCGGCGTGATTGAAGAAGCCATTGAGCAGTTCGACGAGGTGGCCGGGCGAGACGCGCTTGGCCAGGGTGGAAAAGCCCACCATGTCGATGAAGATCACGCTGGCATCGGCATAGGAATCGGCCACCAGCAGTCCGCTGCGGATGCGGTCCACAGCGGCGGGCGGAAGCATGTTGAGCACCAGCTCCTCGTTGCGCGCGCGTTCGGCATCCAGCGAATCCGCCAGCTGGAACGCCGCGCGGCTGGTGCGGCCGACCGCGAGGTTGATCGCCGTCATCACCACGGCCCCGCTCGCATAACTGAGAACGGCGTAGACGACGGCGGAAAGGTGCGGCTGTCCGCTGCTGATCTGCGCGAACCACACGAGCGCATCGAATACGAGCCAGGCGATGAACATGCGCGGCCGCCCGGCGAGCGTGACGGCGGCAAAGGCGGTGATGATCAGCCGGTTGACCGTACCGACCGCATGCAATGTCGCGCCCAGTCCGGCGAGATGATCGAACAAGACGACATTGATCTTGCCGACGAGCAGGGAAATCATCAGCAGCGCGATGAAATCGATCAGCGGATACTGGATGTAACCATCCCAGAAGGTAATCCCGATGTAGGCCCCGCAGGCCAGCAGCGCGAGGCCGAGCAGGATCGCCAATTGCGCATTGTCGGTCGGCGCGAGGAACATCGGGTTCACGATCGAATAGGCGAGCGCCACGACCATGAAGATCACGCCGTAGAGTCGCACGAACGGCAGCCGCAAAGTGCGCGCACGTTCGGAATAGCGGCGCTCGGTCACGTCGTCGGCGAAGCGGCTGAACAACCCCGGGCGGCTCATCGCGATGGCGCTCTTGCTTTCATGTCCCACCGGTTCCTCCCCGCGACAATTCCTTGCCCGCAATCCGCGTGCCCACAGGCACGGCCCAAGGCCATGAACGACAAGGATTGCAGGAAGGACAATGAACCGATCCGGACCAAACTGCAAAGCCCTATCGGGTTAATGCGTAGGGCCTGAAGCGAGGCTGATTGCCGCCGTTCTCAATGCATGTGGTAAACGCCAGCGGCAGGAGCAGGCAATGTTCGACGAGTTCGACGGAGTGGAGCATCTCAACCACCGGCGCGCGCGGCGCGTGGGTTTCGAGCTTCCGGTGCGTTGCAAGCACGGGGTAACCCGGTCAACCGTCATGCTTAAGGACATGACCACGCACGGCGCGCGGATCGAGGGCATTCCCCGCCAGCGCATCGGCGATACCATCACGCTGTTCCTGCCTGAACTGGCACCCAAAGTGGCGCTGGTGGTCTGGTCCAAGGACAAGACCTCCGGCCTCGAATTCGAATTGCCGCTGCACGAGAACGTCTTTGCCAACCTCGTCGCGGACTTCGCGATCGGCCATCTCCAGCGGCTGGAAATAGGGCGACCGGAAACCGATGCCGCCGCCAAGGCAGATCCCCAGGTGCCACCGACGCGCCACGCGGCCTGAGCGCGCAGATCCGTGCGGGCGATCACGCCACGGCGGAACAATTCGGCGTAGCATCGCCTGCCGAATTCAAGTATTTTTGCGTATGGCCTACGTCGTATCCCTGCGCAGCCCGAGCAACGAACGGGCAATCGGCAAAGTCCGCTACCTCGACATTGACGACAGCACAGGCAGCGTCACGGTCCGAACGCCCGACAATTGGGCAAACCGCGTGATCGCCAACTTCCAGCCGCAAGCAGTTGCCGGCAAGAGCAAGCCGCAGCGTGTGGGTGATATCCTGTTTCTGGTCCACGGCTTCAATGTCAGCGCGGCAGACGCCCTCGCCTTGCACCGCAAGTGCGAGCAGGGGCTCCGCGATGCCGGTTGGGACGGCCTTGTCATCAGCTTCGACTGGCCCTCGGACGGGCTCGTGTTCGCCTACCTCGACGACCGGGTCGATGCCCGCGCGGCAGCCAGTGCGCTGACCAATTCGGCGATCGGGCTGCTGGAGGCGCGCCAGTCGGACGATTGCATCATCAACGTCCACGTGATGGCCCATTCGATGGGCTGCTTCGTCACCCAGCAGGCAGTGACCTGGGCCTATCAGGATGTTCGCCCCGCCTGGCGCATCGGACAGGTGCTGCTGGTTGCCGCCGATGTCGATTACAGCGTGTTCAACGCCGACAACACGAGCGCCAGAAGCTTCTCCCAGTATTCCGGACGGCTGACGGCCTATTGCAACAAGTACGACAAGGCCCTGCTCGCCTCGAATGCCAAGCGCCTCGCCCTGGCGCCGCGGCTCGGACGCGTCGGGCTGCCCGATGGCGCGCCCCCCCTGATGTGCGAGGTCGATTGCAGCAATCTGTTTGTCGATGCCTACAAGAGCCTCGCCGCCAACCTCAGCCCGACGACGACGCATTCGTTCTATTTCGACCAGCCGCAGTTCTGGCACGATGCGACCCTGACGCTGTTGGGCGGGCTCGATCGCAATGTCATCCCGACCCGCGCGCAAAACCCTGACCGCCCCCTTCCCAACCGCTTCGTTCTGAAGACGAACGAGCCGGACGCTTCCGGCTACAAGGCTGCATTGGGGCAGTCGCGCGTCGACCGCTAGAACGCAGCGCCGGTCCGGCGGTGCTCGCCCGCACCCGCCGAGTGCGATTTGCACCTTGCATCTTCGCCGATACCCGCTAAGGGCCAGCGCTTCCGCGGCAGGGCGACGGCTTTGTCGCGGAAACCTGAAGAAAGCCGGAGGGGCCCCGCAATACCGCGGATCAGCCAGCGATCGGTTAGATTGATGAAGGACGCAAGGCCATGCCGCTTTACGAGCATGTTTTCCTTGCGCGTCAGGATCTGAGCCAGGCTCAGGTTGACGCGCTTGCTGCCACCGCCACCGAAATCGTCGAACAGGGCAACGGGAAGGTCGTCAAGACCGAGACCTGGGGTCTGCGTTCGCTGGCGTACAAGATCCAGAAGAACCGCAAGGCGCACTTCGTGCTGCTCGATATCGACGCCCCCGCCGGCGTTGTGGCCGAGCTCGAGCGCCAGACCGCGATCAACGAGGACGTGATCCGCTTCATGACCGTGCGCGTCGACGCACACGAAGCCGGCCCCTCGGTGATGATGCGCAAGAACGACCGCGAGCGGACCCGCCGCCGCGAACGCGAAGGGGAATAAGCCATGGCTCGTCCGTTTTTCCGTCGCCGCAAGTCGTGCCCGTTCTCGGGCAAGGGCGCACCTGTCATCGACTACAAGGATGTGCGCCTGCTTCAGGGCTTCATGTCCGAGCGTGGCAAGATCGTGCCTTCGCGCATCACCGCCGTTTCGGCAAAGAAGCAGCGTGAGCTGGGCCAGGCGATCAAGCGCGCCCGGCACATCGGCCTGCTTCCCTACATCGTCAAGTAAGGAGCGCTAGACATGCAGATCATCCTGCTCGAGCGCATCGAGAAGCTGGGCTCCATCGGCGACGTCGTGACCGTCAAGGACGGCTACGCGCGCAACTTCCTGCTGCCCAACAAGAAGGCTCTCCGCGCCAACGAAGCCAACCGCAAGGTCTTCGAAGCCAACCGCGCCAAGATCGAAGCCGACAACGCTGCCCGTCGTTCCGACGCGCAGGCTGAAGCCGGCAACGTCGAAGGCCGTGAAGTGGTGCTCATCCGCGCCTCGTCCAACGCTGGCCAGCTCTACGGTTCGGTTTCGGTGCGCGACATCGTCGACGCTCTGGTCGAACAGGGCGCCAAGGTGACGAAGTCGATGGTGGTGCTGGAACGCCCGATCAAGACCATCGGTATCTCGACCGTGAAGGTTTCGCTGCACCCCGAGGTGAGCGTGACGGTCAAGGTCAACGTCGCCCGTTCGCCGGACGAAGCCGCGCTGCAGTCGCAGGGCGTCGACGTCATCGATGCGATGTTCGATACCGAAGTCGGTGGCTTCACCGAGGAATACGATCCCAACGCAGAACCGGGCGAAATCCCGGCTGACCTGCTTGAGGATCGCGCCGAGGGCGCCGAGGCCTGAGGCCACGCCTGAAGGCAACGAAAAAGGGGGCGCTTCCGCAAGGGAGCGCCCTTTTTCGTTGCGGCGGGTTCGCTATCCTTGCCAAACACGTCCTGAGAACATCTTGCCGGGAGTTGGTATGAAGCTTGGACACACCGTCGCGGTCGCGGCGCTTCTGGCAGGTGTCTTTCCTGCCCACTCTGCCGCAAGATCGCCCGCCGCAATCGGAGAAGCGAAGATCGAACGTGACGAGTGGGGCATCGCGCATGTCTCGGGCAAGACCGATGCCGATGCGATCTACGGCATGATCTACGCGCAGGCGGAGGATGACTTCCCGCGGATCGAGCGCAATTACCTCGTCAGCCTGGGCCGTCTTGCCGAGGCGGAAGGTGACAGCGCCGTGTGGCAGGACTTGCGCCAGCGTCTGTGGATCGACCCGGTGGTGCTCAAGGCAGACTACGCGAAGAGCCCCGCCTGGCTCCGGAGGCTGATGGACGCCTGGGCCGCCGGCCTCAATGCCTACCTCGCCGACCATCCCGAGGTGAAGCCGAAGGTCCTGGTGCATTTCGAACCGTGGATGGCGCTCAGTTTCACCGAAGGCAGCATCGGCGGCGATATCGAACGCGTGCCGCTCTCGCAGCTCGAAGCATTCTACGGCGCGCGCAAGGTCGCGATGACGGACGATGAACTCGGCCGCCGCCTCAAGGAACCGGCCGGCTCCAACGGCATTGCCATCGCCCCTTCGCGCACGGTGGATGGCCATGCGCTGCTGCTGATCAATCCCCACACCAGCTTCTATTTCCGCGCCGAGCAGCAGGTAACGAGTGGCGAGGGCCTCAACGCCTATGGCGCGGCGACCTGGGGACAGTTCTTCATCTATCAGGGGTTCAACCAGAACGCCGGGTGGATGCACACGACCACCGGATCCGACCGCATCGACGAATTCGCCGAGACACTGGTTCAGCAACCCGGCGCGGCACCTGCCTACAGGGTCGGTGATGCGGTGAAGCCGTTCTCGACGCGGATCGTCACGCTCAAGGTCCGCCAGCCGGACGGCTCGTTCGCGCAGCGCAGCTTCACGACTTATGCCAGCGAGCATGGCCCGGTGGTGCGCGAGGAAGGCGGCAAGTGGATCGCCTATGGCCTGATGAACCGGCCTATCCCGGCGCTCGAGCAGAGTTTCCTGCGCACCAAGACCAGCGACCTCAAGAGTTTCCTCAAGGTGGCCGGATTGCAGGCCAATTCCAGCAACAACACCCTGTTCGCCGATGCCAAGGGTGAGATCGCCTATCTGCACCCGCAGTTCATTCCGATCCGCGACAACAGCCTCGATTGGAGGAAGCCGGTCGATGGCAGCAATCCGGCCGCGCGGTGGCAGGGGCTTCATCCGGTCTCGAGCCTGCCCAACGTGCTCAATCCGGCCAACGGCTGGGTGTTCAACGTCAACAATGCGCCGTGGACTGCAGCCGGAGCGGACAGCCCGAAAGAAAGCGCCTACCCGCGCTACATGGACGAGGTGGGCCAGAATGCACGCGAGGCGCATGCCCGCGCGGTGCTGGGAGACCGGCGCGACTTCACCCTCGAGAAGCTGATGGCCGCAGCCTACGACCCTGCCCTCCCCGCGTTCGACCGCCTGCTCCCGCCGCTGATTGCCGCCCACGCTGCTGCGCCGGATGCGAGGCGCGACGGCCCCATCGCACTCCTCAAGGGCTGGGACCACAAGTGGGCGCTGAACTCCGCCGCCACCAGCCTCGCAGTAGGCTATGCCGAAGCGCTGTGGAACCGGGTCTCGGCGATGAGCGACGGGGATGAGGAAAGCCTGTGGGAGCGGATGAACAATCGGATCACCGATGCCCAGCGGCTCGCCGCGCTCGATGATGCGGTGAACCGCCTCGTCGCCGATTTTGGCTCGTGGCAGGTGCAGTGGGGCGCGATCAACCGCTACCAGCGCAACGACGGGGCGATCACCCAGACCTTCGACGATGCGAAGCCCAGCACCCCGATCCCGTTCGCCAGCGGCAACTGGGGCAGCCTCGCCTCGTTCGGAGCGCAGCGCTATCCCGGCACCAGGCGGATGTATGGCACCAGCGGCAACAGCTTCGTCGCGGTGGTCGAATTCGGCCCCAAGGTCCGCGCCCGCGCGGTCAGCATAGGCGGAACGAGCGCCGACCCCGCATCGCCCCATTTCGGCGATCAGGTGGGCCGCTATGCCGCTGGCGACTTGCGCGAGGTGTGGTTCTATCCCGAAGACCTCAAGGCGCACATCGTTTCGACCAAGGTGCTCAGACGAATGCGTTGATCGCCTGACTTCCAAAGGTCACGGCAGGCAGTTACACCTAGGGCATGGATCATATCGCCTCCGTGCTTGACGAGCTTTCGCGCATCTACACCGCCTCGGTCGCCCGGCTGCGGGAGGATGTGATGACCTTCGCCGCGAAGGGCACGCTGCCGCCGGAGGAACGGCGGCATGACGGGAGCTACTGCTACCCGGAACTGCGCATCCACTTCGGCGGGGAGCCGAGCATCGAGCCGACCGGGCATTCGTTCGGCCGCCTCTCGCAGAAGGGCACCTATGCCTGCACGGTGACGCGGCCGGCACTGTTTGCCGATTACCTTGCCGAGCAGCTGGCCATCATCCTGCAGGGCTTCGACGTCACGGTGGAAGCGGCGGTTTCGCGGCAGGAAATCCCGTTTGCCTATGTGCTCGACGGCAGCCTTGGCGCGCAGATGGGCAGCATCAGCCCGCAGGAACTGGCGCGGCATTTCCCGAATGCGGACCTCGCGCATATCGGTGACGAGATCGCGGACGGCGAGTACAACGTCGGCGACGGGCCGCTGCCGCTGTCGCTGTTCGACGGCCTGCGCACCGATTTCAGCCTCGCGCGGCTGACCCACTATACGGGCACGCCGGCTGAGGACTTCCAGCGCTACATCCTCTTCACCAACTACCACCGCTATGTGGACGAGTTCGTCGACTGGGCGGCCCAGCAGCTGGGCACGGGCGAATATACCGCGCTTTCGGGTGCGGGCGGGCTCAACCTGACCGAGCCGACCGAGAACGCCCGCGCCCGCATGTCCGATACGGCGTGGCGGCGGCACCAGATGCCGGCCTACCACCTCGTCGCGCCTGACCGCTCGGGCATCACGCTGGTCAACATCGGCGTCGGCCCGTCGAACGCCAAGACGATCTGCGACCACCTTGCGGTGCTGCGGCCCGAGGCATGGCTGATGATCGGCCACTGCGGCGGCCTCAGGCCCACGCAGAAGATCGGCGACTATGTGCTTGCCCATGCCTACTTGCGCGACGACCACGTGCTCGATCCGGTGCTGCCGCCCGAGATCCCCATCCCGGCCATCGCCGAGGTGCAGGTGGCGCTGGCGCGGGCGGCGGAGATCGTCAGCGGCGCGGGCGGTTCGGACCTCAAGCGGCGCATGCGCACGGGCACCGTCGTCACCACCGACGATCGCAACTGGGAACTGCGCTACTCGCACTCCGCCCGCCGCCTGAGCCTGAGCCGCGCGGTCGGCATCGACATGGAATCTGCGACCATCGCCGCGCAGGGCTACCGCTTCCGCGTGCCTTACGGGACACTGCTGTGCGTATCGGACAAGCCGCTGCACGGCGAGCTCAAGCTGCCCGGGCAGGCCAACCGCTTCTACGAGGAGGCGATTTCCAGCCACCTCGCCATCGGCACCACGGCCTGCGCGCTGCTGCGGGCGGAAGGCGCCCGCCTGCACAGCCGCAAGCTGCGCGCGTTCAATGAGCCGCCGTTCCGCTGAGGCGCCAGGTTGACACGGTTGACACAGTCCTGAGGCAAACTGCCAGCCCCGGGCTTGGCGGCCTTTCCTGCTGATTTGAAAGCATAATCCTCTACAGAAGCGTAGAGGGGTCCGCATCCGGCGGCAAGCGGTCTGTTGGACAATTTTCGCGCACGCATAGAAGTGTCCTTCGGCGAGGATGCCGGGCAGGCGCGGCCACGTGGTCTGTCCACGCGTCGCAAAGAGCAGGCCTCAACATGCCGCAGCAGGCTATGTGTAGGAAAATGCTTTTTGCCCGATGGGCGCGCGGCAGGGTCTCAGGCCTTTACTTGCATCCGCGCAGTGATAGCCTCCCGGATCGGAGGTTGCGCATGAGCACCACGGGGAAAACCAAGCGGCACAGTCACAGCGGCTGGGTGCGGCTGACGCACTGGTTGATCGCGCTGGCGGTCTTCGTGCTGCTCTATTCGGGCGTCGCGATCCTGATGGTCCACCCGCGCTTCTACTGGGGGCAGGCCGGCAACGATCTGATGCGCCCGCTGTTCGAAGTGCCGATCGGCCCAAATTACCACACCCAGCAATTCTCCGCGCAAATCCCCTTCGGCGCCGGGCAAGGCGGTGCGGCAACAGCGGACCGGCTGGCCGAGCCGTGGAACCAGAACGGCTGGGCGCGCAGCCTGCATTTCCTTGGCGCCTGGGCGTTCCTGTTCGCGCTGATCGCCTACCTCACGCTGGGTACGCTGACCGGCCATGCCCGCAAGCGCCTGCTGCCGAAGCGCGGTGAGCTTACCCGACACGCGTTGAGGCAGGACATCAAGGCGCACCTCACGCTCCCGATGCCGGCACCGCCGCCGGGCGCGCCCTATGGCCTGCTGCAGAAGCTCACCTACGCGCTGATCGTGTTCATCGCGCTGCCGCTGATGGTGCTGACAGGCCTCACCATGTCGCCCGCGATTGCCGCGAACTGGCCCGTGCTGCTCGATCTGTTCGGCGGCACGCAAACGGCGCGCACGCTGCATTTCTTTTCCTTTGCCGCAATTGCCCTGTTCCTGCTGGTCCATCTCACGATGATCGCCCTGACCGGCCCGGTGCGGCACTTGCGCGCGATCATACTGGGAGCCTGACGTGGGGAACGACCGCATACTGCTCTCGCGCCGGGGCCTGATCGGCGGCCTCACCTCCAGCAGTGCGCTGCTGCTGACCGGCTGCGGCGAAAGCCAGCCGCCGACCTACGGCAACCTGCTGCGCATGGGCGACAACTTCACTTATGCGATGCAGCGCAGCCTGCTTTCAACCACATCGCTGGTGCGCGAATATGATCGCAGCGAGATCACCTCGATGCCAGCCACCGGCACCTATGATCCGGCCATTCCAAGCACCGGCGCGCACGATCCGGAAGCCGGGCTTGATTATGCGATGCTGCGCAAGGGCGCGTTTGCCGATTGGCGGCTGGAAGTGACGGGCCTGGTTGACCGGCCGACCAGCTTTTCGCTCGCCGACATCAAGCGCCTGCCGCGCCGCACGCAGATCACCAAACACAGCTGCGAGGAAGGCTGGACCGCGATTGCCGAGTGGACCGGCGTGCCGCTGCACAGCCTGCTCAGCGCTTGCGGGATGCAGCCCACGGCGCGCTACGTCGAATTCTACACCTTCGACCGGAATGCCGACAACATCGACATGATCGACGCGCTGCATCCGCAGACGATCCTAGCCTACGGCATGAACGGGCGCGACCTGCCCATCGGCCACGGCGCACCGCTGCGCCTCAGGCTGGAGCGCCAGATCGGCTACAAGAGCCTCAAGTTCCTCCGCAGGATCGTGGTGAGCGACCGGTTCCAGGATCTCGGCAACATCAAGAGCGGCTGGGCCTGGTACAACGGGATCTGAGGGCGCCGCCCCAGGATCAGTGCATGCGCGAAGTGGCGAGGCGCAGGCCGAAGCCTAGGAAGACAGCGCCCGTCACCCGGTCGAGCAGGCGCATCGCGGCGGGGCGGCGCAGCAGGCCGGCCAGCGGGAGCGTGGCGGCGATCAGCACCGCGAACCAGACGAGCGTGAGCAGCACGTGGATCACCGCGAGGAAGAAGGGATAGGCCGGATTGGCCGGCCCGGCAGGCACGAACTGCGGCAGGAACGTGAGGTAGAACACGCCGATCTTGGGATTGAGCAGATTGGTGAGGAGGCCGCGCCAGAAGGCGCTGCGGGCGGCCTGCGGCTCCCGGCCAGACGCATCGAGCGCCTCGAACGCGCTGCGGGGCTTGGCGAGAAGCTTCAGGCCGAGCCACGCAAGATAGGCCGCACCGGCGATCTTGAGCGCGGTGTAGCCGGTCTTCGACGCCTGAAGGAGCACACCGAGGCCAGCGGAAGCCGCCGCGCCCCAGACGAGGCAACCGAGCGCAATGCCAAGGCCGGCGAGCACGGCGGGACGGCGTCCCTCCACCGCCGCCGTGCGCAGGACCATCGCCGTATCGAGGCCGGGAGTGATGGTGATCACCGTGGCAGTGGCGATGAAGGCGGCGAGGAGGGGGAGGCTTTGCATGTGGAGCGGGTTTAGCAGATGGATTACCCCTCCGTCATCGCTTCGCGATGCCACCTCCCCATTTGTGCGGTCCGCAAAAATGGGGAGGATAGAAGGGGTTACCAGCCGCAGTTCTGGCCCTTGTTCTGCTGCTCCAGCCACTTCTGCAGCGGGGCGAAGTAGCGGACCATCGCCTTGCCGCTCATTTCACGGGTGCCGGTGAAGGCTTCGAGCGCATCCGGCCACGGCTTGCTAGCGCCCATCGAGAGCATGGCGTTGAGCTTCGCGCCGACCGCCTTGTTGCCGTAGAAGCTGCAACGGTGGAGCGGACCCTTCCAGCCGGCTTCCTTGCACGCCGCCTCGTAGAACTGGAACTGGAGGACGCGGGCGAGGAAGTAGCGCGTGTAGGGCACCACCGCCGGGATGTGGAACTTCGCGCCGGGATCGAAGGCATCGGCTGGGCGCTCTGCCGGCGGGACGAGGCCCTGATACTTGAGGCGCATCTGGTTCCACGCCGCCTCGTAATTGTCGGGCTTGATCGAGCCATCGAACACGCCCCAGCGCCAGCGGTCGACAAGCAGGGTCCACGGCATCGCCGCCACCTTGTCGAGCGCCTGACGCAGCAGGAGGCCGGTGTCCTTGTCTGGCGAGGGCACCTTGTCGCGGCTGAGCAGGCCGATCTGGACGAGGTATTCCGGCGTGATCGAGAGCGCCATGGTATCGCCGATCGCTTCATGGAAGCCATCGTTGGCGCCTTCCATGTAGTAGCGCGAGGGCTGGCTGTTGTAGGCGCGCTGGTAGTAGTTGTGGCCGAGTTCGTGGTGGATCGTCACGAAATCGTCCGCGTTGACCTTGGTGCACATCTTGATGCGCAGGTCGTCCTTGTTGTCGATATCCCACGCCGAGGCATGGCAGACCACTTCGCGGTCGCGCGGCTTGGTGATCTGCGAGCGCTGCCAGAACGTCTCGGGCAGCGGGGCGAAGCCGAGCGAGGAGTAGAAGCCCTCACCTGTCCTGACCATCTTCACCGGATCATAGCCCTTTGCGGTGAGCAGATCGCCGATATCATAGCCGATATCGCCCGCGCCCTTGGGGGCGACGACATCGTAGATGTTGCCCCAGGCCTGACCCCACATGTTGCCGAGCAGATCGGCGCGGATCGGGCCGGTCTTCTTCTGCACGCCGTCGCCGTACTTCTCATTGAGCTTGGCGCGCGTGTAGCAGTGAAGCTGGACGTAGAGCGGGCGCACCTCGTTCCAGATCTTCTCGGTCAGCGCGGCGAAGGCAGCCGGGTCCATGTCGTAGTTCGAACGCCACAGCGCGCCGGTATCGGCAAAGCCAAGCTCGCGCGCGCCTTCGTTGGAAAGCTCGACCATCCTGGCGTAATCGTCCTTCATCGGCTTGCCGACAGTGTCGTGCCACGAAAGCCACATTTCCTTGAGCTGATCGGGATTGCGATTGGTCCCCATCGCGGCCTCGATGTCGCTGCCGTTGATGGGCTGGCCATCAAGCGTGCCGTGGCCCTTGCCGTAGAGGCCCTGAATGCGCGCCTGACGGGTGCCGAAATCTTCCGCTGCGCCGGGAGTGGTCGGCACGGGGCTGGTGATCTGGGTGCGCATCATTACGAGCTTGCGCTGGTCTTCGGCGGTGAGGCCGGGAACCTTGGCCATGCGCGCGGCTTCGGCGGCGGTCTTGACCATCAGCGTGTTGAATTCCGCATTCGAGGCCGCGAACAGCGCCTCGGTATCGTCGGTGATGTTGGTTTCGTAGACCCACTGGGTGCGGCCCGTGCGCACGGTCTGATCGGCATAGGCCTGATCGGCGGCCTTGATCCACGCTTCTGCGGAAGCGGCGTCGGGGGCGGCCTGCTGGGCCAGCGCGGGCGCGGCAACGAGTGCAGCCGCGACAGCGGCAAGGGATACGAGGCGTTTCATGGAACTGGCTCTCCGAAGGGTACGGCTGGGCCGTGTCTGCGACCGGCCCTTGGCCTCTACCGTTAGCCCCCCGGACAGCAGCGTCAAGTGGTCAGAAATGAAACCAGTTCTGCGCCCATCGCGGGCTCGGTCACGCTCGACATGTGGGTGCCGGGGATCACGGCGCGGCGGGCGTCGGGGAGCGCCTCGGCAAGGCGGTCGGCGCTGCCGTTGTCGTTGTCCTTGTCGCCGCAGAGGACGAGCGTGGGCATGGTGATCGCGCCGAGCGCCTCGGGCGGGGTGTCCTCCATCGTGCCGAGGAGGAGGCGCGCAGCGGCGGGATCGGTGCCCATCGTCTTGAGAAACTGCTGCGCCGCATAGGCCGGATCGCCGGGGCGGATCGTGCCGAAGCGGTCCAGCATATCGAGGAAGAACGCCTGTCGCCGCGCCCAACCGGCAAGGCCTTCGAGGCCCATGCCGGCAAGGACGAGACGGCGGGGCCGCACCCCGGCGATCACCGCGCGGGCGCTGGTGCGCGAGCCGAGCGAGAAGCCGACAAGGTCGTAGTCGGCGAGGCCAAGGTGACGGATCAGCGCTTCGAGATCGCGGGCGAGCACATCGGGCGGATAGGCAGCGGGATCGTGCGGGGCGGCGCTCATCCCATGCGCGCGCAGGTCCGGCATCAGGCATTCGAACCCGGCAGCGGCAAGCTGCGCGGCGGTGCCGAACTTGATCCAGTTGACCTCTGCCGAGGAAAACAGGCCGTGCAGGAGGATGACGGGGCGACCGGCGCCCATGCGGTGCAGCGCCAGCGGGGCGCCGTCGAAGCCGGGGTAGGTCTCGGTCACTGGCTGAGCAGCCGGATGCCGGAAATCATGAGGACGGCGGCGAGCGCGGGGCGCAGCACGTGATCGGGCGAGCGGGTCGAGAGCATGCTGCCTATTACCGCACCGGGCAGCGAGCCGACAAGCAGGCTGGCAAGGAGGTTGAAATCGACGTCGCCGATGATCCAGTGGCCCAGCCCGGCGACCAGCGTGAGCGGCACGGCATGGGCGATATCGGTGCCGACGATCTTCGCCACGCGCAGCGCCGGGTAGAGCATGAGCAGCGCCGTGACGCCAATCGCGCCCGCGCCGACCGAGCTGATCGAGACCGCAACGCCCAGCAGCGCGCCGAGCGCCACGGTGGGGATCAGCGCCTGCCGGTCGTCAAGCCGCTCGCGCTGCTTGGCCATGACCGCGAGCCGCTTCTGGAACAGGGTGGCAATCGAGGTGACGATGAGCATGCCGCCAAGGCACAGCATGATCACATGGCTGGAGCCCTTGCTCAGCTTGCCGAAGTCCGAGATCAGGAACAGCGTGATCGCCGCGGCGGGGACGCTGCCCATGGCGAGGCGGCGCATGATGTGCCAGTCCACCGTCTCGCGCTTGCCGTGGACGGTCGAGCCGACGACCTTGGTCACCGAGGCGAAGAGGAGATCGGTGCCGACTGCGGTGCCCGGCGCAACGCCGAACAGCAGGACGAGGATCGGCGTCATCAGCGAACCGCCGCCGACGCCGGTGAGCCCGACGAGAAAACCTACGAGCAGGCCGGCGATTGCGTGCAGCAGATCGAAATGCGCCAACATGGCAATCCCCCGGCAGGTCCCGTGGTCGGGTCCCTTTCGTGCGCGGAGGATTAGAACCGCCGACGCGCGGCGGCAATGCAAGAATCTCTATCGCAGAGGTTGGAAATGGTTTGTCGGGCCACGGGCCGCCCCTCCCCCCTGCGGGGGAGAGGCAAGTCCCGATCAGCCCTTCTTGAGGTGGCGGCGGCCGAGAAGTTCGGCGATCTGCACCGCGTTGAGCGCGGCGCCCTTGCGCAGGTTGTCGGAGACGCACCACAGCGAGAGGCCGCTGTCGAGGGTCGGATCTTCGCGCACGCGGCTGACGAAGGTCGCGAAATCGCCGACGCATTCGATGGGGGTGACGTATCCGGCGTTCTCGCGCTTGTCGATCAGCATGACGCCCGGCGCCTCGCGCAGGATGTCCTGTGCTTCCTTCGCCGAAATCTCGTCCTCGAACTCGATGTTGATCGCCTCGGAGTGGCCGACGAACACCGGGACGCGCACGCAAGTCGCCGTCAGCTTGATCTTCGGATCGAGGATCTTCTTGGTCTCGGCAACCATCTTCCATTCTTCCTTGGTCGAACCATCATCAAGGAAGCTGTCGATGTGCGGGATCACGTTGAAGGCGATCTGCTTGGTGAACTTGCGCGGCTCGATCGGATCGCCGACGAAGATCGCGCGGCTCTGCTCGAACAGCTCGTCCATGCCTTCCTTGCCCGCGCCCGAGACCGACTGGTAGGTCGCGACGACGACGCGCTTGATCTTCGCCTTGTCGTGCAGGGGCTTGAGCACCACGACCATCTGCGCGGTCGAGCAGTTGGGGTTGGCGATGATGTTCTTGCGCGTGTAGCCGTCGACGGCATCCGGGTTCACCTCGGGCACGATCAGCGGCACGTCCGGGTCCATGCGGTAGAGCGAGGAGTTGTCGATCACGACGCAGCCCGCCGCCGCCGCGCGGGGCGCGTGGACCTGCGTGGCGGTGGAGCCGATGGCGAACAGCGCGATGTCCCAGCCGGTGAAATCGAAGTTGTCGATGTTCTGGACCTTGATCATCTTGCCGGTCTCGCCGAACTCGATCTCGGTGCCCTGCGAACGCGATGAGGCCAGCGCCGCGATCTCGTCGATCGGGAACTCGCGCTCGGCGAGGATGTTGAGCATCTCGCGCCCGACATTGCCGGTCGCGCCTGCGACCACTACCCGGTAACCCATTGTACTTACTCCTGTAACGCCCGGTTGCGGGCGATCTCATTCTATTTCCCCGATCCACCCGTTCCGTTCGTGTCGAGCGAAGTCGAGACACTCCGCGCGGCGCACAAGTGTCTCGACTTCGC
>CANGJI010000036.1 GCA_947454135.1 Sphingomonadaceae bacterium
CCCGACGCGCCTGCGCGAAGCCCGCCGCCGCCAGACCGCGATCGCCGCGCGCCTCGAAAGCGCCGAGAACCGCGTCCGCCTGCGCACGCTGATGACCAGCGAGCGCGTCGACGAGGCGCTCGCCCGCTTTGACCAGCTCGAACGCCGCGTCGATTACGCCGAAGGCCGCGCTGATGCGCTCAGCCTCGCCGATGGCCAGCCGGCGAACCTCGCCGACGAGATCGCCGCGCTCGCCGGGCAGGACAAGGTCGACGAGGAGCTCGAAGCCATGAAGCGCGCACTCGGCAGCGCCAGCAAGGAGGGCTGATCCATGGAGGACGTTGTAGTTCCCATCGTTGCCATTCTCGGCATCTTCGTGGGCCTGCCCTGGGTCGTGCTGCACTACGTCACCCGGTGGAAGACCGCCGCCACGCTCACTTCGGGTGACGAGGCGCTGCTCGAGGAGCTCTATCAGCTCGCCCGCCGCCTCGATGAACGCATGGACACCGTCGAACGCCTCGTCGCCGCCGACAATCCCGATTTCCGCCCCGGTCGGATCATCCCCGACCTTGAGAGCGACAACCAGAAATTGCGCGAACTGGACCGTCTGGTCGCGCAGCAGAGGGGGACTTCCAAATGAGCAACCAGCCTCAGCACACCAAGTTCTATCGGGACAAGGTCAATGGCAAGTTCATGGGCGTGTGCGCCGGGATTGCCGACTATACCGGGATCGACGTCCTCTGGGTCCGCCTCGGCTTCATCGTCCTCGGCTTTTCGATGGGCTGGCCGTTCCTGATCTACTTCGCGCTCGGCTTCCTCGCCGACAAGAAGCCGCACAGCCTCTATGCCGACCGCGACGAGCAGAAGTTCTGGCAGGGCGTGCGCCAGTCGCCGGCCCGGACCGCCCGCGAGGTGCGCAGCACCTTCCGCGACATCGACCGCCGTCTCGCCGAAGTCGAACAGTTCTATGTCTCGGGCAACCCGCGCCTTTCGGCTGAAATCGAGAAGCTGCGCTGATCGCCATCACGGGGGGAATGGACCATGGATAACGGAACGATTGCCCTGCTGATCCCGGTCATGGCGATCCGGACCAGGCACCAGCGCAAGATCGGGGAAGTCCGCGCTGCCGCGCTCGAACACCGGAGCACCAAGCCATGAACGCAGCTGATGCCATCGCCTTCACCGCGCTGATGATCGGTCTCATCACCGTCTTCAACGTGATCGCCGAAGTCTACAAGCGCACGCTGGCCCACAAGGAGCGCAAGCTCGAACTCGCCGCGAAGGACAGTGCCGAACAGGCCGCGCACTTCGCCGCGCAGGCGCAAAAGCTGGAACAGCGCGTCCGCGTCCTCGAACGCATCGCCACCGATCGCGAAGGGCAGGATGCCGCCGCGCTCGCCAGCCGGATCGAAGACCTGCGCACCGCTGCCGCCAACTGAAACCCAAGACCCGAGGACCGATCCATGAGCTTCTGGAGTGCCATTGTCGCGATTGTTGCCATCCTGGCCTGGGCGAGAATGCGGACCGCCCGCTACCAGGCAGGCCTCGGCCATCCGCTTGCCGAACTGCGCGATGGCGGCCGTGCCGATCCCGCGCTCGAACGCGAAGTGATCGAGCTGAGGAAGCGCGTCGAAGTGCTCGAACGCATTCTCACCGATGGCCGCGACGCCAGCCGCCTTGCGCAGGATATCGAAGCCCTGCGCGAACATTGATCCTGAGCCGGAGAGCCGCCATGCCATTCACCACTGCCGCCGTGCTCGCTGCCGCCGCGCTGGTGGCCATCGGGATCCTCGCCCGCACCGCGCTCACCGCGTGGAACGGCTGGCTCGATCTCCAGCGCGCCCAGCTTGCTCGCCCTGCCGCAGACGGCACCAGCCACGCTCTCGGCATGATCGACCTCAGCGACATCAAGGAACGCCTGCGCAAGCTCGAAGCCATCGCGGCGGGTGTTGATCTCTGAACAAAGAACCCCTCCGTCAGCCCTGCGGGCTGCCACCTCCCCATTTTTGCGCAGCGCAAATGGGCCAACCCGCCTGAAGGTCCTCCCCATTTTTGCGCAGCACAAATGGGGAGGTGGCCCGCCGCAGGCGGGTCGGAGGGGTCACTTTCTGCCCGCTTGCCCACCGCGCCCAATCCGCTATGTCCCGCGCCCATGAGCCACCTCGACGACATCCTTGAAGAGTACGAATTCCTCGACGCGGACGAACGCTATCGCCTGCTGATCGATCTTGGCCGCAAGCTTGAGGCCATGCCCGATGCGCTGAAGACCGACGCCACACTCGTGCGCGGCTGCTCGGCCAGCGTCTGGGTTTATCCGGTCGCCGGAAACGGCGATGCGCTCCATTTCCTCGCCGATAGCAACGCCGCGATCACCAAGGGCATCGTCGCGCTCGTCCTCGCCGCCGTGCAGGATCGGCCTGCGCGCGAAGTCGCGCAAACCGATATCGCCGCACTGCTCGCCCCGTTCGATCTCAAGAACCAGCTCTCGTCGAACCGCACGCAGGGCGTCCCCAACATGATCGCCCTCGTGCGCGAACACGCCGCGCGGATCGCGGGATAACATGAAGCGCCGGCTCTGGAGCATGGCCGGCCTCATGTTCGTCGGCATCGGCGCGGTTGGCGCGGTGCTGCCGCTGCTACCGACCGTGCCCTTCCTGCTGCTTGCGCTGTTCTGCTTCGCGCGCGGCAATCCGGTGTGGGAGCAGCGCCTGCTCGCGCATCCCACCTACGGCCCGCTGCTGCTCGATTGGCGTACCCGCCGCGCGATCCCGCGCCGCGCCAAATGGGCCGCGCTGATCGCCATGGGCGTCTCGGTCCTCGTCACGGCCTTCACCGCCGGCTGGCCCTGGGTGCTGATCCCGCTCGGTGTGACGGTCCTTTCCGGCACCTGGATCTGGACCCGCAACGAATAGCCTTCCTGCTCCCCTCCCGCATGCGGGAGGGGCCGGGGGTGGGCCCTAGCGCCTAGTCCACCGCGTCGCGCACCACGGCGATTCCCGCCGCCCGCTGGCGCCGCAGTTCCTGCTTCAGCTTGGCCGGATCGAGCGCGATGATGAAGCCGAAGCTCACCCCGCCTTCCTTGCCGATCGTCGCGTGGTGCAGCTTGTGCGCCTGCACCACCCGCTTGAAATAGCCCTTGCGCGGCACGTAGCGAAACCAGCGCTGATGGACGAGCCCGTCATGGATCAGCGTATAGATGATCCCGTAGATCAGCACGCCCACGCCGATCCAGGTCGCCGGCCACCACGCATGGGCGCCGACGATCAGCGGGCTGCCCCACATGAAACCGCTGATCGAGATCGCCGCGCCGACCACTGCATAAAGGTCGTTGCGCTCCAGAAATCCGTCGTGCGGTTCGTGATGGTCGCGGTGCCAGGCCCAGCCGAAGCCGTGCATCACGTACTTGTGGCTGCTCCAGGCGACGAACTCCATCGCCCATACAGTCGCGAACACGATCAGGAACTGAATCATGCCTGCCCTCTACACCACGCCGCGCCGCGTTCCCAGCCATCCTCTCGGGCAAGCCCAAAGGGTAACAAAATTGCGCCGAATGCCCCGGCCGCGACTTGAAAACCCTCCGAACCGGGTCTAGCGGCCAAGCCATGAACAGCACCGCGAAAACGCTCTACGAAAAGATCTGGGCCGCCCACGTTGTCGAGGATCGCGACGATGGGACCAGCCTTGTCTACATCGACCGCCACCTCGTCCATGAAGTGACGAGCCCGCAGGCGTTCGAGGCGCTGCGCCTTGCGGGGCGCAAGGTGCGCCGCCCTGATCTCACCCTCGCGGTGCCCGATCACAATCTGCCGACCACCATCCGCCGCGATGCCAAGGGCGCGCGCGTGCCCATCGCCGACCGTGAAAGTGCCGCGCAGCTCGAAGCGCTTGAAGCCAACGCGCCTGCGTTCGGCATCCGCTACATCGGCGATGCCGATCTCGAGCAGGGCATCGTCCACGTCGTCGGGCCGGAGCAGGGCTTCTCGCTCCCCGGCGCGACCATCGTCTGCGGCGATAGCCATACCGCCTGCCACGGCGGCCTCGGCGCGCTCGCCTTCGGTATCGGCACCAGCGAGGTCGAGCACGTGCTCGCCACGCAGACCCTGCTGCTCAAGCGCTCGAAGACGATGGAAGTCCGCGTCGAAGGCACGTTGCTTCCCGGCGTCACCGCCAAGGACGTCGTGCTCCACATCACCGGCGTGCTCGGCGCGGCGGGCGGCACCGGCCATGTCATCGAATATACCGGCCAGGTCATCCGCGATCTCTCCATCGAGGGCCGCCTCACCGTCTCCAACATGGCGATCGAGCATGGCGCCCGCGCCGGCCTCATCGCGCCGGATGACAAGACTTTCGCCTACCTCAAGGGCCGCCCCTATGCGCCCAAGGGCGAGGATTGGGACAAGGCCGTCGCCTGGTGGCGCAGCCTCGCCACCGATGCCGGCGCGAAGTATGACAAGGTCGTCGTCATCAACGCGGCGGACATCGCCCCCAGCGTCACCTGGGGCACCAGTCCGGAAGACGTGCTGCCGATCACTGGCGTCGTCCCCGCGCCGGAAAGCTTCGCCGATGCCTCGAAGCAGGCCGCTGCGCGCGCCAGCCTTGATTACATGGGCCTCGAACCCGGCCAGCCGCTGACTTCAGTCGAGATCCAGAACGTCTTCATCGGCTCGTGCACCAACAGCCGCATCGAAGACCTGCGCGCCGCCGCCGCCGTGCTCAAGGGCCGCAAGAAAGCCGCGAACGTCACCTGGGCTATCGTCGTCCCCGGCTCCGGCCTCGTCAAGAAGCAGGCCGAGGAAGAAGGCCTCGACAAGGTGTTCATCGAAGCGGGCCTCGAATGGCGCGAACCGGGCTGCTCGGCCTGCCTCGGCATGAACCCGGACAAGGTTCCCGCCGGTGAGCGCTGCGCTTCGACGTCGAACCGCAACTTCGTCGGCCGTCAGGGCCCCGGGGCGCGCACGCACCTCGTCTCGCCCGCCATGGCCGCCGCCGCGGCAGTGACGGGACGCCTGACGGACGTGCGCGAACTCGTCTGAGGCGCCCCAGTCGCAATCCTCGTCACCCGCGAGTAGCGCAGCAAGGAAGCCATCCAGAGCGGCAGCGCACGACGCTCTGGATGGCTGCGCGCCGCTGGCAACGATGATCGAGGGGGGCTCCCGACTCCACCGCTCGCAGCGTGTCACACTCGCCTCGCCCGCTTGTGCCTCGGCCCGCCGCAGTCTCGCCACGGCCTGTCGTCAGCGCCAAATCGCCCTGATTCAGGCATTTATACCTACCTGCAACGTCCTGCCGCATCACCCGCACGGCGCGGCTTTGCCACACCCTGTCTGAACCCGCCTGTTCATCTGGGAGAAAGCCTGCTCCAGCAGGGAAGAAACCGTCGCCGTTCATCTTCGCCCGGCAAAACCTTGCAGCGAGGCGTTCGGTGCCCCGCCGTGCAGCCCGCACGGCATCATGACAGAGCCTGAAGGAGTAACCCGATGCGTGCCCTCAATCCCGGACAGACCGGCCTTTTCGTCGCCGCTGCGCTGGCTGCCACGGTGCCGGCTGGCTCACTGGCACTGGCGCAGGAGCTCCCGCCCGTCGATCAGAGCCAGACCAAGGCCCAGCCCGCCGCCACCGGTGAAGTCAGCACCACCATGGCTGCCACCACGGGCGCTGCGACCACGCTGCCCAAGGGGCCGGACATCAAGGGCGTGATCTCGCGCCGCAGTGCGGACCGGATGGAAATCACGGCTGACGACGGCACCAGGACCATCGTCAACATCAACGACTACACCAAGATCCGCTCGAGCAAGGGCCTGTTCGGCATGAGCCGCCAGCAGCTCGCCGCCAATGCGCTGCTCAACGGCCTGCCGGTCCTCGTTCACACTCTCCAGTCCGGCGATGCGCTGATGGCGGCGGAGATCCAGTTCAAGGACAAGGATCTCAAGATCGCCAACATGATCCGCACCGGCACCAAGCAGGGCTTCGAGGAGCAGTCCGCCGCGACCGCCGAAGTCCGCGCGATGACCGAGGCGCTGCGCACGCGCTTTTCGGATATCGACGAATACAACATCAAGACCACCACCAACGTGAACTTCGCCTCCGGCCAGACGGCGCTCACCCCGCAGGGCAAGGCCGATCTCTGCGCCACCGCCACGCAGGCGCAAGGCATCAAGAACGCCGTTCTGCTGGTCGTCGGCTATGCCGATTCCAAGGGCAGCGAAGAGCTCAACCAGCGCCTCAGCGATCAGCGCGCCACCCGCGTGGTCAACTATCTCCAGCAGGCTTGCGGCTGGAAGCCCTACCGCATGCTGACCCCCAGCGGCATGGCCACCGCGAACCCGCTGGCGGACAACTCCACCCCCGAAGGCCGCGCGCAGAACCGCCGCGTCGCGGTCAACGTCATGGTCAGCAAGGCCGTCGACGGGATGTAAGATCCAACGCCCCCGCGCAGGCGGGGGCATCATTCGGCAAAGCGCGGCATCCCTCCAAGGGCCCAGCCTTCGGCGGGGATGCGCGCATACACCTGCGGATAGCGCCCTGCGCCTGCTTGCAATCCCGTCCTGCCGGGGCCACTTCCATGGCAGGCGGGATCAAGGAGCACACCTTTGACCAAGAAGACCGATAAAGAGAGCAGCAACAGCTGGACCGGCCCGGCGGCCATCGCAGGCGCCGCAATCGGCTCGGCGGCCCTCGCGGCGGCTCTGCTCTATTCCTCGCGCCGCAAGGAACGCGCGGAAAAGGCCAAGCCCAAGCCGCCCGTCGATCCCGTCGATACCGATTGACCCTCCTTGGCCCTCTCCCCTTCACGGGAGAGGGTTGGGAGAGGGGAACGAGCGACCCTTGCATCTCCGGCATTCCTGCGGCTAAGGCGCGCGGCATGGAACCCGTCAGCACCATCGATGGCCGCGCCATCCCCTTCGGCCGCAAGAACGTCGATACCGACGTGATCATCCCTGCCGCATGGCTCAAGACGATCAGCCGCGAAGGCCTTGGCCGCGGCGCGTTCGAGGCGCTGCGCAAGGATCCGGACAACATCTTCGACAGCGCCGAGTTCAAGGGCTCGCCGATCCTCATCGCGGGCGACAACTTCGGCTGCGGTTCCAGCCGTGAACACGCCGCGTGGGCGCTGCTCGATCTCGGCATCAAGGCCGTCATCGCGCCGTCCTTCTCGGATATCTTCTCCGGTAACGCCTTCAAGAACGGCATCGTCACCGTGGTCCTCCCGCAGGAGGCGATCGACCGCCTGATGGAAGTGGCGCAGACCGAGCCCGTCCACATCGACCTCGAAGCGCAGACCGTGACGACCCCGTTCCAGGACCGCTTCACGTTCGAGATCGACGCCTTCCGCAAGCACTGCCTGATCAACGGCCTCGACGAAGTCGGCCTCACCATGTCCCGCGGCGATGCGATCAGCGCCTACGAAGCCAAGGCCAGCGCCGAGCGCCCCTTCCTCGTCCACCCAGCCTGAGACCGGCACCCCCGCGAAGGCGGGGGCCTCAGTCAGCACAGCACAACGCCCCCCCGCGAAGGCGGGGGCCTCAGTCGGCCAGGCTCCGCACCCACCTTCGCATCAACGCTGTTTAATCGCGCGGTTGAATCCCCCTTCCCAAGCCTTCGAAAACGTGGCTCAAAGGTGCAAACACATGCACCGGAGAGATCGATGAAAGCGCTTCGCACCCACGCCGTCGGCGGCCCTGAAACCCTGACGCTCGACGAGGTCGATGCACCCGTCGCCGGCCCCGGCCAGGTTGTCGTCGCGGTCAAGGCCTGCGCGATCAACTTCCCCGATACGCTGATGATCCGCGACATGTACCAGTTCAAGCCGCAGCGCCCCTTCGCGCCCGGCGGCGAGGTTTCGGGCGTGATCGAGAGCGTGGGTGAGGGCGTCACCCAGTGGAAGGCGGGGGACCGCGTGATCGGCATGTGCGGCAATGGCGGCCTTGCCGAAAAGGTCGTGCTCGATGCCGGCCGCATGTTCCCGCTGCCCGAAGGCGTCTCGTTCGAGACCGGCGCCTCGCTGCTGATGACCTACGGCACCACGATCCACGGCCTCAAGGATCGCGGGCACATCAAGGCGGGTGAGACGATGCTCGTCCTCGGCGCGGCCGGCGGCGTCGGCATTTCCGCCATCGAGCTCGGCAAGGCCTATGGCACCCGCGTCATCGCCGCCGTCTCGAGCGAGGAAAAGGCCGCCGCCGCCCGCGAAGCCGGTGCAGACGATGTGGTCATCTATGGCCGCCCGCCGTTCGACAAGGATCAGAGCAAGGCGCTGGCCGATGCGTTCAAGGCCGCCTGCGGCCCGAACGGCGCGGACATCGTCTACGATATCGTCGGCGGCGATTATTCCGAACCCGCCGTGCGCGCCATCGCTTGGGAAGGCCGCTTCCTCGTCGTCGGCTTCCCCGCCGGTATCGCCAAGCTGCCGCTCAACCTCACGCTGCTCAAGTCCTGCGACGTCTGCGGCGTGTTCTGGGGCGCCTTCACCGCGCGCGAACCGCAGAAGAACGCCGAGCATGTCGCCGAGCTGTTCGACCTGCTCAAGGCCGGCAAGATCAACCCCCGCGTCAGCGCCCGCTTCCCCCTCGAACGCGGCGGCGAAGCGCTCGCCCTGCTGGCAGACCGCAAGGCCGTCGGCAAAGTCGTCGTCACGATGGAGTGATGCTCTTCAGATCCTCCCCATTTTTGCGCAGCACAAATGGGCCAGCCTACCAGAAGGTCCTCCCCATTTTTGCGAAGCACAAATGGGGAGGTGGCCCGCCGAAGGCGGGTCGGAGGGGTAATCCCTCCTACCGCACCTTCGTCCAGACCTGCGTCTTGCACAGCGGCCAGACCACGCAGCCCTTCACCTCAAGCGCGCCGGAGGGTCTCAGCGAAACGGTCGCCGCATAGGTTCCGCCGTCGCTGGGATTGTAGATCGAGCCCTTCCAGCTCCCGCCCGCCTGTTTGAGGCCCCGAAACACGTACATGCCGATCAGCGGCCGTCCGCGCAGCGCGGGGTTCTTGTTGTTGCGGTCCAGCCGGTCCTCGGGCGAAGCGCCGGGCGATCCGCCAAGGATCTTGCCGCAGAGCCCGCCGTCGCACTGCGAAACCTCGATCAGCCCGCCGCGCTCCGGCGTGCGCCAGGTGCCGTAAGGGCTCGTCTGATCCGCCGCACTTGCGCCTGCCGCCGTCAGCAGCGCCCCGGCCAGCAACACCTTCCGCACCATCATGTCTCCCCGTTCCCTTTCGGACCATAGGCCGGCAGCCCCAGCTGCCAGTGGATCGCTGCGCCGCGCAGGCCAAAGCCCGCCAGTGCCGCGAGCGGCCATACGATCATCTTGTCCAGTCCCGCCATATGTCCACCCGCGCAGATCGCCGAGGTGAGCGCGGCCGGCGTCACATAGAGCTCGGGCCGCATGATGATCGAAGGCCGCCCCGCGATCACGTCGCGGATCACGCCGCCCACGCAGCCCGTAATCACCCCCATCAGCGCCGCCGGCACCGGCGCAACGCCCAGCGCCAGTGCCTTGGCCGTCCCCAGCACGGCGTAGGCGCCAAGCCCCGCCGCGTCCGCCCATTCGATCACGCGCGTGCCTTCGCCCTGCCACCAGCGCGCCGGGCTGAACCATACCAGCAGCGCAACGCCGAGGCATACCGGCGCGGTCCACGCATTGTGCACCCAGAACACCGGCGCCCCGATCAGCAGGTCGCGCACCGTGCCGCCGCCCACGCCGGTCACCACCGCGAAGAAGGCCATGGTCACGAAGGTCTGCCGCATCCGCGCCGCCAGCAGCGCCCCGCTCAGCGCGGTGATCGCGATGCCCGCCGGATCGAGCGCCGCAATCAGCGCGAAGACATCCGATGCCGGCAGGTGCGGCGCGGCGGGCAGGCGCGTCATCGTCGAGAGGCTCAGGGCGGTTAAGAAAATCTGGCTCATTAACGCTCCACTTAGGACGAAAGTAACCACCCTGTGCCTAGGATGAAATCCGGAACGGTCTTTTTCTCGAACAGGCACTCTGCGTCCGGTGAAGAATCTGCTCAAGCCCTGGCAGTCGTCCAGACCGCCGCCAACGCCGCCTCCCGGCGACGAAGCGACGCAACGGGCCCAGCACCGGCAGGACGTGTTCGAGGATATCGAGCGTGGCCATTCCGGTTGGTTCTGGGCGACGGACGCGGCCGGCTGCCTGAGCTACATCTCGCCCGCCGCCTGCGAACGCTTCGGCCTTGCTGCCGAGGACATTATCGGCGAGCCCTTTACCAGCCTGTTCGAAACCGATCCGGAGAACCCCGGCGAACGGTCTGACCGGCCGCTCCAATTCCTTTTGGGCGCGCATTCCCGGCTTTGCGATGTCACTGTCCGGCTCGTGCCCGATCGCTGCAAGCCCGGCACGCGCCCGGCATGGTGGGCGCTTTCCGGCCAGCCCAAGTTCGAGCTGACGAAGCCCGGCAGCGCCAAGCTGGAAGTCGGGGGCGCGTTCCACGGCTATCGCGGTAGCGCGCGCGATATCACGCTCGAATACGAGCGCCGGATCGAGGATTCTCGCCTCGCCGAATTCGATTCGCTCACCGGCCTGTCCAATCGCCATCGCATCAGCCGCCGCTTTGATCAGATGCTCGCCGCGTTCAAGGGCACCATGCGCCCCGCCACGCTGATGATGCTCGATCTCGACCGGTTCAAGCAGGTCAACGATACGCTGGGCCATCCGGCGGGCGATGAACTGCTCCGCCAGGTCGCCCAGCGCCTGACCCGCGTCGTCGGCACGGCGGGCGAGATCGGCCGCCTCGGCGGGGACGAGTTCCAGATCCTGCTCGCCGATCTCGAGGATCGCGGCAAGCTTGGCGAACTGGCCGACAAGATCATCGGCCTGATCTCGCAGCCCTACCAGATCGATGACAACCACGTCGTCATCGGCGTCTCGATCGGCATGGCGATTGCCCCTTTCGATGGCACCGAACGCGAAGAGATCGTCCGCGCCGCCGATCTTGCGCTCTACGCCGCCAAGCATGGCGGGCGCGGCCAGTTCCGCTTCTACTCCTCCGATCTCAAGGACGAGAAGGAAGAGCGCCGCCTGCTCGAAGAAGCGCTGCGCGATGCGGTGGCCTCGGTCGATGGCTCGGACGACAGCTGGGACGAGCCTCAGCTGAGCCTGGTCTACCAGCCCGTCGTGCGGACCGATGACCACGCCGTCGTCGGCTTCGAGGCGCTGATGCGCTGGGAACATCCGCAGCGCGGGACCGTGCCGCCCACGGTGTTCATTCCGGTGGCGGAAGATACCGGCATGATCCTCCAGCTCGGCGCCTGGGCGCTGCGTCAGGCCGCGCGCGACGCTGCCCTCTGGCCGCACCCCTTGCGTATCGCGGTCAATGTCTCGGCGGTGCAGTTCGCCCACCCCGATTTCCCGGGCATCGTCCGCGAAGTGCTCGATGCGACCGGCCTCGAACCCGAGCGGCTCGAACTCGAACTCACCGAATCCGTGTTCATGGGCGATAGCGAGACGACCGATGCCGCCTTCAAGGCGCTCAAGCTGCTCGGTGTCCGTCTCGCGCTCGATGATTTCGGCACCGGCTATTCCTCGCTGAGCTACTTGCGCGCCGCTCCCTTTGACAAGCTCAAGGTCGATCGCAGCTTCGTCGAAAGCTGCACTCTCAGCGATCAGAACAGCGCCAAGATCATCGCCGCGATCATCGGCCTTGCCGATGCGCTGGGCATGGAAACAACGGTTGAGGGCGTCGAGGCCTTCGATCAGCGCGATGTCGTCTGCGCCAAGGGCGCGCGGTTCATCCAGGGCTTCCTCTATTCGCCCCCGCTCGAACAGGCGGTCCTGCTGCAACGCATGGCGGCGGGCGAACTGTACATTCCGCCCGATGGCCCCAAGCGCCACCGGCCGGAGCGCCGCTCGGTCTATCGCCGCATCGGCGTGATCCACGAAGACCACCGCTACGAGGCGCTGCTGCGCAATCTCTCGGCCACCGGCGCGCGCATCGAAGGGCTCGTCGGCGTCCCCGTCGGCACCAGCCTCGTGCTCGATCTCGGCGCGGGCCAGCTCGCGGTCGTCACCGTCTCGCGTTCGGAAGATGCGACCATCGGCGTCGAGTTTGAAACCCCGCTCGTCAGCGACGGCGCCGGAGGACTCGTCACCCGCTACCGCGCCAGCCCCTACGCGCTGGCCGCCGCCGCCCGCACGGTCAGCACCAGCGCGCCGCAGTTCCTCGAAGTCGAAGTGCGCAAGCGGGCCTGACGCATCAATAGCAGTCGTCGGGGCAGACGCACCCCGATCCTCCCCATTTTTGCGAAGCACAAATGGGGAGGTGGCAGCCCGCAGGGCTGACGGAGGGGTGAAGCGGCAAAGCGCAACGCCCGCCGCCCGCCCCCTCAGCTTAAGGAGGGAAGGGGCACGAAAAGCCAACCCCAACCTTCGTCATTCCCGCGAAGGCGGGAATCCAGCGCGTCACAGCGCCGCCGCAGAGGCGGTAACCCGCCCCCTCAGATGTGGATCGGCTTGCCCGAAATCCCCATCGCGGCTTCCTTAAGCGCCTCGGCATGGGTCGGGTGCGCGTGGCAGGTGTAGGCGATGTCCTCCGCCGTCGCGCCGAATTCCATCGCAAGCGCGGCCTCGGCGATCATCGAACCCGCCACGCTCGCGATGCACCACACGCCGAGCACGCGCTCGGTCTTCGCGTCCGCGATCACCTTCACGAAGCCGTCGGGCTCGTGGTTGGTCTTGGCGCGGCTGTTGGCCAGCATCGGGAACTTCGAAACCTTGACCTCGCCCTTTTCCTTCGCGGCTTCCTCGGTCAGGCCCACGCCCGCAAATTCGGGGAAGGTATAGACGACGCCCGGGATCACCGCATGGTTCACGATGCCGGTCTGCCCGGCGATGAACTCCGCCACGGCGACGCCTTCATCTTCCGCCTTGTGCGCCAGCATCGGCCCGGGGATCACGTCGCCGATCGCCCAGACGCCCGGCACCGCCGTGCGGAAATCATGCCCCGTCTCGATCTGCCCGCGCTTGTTGAGCTCCAGCCCGATCTTGTCGATGCCCAGCCCGTCGACATTCGGCCGCCGCCCGATGGCGACCAGCACGCAGTCCGCGTTCAGCGTTTCCGCCGCGCCGCCCGCCGAAGGCTCCACGGTCAGCGTCGCCGTCTTGCCCTTCACGGCAACGCCGGTGACCTTGGTGGAGAGCCGCAGCTCCATGCCCTGCTTCTTGAAGATCTTCGCGGCTTCCTTGCGCACATCGCCGTCCATGCCGGGCAGCAACTGGTCGAGGAACTCCACCACCGTCACCTTCGCGCCGAGCCGCCGCCAGACCGAGCCCAGCTCCAGCCCGATCACGCCGCCGCCGATCACCACCATGTGTTCGGGCACGCGGTCCAGCGCCAGCGCGCCGGTGGAATCGACCACCACGCCCGCGTCGTTGTCGACCGTCACCCCCGGCAGCGGCGTCACGCTCGAACCCGTCGCGATCACCACGTCGCGCGCGGTCACGGTCTCGCCGTTCACGCTGACCGTGTGCGCATCCAAGAACGAGGCATAGCCCTTGAGCCAGGTCACCTTGTTCTTCTTGAACAGGAACTCGATCCCGCCCGTCAGCTGCTTCACCGAATCCAGCTTCTGCTGCTGCATCGCCGCCAGATCGAGCGTCACCGGCCCGGTCTTGATGCCATACATGGCGAACGTGCCGTCCACGGCCTCCGCAAACTTCTCCGACCCGTGCAGCAGCGCCTTCGAAGGAATGCACCCCACGTTGAGGCACGTGCCACCCAGCGTCTCGCGCCCCTCGGCGCAAGCCACCTTCAACCCCAGCTGCGCCGCGCGGATCGCCGCGACATAGCCGCCCGGGCCGGCACCGATGACAAGCACGTCGTAGTCGTATTCAGCCATGTTCAAACTCCTGAGCCCCCCGCGAGGGCGGGGCCTCGTGCCGCCGGGCACTCCGCTCCCCCGCGAAGGCGGGGGCCTCAGGCCGCGTGGCGCAATGCCTGCCTGAGGTCCCCGCCTTCGCAGGGACGCAATCTATCACATATCGATCAGAAGCCGGGTCGGATCCTCGATCGCTTCCTTGATCGTCTTCAGCGCCGTCACCGCCTCGCGGCCATCGATGATCCGGTGGTCATAGGAGAGCGCGATATACATCATCGGGCGGATCACGATCTGCCCATCGCGGACAACCGGGCGATCCTCGATGCGGTGCAGGCCGAGCACGGCGGACTGCGGCGGATTGATGATCGGGGTGGACATCAGCCCGCCAAACACGCCGCCGTTCGAAATCGTGAAGGTACCGCCCGCCATGTCGGCCATCGTCAGCGTGCCGTCGCGCGCCTTCTTGCCGTAGTCGGCGATGGCCTTCTCGATGCCGGCAAAGCTCATCTTGTCGACATCGCGTACCACCGGCACGACGAGGCCGTTCGGCGCCGAAACCGCCACCGAGATGTCCACGTAATCGAAGTAGACGATCTCATCTCCCTGCATCTGCGCGTTGACCGCCGGAATGTCCTTCAGCGCCAGCACCGATGCCTTGGCGAAGAAGCTCATGAGGCCCAGCTTCACGCCGTGCTTCTTCTCGAACACGTCCTTGTACTTCGCGCGCGCTTCCATCACCGCGCTCATGTCCACGTCGTTGAACGTGGTGAGCATCGCGGCGGTTTCCTGCGCGGACTTCAGCCGCTTGGCGATGGTCTGGCGCAGGCGGGTCATCTTGACCCGCTCCTCGCGGCGCTCGCCCGAAACGGTCACGACCGGAGCCGGGGCAGGGGCCGCAGCCGCCACCACCGGAGCCGGGGCCGCCTGCTTGGCCTGCGCGGCTGCCAGCACGTCTTCCTTGGTCAGGCGGCCGTCCTTGCCGGTGCCCTTGACGGTCGCCGGGTCGATCCCGTGCTCCAGCACCGCGCGGCGCACGGCAGGCGAAAGCGCCGCCGCATCGTCCGTCGCCGCCGCAGCAGCCGGAGCCGCAGCCGCAGTCGGGGCAGGGGCGGGCGAAGTCGCCACGCCGCTCGTCTCGATCAGGCCGAGCAGTGCGCCAACCGCCACGGTGTCTCCCTCGGCAGCAATATGCGCGCCCATGATCCCGGCCACGGGCGAGGGCACTTCCACCGCCACCTTGTCGGTCTCGAGGCTCGCGATGGGCTCATCCAGCGCCACCGCTTCGCCCGGCTGCTTCAGCCACTGGCCAACCGTCGCCTCGCTGACGCTTTCGCCCAGAACCGGAACTTTCACTTCAATCGACATGTCGAAATCTCTCAAACAAAAGGGGTTCAGGCCTTCTTCTTGGTCCGGCGCAGTTCGCCGCGCACCGAGAGCGAAAGCGCATTGCTCACCAGTGCGGCCTGCTCAGCCGCATGGCGCTTGGCGAGGCCCGTGGCAGGCGAAGCCGCCGCGCTGCGCCCGGCATAGCGCGCGCGCTTCACCTTGCTCGAGGCTGCCTTCAGCGCCTCCTCGATCAGCGGCTCGACGAAGAACCACGCACCGTTGTTCTTCGGCTCTTCCTGACACCACACGACCTCTTCCAGATTGGCCATGCGCGAAAGGCGCAGCGCCAGCGGCTCGCCCGGGAAGGGATAGAGCTGCTCCAGCCGGATGATCTGCGTATCGGTGATCCCCGCCGCGTCACGCGCCTCGATCAGGTCGTACGCCACCTTGCCGCTGCACAGCACCACGCGCCGGGTATCCGCGTCCGCCGCCGGATTGAGGTCGGAGAGGATGCGCATGAAGTGCCCCTCGCCCACGAAGTCCGAAGCCTTGGACTTTGCCAGCGGATGGCGCAGCAGGCTCTTGGGGGTCATGATGATCAGCGGCTTGCGGAAGGGCCGCTGCATCTGCCGGCGCAGCACGTGGAAGTAGTTCGCCGGGCTGGTGATGTTGCAGACCTGGATATTGTCCTCGGCGCAGAGCTGGAGATAGCGCTCCAGCCGTGCCGACGAATGCTCCGGCCCCTGGCCCTCATAGCCATGCGGCAGCAGCATCACGAGGCCGTTGGCACGCAGCCACTTGGCTTCGGAGGCCGCGATATACTGGTCGATCATGATCTGCGCGCCGTTGGCGAAATCGCCGAACTGCGCTTCCCACAGCACCAGTGTCTTGGGGTCCGCGCTGGCATAGCCATATTCGAAGCCCAGCACGCCGTACTCGCTCAGCGGGCTGTCATGCACTTCGAACTTGCCGTGGGGCAGGGTGGTCAGCGGCACGTACTTGCGCTCGTCCGTCTGGTCGACCCACACCGCATGGCGCTGGCTGAACGTGCCGCGGCCCGAATCCTGCCCGGAAAGCCGCACGTTGAAGCCTTCGGTCAGCAGACTGCCGAACGCCAGCGCCTCGCCGGTCGCCCAGTCAAACCCGGCGCCTTCGGCAAACATCTGCCGCTTGGCCTCGATCACGCGGCTCAGCGTCTTGTGGATGGTGAGGTCGTCCGGCACTGTCGTCAGCGTCCGGCCCAGCGCGTCGAAGCGCTTCTGGTCGATGCCCGTTGCCACGTTGCGCCGCGCCGTTTCCGGATCGGCCGGCTTGTTCAGCCCGCTCCAGCGCCCGCCAAACCAGTCGGCATGGTTCGCCTTGTAGCTCTTGGCCGCCTCGAACTCGGTTTCCAGCGTCGCGACGAAGCGGTCTTCGGTCTCGCCCTTCCAGTTCCCGTCGATCACGCCCTGTTCGACCAGACGGCGCGCATAGATTTCGGAAACCGCCGGATGCTGCTTGATCTTCGCGTACATCAGCGGCTGGGTGAAGCTCGGCTCGTCGCCCTCGTTGTGGCCGAAGCGGCGATAGCACCACATGTCGACCACCACGTCGCGGCCGAACTTCTGGCGGTAGTCGATGGCGAGCTTGCACGCGAAGGTCACCGCTTCCGGATCATCGCCGTTCACGTGGATGATCGGCGCCTGCACGCCCTTCGCCACGTCGCTGGGATAGGGCGAACCGCGCGAGAACTGCGGGCTGGTGGTGAAGCCGATCTGGTTGTTGATGACGAAGTGGATGCAGCCGCCGGTGTTGTAGCCCTTCACGCCGGAAAAGCCGAAGCACTCCCACACGATGCCCTGGCCGGCAAAAGCGGCGTCACCGTGGATCAGGATCGGCAGCACCTGCTTGTGCTTGCCCTTGCCGATGTCGTCGCGGAACGCCTGCTGCGCACGTGCCTTGCCCAGCACGACCGGGTCCACCGTTTCCAGATGGCTCGGGTTGGGCTGCAGGCTCATGTGCACCTTGATCCCGTCGAACTCGCGGTCCGTGCTGGTGCCGAGGTGGTACTTCACGTCGCCCGAACCGCCGACATCCTCGGGGTTTGCGCTGCCGCCGGAAAACTCGTGGAAGATCACGCGGTAGGGCTTGGCCAGTACGTTCGCGAGCACGTTGAGGCGGCCCCGGTGCGCCATGCCGTAGATGATCTCGCGCACGCCAAGCTGGCCGCCGTACTTGATCACCGCTTCCAGCGCCGGGATCATCGATTCGCCGCCATCAAGGCCGAAGCGCTTGGTGCCGACGTACTTCTTGCCGAGAAACTTCTCGTACTGCTCGCCGCGGATCACTGCGCCGAGGATCGCCTTCTTGCCGTTGGGCGTGAAGTCGATCGACTTGTCGCCGCCTTCGATGCGGTCCTGCAGGAACTTGCGCTCCTCCACGTCGGAGATGTGCATGTATTCAAGGCCGACCTTGCCGCAGTAGTTCTTCTGCAGCACCGCCACGATCTCGCGCGGGGTCGCCCACTGCATGCCGAGCACGCCGCCGACGAACACCTTCTTGTCGAGGTCAGGCCCGATAAAGCCGTGATATTCCGGGGTGATGTCCGCCGGCAGTTCCTGCCGCGCAAGGCCCAGCGGATCGAGGTCCGCCGCGAGGTGGCCGCGCACGCGGTAGGTGCGCACCAGCATCATCGCGCGGATCGAGGCGCCTGCCGCCGCTTCGAGCGCGGCTTCATCGAGCGGCGTGCCAGCCGCCTTCGCCGCCTTGGCGATCTCCTGCTTGAGCGCCATCGGATCGAGCGCGCGGGTAAGGTCGTCGCCCGCGCCGGGATCCATCACCGGCCAGCGCTGCGAAGCCCACGAAGGCCCCGCCTGCGGACCCTCCTGCAGAAGGTCCACCTCGAACGAGCGCTCTTCATAACCCATACGTCACTCCTCTCGCCCCGGGGAGGTTGGGGCTTGGGAAAACCAACCAATCACCGCCCGCGCCCCGGCGCAGGCGGGGGCCTCAGTCGGCCAAACACCATCCGATCCGCGCCCCCGCGAAGGCGGGGGCCTCAGTCGGCAGGGCGCCCGGTCCAACTTGCTCCCGCGCGCAGGCGGGGGGGCTCAGTCGGCAAGGCGCCCGATCCAACCGCTCCCCTGCACGGGCAGGGGCCTCAGTCGGTCTCGCGCTACACCTCCTGAGGTCCCCGCCTTCGCGGGGACGCCGGGAAGCAAGCACTGGCATCACCCTCGCGGGATCAGCCCATCCTCGAACAGGTCCCGCCATTCGGGATTCTGCTCGACAATGCGGGCGACTTTCCACGCCCGCTGCCATTTCTTCATCCTCCGCTCGTGTGCCCGAGCGTCGTGGATGCTTTCAAATCGTTCGCACCATACCAGCCGGGTGCAATTGTAATCCCGGGTGAACCCCGGAACCGCCCGGCTGCGGTGCTGCAACACTCGTTGCGACAGATCAGATGTAACTCCGATGTACAAAGTACCGAACGGCTTGTTGGTCAGTATGTAGACGTAACCCGCCGTTTCCATCTCTGCCGCAATCAACCTCCAGACCCATCCAACTGCACCCCCGCAAAGGCAGGGGCCCCAGTCGGCCTAGCACCAATCCAACCGCACCCCCGCGAAGGCGGGGGCCCCAGTCGGCAAGGCACCCAACCCAACCGCGCCCCCGCGAAGGCGGGGGCCTCAGTCAGCCTAGCACCACACCCGCCCGAGGTCCCCGCCTTCGCGGGGACGCAAGGGAAGGCGGGGCCATGGCGCAATCGTCACGCCAGCGAGGGATCGATGCCCTTGCAGGCCACCAGCAGTTCCTTGACCGCGTCGACCGAGACCTGCAGGCCGGCCTTGTCGGCCTCGTCCAACTCGATCTCGATGATCTTTTCCACGCCGTTCGCGCCGATCATCACCGGCACACCGACATAGAGCCCGTCCACGCCGTACTGGCCGTCGACATAGGCCGCGCAGGGCAGGATGCGCTTCTGGTCACCCAGATAGGCTTCGGCCATCGCGATACCCGAAGTGGCGGGTGCATAGAACGCCGAGCCGGTCTTGAGCAGCGCGACGATCTCGCCGCCGCCGCTGCGCGTGCGCTGCACGATCGCGTCGATGCGCTCTTGCGTCGAAAGGCCCATCTTGACGAGGTCGGGCACGGGAATGCCGTTCACCGTCGAATAGCGCGTCACCGGCACCATCGTGTCGCCGTGGCCGCCGAGCACGAAGGTGTTCACGTCCTTGACCGAAACGTTGAACTCGTCGGCGATGAAGTGGCTGAAGCGCGCCGAATCGAGCACGCCCGCCATGCCGACGACCATGTGGTGCGGCAGGCCCGAAAACTCGCGCAGCGCCCAGACCATCGCGTCGAGCGGGTTGGTGATGCAGATCACGAAGGCGTTCGGGGCGTTGTTCTTGATGCCTTCGCCAACCGCCTTCATCACCTTGAGGTTGATGCCGAGGAGGTCATCGCGGCTCATGCCCGGCTTGCGCGCCACGCCCGCGGTCACGATGATGACGTCGGCACCGGCGATGTCGGCATAGTCGTTGGAGCCGGTGATCTTGGCGTCGAAGCCTTCGACCGGGCCGCACTGCGAAAGATCGAGCGCCTTGCCCTGGGGCACGCCTTCGACCACGTCGAACAGCACGATGTCGCCGAGTTCCTTCTGCGCCGCGAGGTGGGCCAGCGTCCCGCCGATGTTGCCGGCGCCGATCAGCGCGATTTTCTTGCGAGCCATGCCTTTGCAATCCTTTCCCGGATACGCGGGACTCGCGGCCCGCTAAGGCCGCCCGATCTTACCGCCGATAGGCCTCCCGCGTCCCGCGGTGACGGGAAGGATTCCAGACGGATACGAGCGACCTAGGCCCGCAGGATGGTGATTGCAAGGCGCAAAAACCCGCATGGCGCGGGTTTTTGTGATAACAGTTCGCAATAGCAATAGAGTAGGGAAGTGCCTCAGGCCTGCGATCTGGCGCGTGCCGCAAACGCACGTTGCAGTGCCTTGGCCCTGGGGCCATCGAGTGTCGCGCAGACCGCGATCCACCACTCGGCATTGGCGGCATCGCCGCTGTCGGCGGCAATCTGCGCCGCCTCGCACGCACGCTGCGCGGCGGACAGCCCATGCGCGGCAAACAGCCGCAGCGCTGCGGCGAGCAGCGCCTCGTCATGCGCGTCGGTATCGTTGGCGCCGGTCTTGCGCCCGGCAAGTGCCGCACCGTTGTCGTTGGCCGGATTCGGCACACGAAGCGACCGGACACGGACCGCGCCCCAGTTCAGGCAGGGCGAGATGATCCCATAGCGAGGGGCAAAGTGCAGCATGGGTGGCTCTCCTCGATTGGCGCTATGGCAGTGGTATAGCAGGTCCGGATGAACAGCCCGTTCGCCCTTAGGGTAAAGGCCTTACTAACACTCTATAACGGCGAATAACGCCGGTAAAACATGAGGTTAGTAGGTTTGAGAAAATGTGCGGACGGCCGCGCGGGGCGCCAGATGTCCCCGAATCGGACTTAAATCAGCCGCCGGGCTGGGCAATCCACTTGCCCGCGTTCTCGTAGGCCGGATTGACCGCCGCCCCGCCCGGAAGCTGCCCCGCCCGGTACAGCGCATCGCCGCCGCGCGCTTCGACCGCCGGAGCGAATTGCGGCGCTGCTGCACGCGGTTCGCCATAGCCGGGCAAGGGCTGCTGCCCGAATGCAGCCGCATTGCGCCCCGCTGCGGCGGGCGCTGCCTGCGCCGCCTTGAAGGCCTCGATCCGTCCCGCCTCGAACGCCTTTTCGAGCTGGATCGGGTCGGCCAGGTCTGCCGCCGCCGGAGTCCAGGTGCGCGGATGCGGTGCCGCCACCGGCTCGCCGCCGGCATAGACCGCATTGAACGCCATCGGCCGCCCGGCCGCGCCGCTCCAGCGATAGAACCGGTGCGCGCCGATCGTGCCGATGAAGGTCAGGCTGTCCGCCCAGTAGGGGTGCACGGCGCTGGTGTGGTAATGCGTCGCCAGCCCCACCGGCGCATAGACGTAGCCTGCCAGCGCATCGGCTGCCACGCGCCGCGCGCGGTCCCAGAACGCCGCCACCGGACGCCGCGCCATCGAGCCATCGCAGGCAAAGCTGAACTGGCAGCCCGGCCGCTCCGACCCTTGGTAGACCACGCCGCACACCGTCTTCGGCCAGGCCGGATGCGCCACGCGGTTGAGCACCACTTGCGCCACCGCGCGCTGCCCGGCGTCGGGCTCGCTCGCCGCCTCGTAATAGATCGCCGCCGTCAGGCACTGGAGCGCGCGGGCCTGATCCGTACCGCTCCCCCGCGCAATGATGGGCCGCGCCGCCGGACCGCTGCCGCTGATCGGAGCCGCGTCGTCGCCGTGGATCTGCGCGAGCTGCGCATCCCATGCAGACTTCGCCGCATCGGGCGCCAGCATCCCGGTGTCATCGCTCGCCAGATAATAGAACGCCGATCCGGGAAAGCTGTCTCCCGGCCGCTCGAACGGCTGCAACCCGTCCCGCGCCTGCGCTGTCGGCACCCCGGGTGCGATCCACCCCGGCCCCGCCAGCCACAGCGCAAAACCGATCACCGCCACGCCCAGCATCGCGCCATAGCGCTTGAAAAGCCCCTCCCGCCTGCGGGAGGGGTTTGGGGTGGGCCGCGGAGCCGCCACCGCCTCAGCCTCGGCAACCACCGCCACTGCAGGCACCGCCACGCGCCGGGGCATCATCGCCTCGGGCGGCAGCTTCACCGGCCGGTAGTCGATAATCAGCGGCATGGAACAGCGGGACTCATATGGCGGCAGTCCAGCGTTAGAGCCTCTATGCGGCTTGCGCATCCTGCCATTTGACCCCGTCCCGCTAAGGCACAGGCCCCTGCGAACTGGTTAACGCGGCGCGGCCTTGGCGCAGGGGTCTTGCCCCAAAGTGCAGGTCCGGCTACCAGAATGCCCGACGCCACCGGTGCCCGCGCAAGCGGGCTAAGAGGGAATCCGGACAAGTCCTCAAGGATTTGCACCCGGAGCTGCCCCCGCAACTGTGCCCGGATAGCGCCCTGTCCACATGCCACTGGACCCGCAAGGGGCTGGGAAGGCGGGCAGGGGGCGATGACCCCGGGCGAGCCAGGAAACCTGCCGGTGTGTGGTCGTTCCGCGGCCGGGCGGGGTGTACCGGGCGCATGCGAGAGAAGCGCGCCGTCAAGGCCCCGCGCTCCCTCCCGCCATGGACGGCAACGTCCATGGGCCGTGGAGAACCGTCATGAATTCACGTCAGAAAACCCACCCCCAACCCCTCCCGCAAGCGGGAGGGGGGCAAAGAAAGCACCAACACGCCCTCCCGCAAGCGGCAGGGGAGCAAAGACAGCGCCAGAACGCCCTCCCGCCTGCGGGAGGGCCGCGAGACTTGCTGAGCAAAGCGAAGCTAGTCGCAGCGGGGTGGGCTCTCGCAGCGCTCGCCAGCACCCCCGCGCTCGCCCAGCAGGCCGACCAGATCACCGTCGTCGCCACCGGCAGCGCGCAACGCATCGACCAGACCGGCCAGCCGATCACCGTCCTCACCGCCGCTGACCTCAGCCGCCTGCAAGGCCCGGACATCACCCGCGCGCTCGAGCAAGTCCCCGGCCTCACGCTCAGCCGGAACGGCGGCCCCGGCGCCTTCACCGGCGTGCGCCTGCGCGGCTCGGACTCTGAGCAGGTCCTCGTCCTCATCGACGGCGTCCGCGCCGAAGACGTTTCCGCCCCCGGCGCCGGCTTCGATTTCGGCACGCTGACCACCGGCGGCATCGAACGCATCGACGTCCTGCGTGGCTCCAACTCGGTCGTATGGGGCAGTGCGGCGCTGGGCGGCGTCATCGCCATCCAGACCCGCGAACTCAATGGCTATGAGGCCAGCGCCGAAGGCGGCAGCCGTGGCAGCTTCGCCGGAGAGGCCGCCGCCGGCCTCGCGAAGGACAGATACGCCCTCTCGCTCACCGGCGGCTACACCACCACCGACGGGGTGAGCGCCGCCGCCGTCGGCACCGAGCCCGATGGCTTCCGCCAGTGGCGCCTCGGCGGCAAGGCCCGGCTCGAACTCGTCCCCGGCCTCTCGTTCGTGGCGAACGCCCGCTACGCCGATACCCTCACCGATATCGATGGCTACCCCGCGCCCGACTACACCTTCGCCGATACCCCCGAATACCAGATCACCCGCCAGCTCTCGGGCCGCGCCGGCCTGCGCTACGAAGGCGCGTGGCTCACGCTGAACACCGGCTTCGCGCTCTCTGATACCAAGCGCGACTATTACGACCCCACTTTCGGCACCGCCCCCAGCTACGGCTACCGAGGCCGCAGCGAACGCGCCGACCTGACGGGCCGCGCCAAGCTCCCGGCAAACTTCGCGCTCGATTTCGGCGCCGACAGCGAACGGACCCGCTATTCCGGCACCTTCGATGCCCGCCAGACCGCGCGCCAGACCAGCGGCCACGCTATGCTCGGCTGGTATACGGACAAGGCCTCGCTAGCGGCGGGCCTGCGCTACGATGACCACAGCCGTTTCGGCAATGCCACCACGCTGGGTGCCAACGGCACCGTCAAACTCACGCAAGCCCTGCGCCTGCGCGCCAGCTACGGTGAAGGCTTCAAGGCCCCCACGCTGTTCCAGCTCCTCTCGGACTACGGCAACACCGCGCTCCGCCCCGAACGCAGCCGCAGCTATGATGCCGGCCTCGAATACCGCAGCAAGACCGTCACCGCCGCCGTCACCGTCTTCCGCCGCGATAGCCGCAATCTGATCGCTTACGTCTCCTGCTTCGGCCAGAGCGATGGCATCTGCACCAATCGCCCGTTCGGCACCTACGACAACGTCGGCAAGGCCCGCGCGGACGGCATGGAGGCCGAACTCACCCTGAAGCCCGTTCCCGCCTTCACCGTGCGCAGCCTCTACACCTACACCCGCGCCCGCGATCTCGGCACCGGCAACGATCTCGCCCGCCGCCCGCGCCATGCGCTCACGCTCAGCGGCGATTGGGAAACCCCGCTCGCCCACCTCGCCATCGGTGCGGACCTGCGCCTCATCAGCATGAGCTTCGACAATGCTGCGAACACCGCCCGCCTCCCCGGCGGCGCGGTGGCGACCATTCGCGCCAGCCTTCCGGTGCACGATCGCTTCACGCTTTTCGCCCGCGTCGAGAATGTCTTCGACAACCGCATCCCCACCGCCGCCGGCTACGGCGCCGTCGGCCGCGGCGCCTTCGCGGGCCTCAGGGTGCGGTATTGATGTTGCGCAGGCCCACCCCCGACCCCTCCCGCTTGCGGGAGGGGGGCAATAAGCGCGATCTAGCGCTGTCCCGCCTGCGGGAGGGGAGCAACAAGCGCCTTCTACTCCCCTCCCGAAAGCGGGAGGGGCTGGGGGTGGGCCGCGCCACAGCACTTCTCCTCGCAATAGCCATCACCGCCTGCACCCAGCAGCCAAAGCGCGAAATGTCCCGCACGCTGCCCACCATCGTCAGCCTCAACCCCTGCGCCGATGCGATCCTCGCCGAAGTCACGCAGCCCGGCCAGCTCCTCGCGCTCTCGCACTACAGCGCCGATCCGCGTGCTGCCTCGATCGATCCGGCCAAGGCCCGGCTCTACCCCACCACGCGCGGTACGCTCGAGGAAGTCCTCGCCCTTCACCCTGACATCGTGATCGACGGCATCTTCGTCGCGCCAGCCACCGCCGCGGCTTACCAGCGGCTCGGCCTTCGCCTCGAAACGCTCGGCATCGCCGGCACGGTCGAGGAAAGCCGCGCCCAGATCCGGGCATTGGCCGCGCTTGCCGGAAACCCCGCCAAGGGCGAAGCGCTGATTGCCCGCATAGAGGCGGCGCTGGCCGCTGCCGCACCGACGGACGGCGCTGCCATCCCCGCACTGGTGTGGGAGCCCGGCGGAATCGTTCCCGGCGACAAGACCCTGATCGCGGAGCTCCTGCGCCGCACCGGCTTCACCAATTTCGCCGCGGCTCGCGGCCTCGGTCAGGCGGACCAGCTCCCGCTCGAACGCGTCCTTGCCGATCCGCCGCGCGTGATCCTCGCAGCCGGCTCCGACCGCGCCCTCAGCCACCCCGCGCTCAGCCACCTCACCGGCACCACCCGCGCGCCCCTCGATCCCCGCCTGCTCTACTGCGCCGGGCCGACGATCATCCCCGCCGCCCAGCGCCTCGCCGAAGTGCGGCGCATGCTCGGGCCCACCCCCAACCCCTCCCGCCTGCGGGAGGGGAGTACCGTAGCTCTGTCTTCCCCCCTCCCGCTTGCGGCCAGGGCCCGCCTTTCATCTCCACTCCCGCTTGCGGCCAGAGTCCCCCTTTCAACTCCCCTCCCGCTTGCGGCCAGAGTCCCCCTTTCAACTCCCCTCCCGCTTGCGGGAGGGGCCGGGGGTGGGCAAGCTGCAAAGCACCCACCCCAATGACCCGCCCCGTCTCCCTCCTTATCCTCGCGCTGGCCATAGCGGTTCCGCTCAGCCTCCTTGCCGGGCAGGTCTGGCTGAACCCGTTCGCCCCGCAGGCCGCCAACGCCTTCACCATCCTTGCCGAACTGCGCGCGCCGCGCGCCGCGCTCGCGCTGGTGATCGGCGCGGGCCTTGGCGGTGCAGGGGCGGCGATGCAGGGCTACTTGCGCAATCCGCTCGCCGATCCCGGCCTGTTCGGCGTCGCGCCCACCGCCGCGTTCGGCGCGGTCCTCAGCCTTGCGCTCGGCCTCGGCGGGCTGCTCCCGCTGGCTGCCCTTGCCGGAGCCGCGCTTGCCATGGCCGCGCTTGCCCTGATTGCCGGCAATGCCAGCGGCCAGAACAGCGCCACGCTGTTCGCGCTCGCCGGCCTCATGCTCGCCAGCCTGTCCGGCGCGCTGACTAGCCTCGTCATCAGCCTCGCGCCCAATCCCTTCGCGCTCAGCGAGATCGTCACCTGGCTCATGGGCAGCCTTGAAAGCCGCAGCTGGCACGATGTCCTCGTCGCCGCGCCTTCCACGGCGCTTGGCCTGCTGCTGCTCGCCCGTGCCGCGCCTGCGCTCGATGCGCTGACCCTCGGCGAGGAAACCGCCCGTTCGCTCGGGGTCAATCCTGTCCGCCTGCTCTGGCTCATGGTGCTGGGCACCGGGCTCGTTGTCGGGGCCGGGGTCGCTGCTGCCGGGATCATCGGCTTTGTCGGGCTTGTCGTGCCGCATCTCCTCCGCCCGTTCACCGATCAGCGCCCTTCCAGCCTGATCCTACCCAGCGCGCTAGGCGGCGCGCTCCTGCTGCTGCTGGCCGATTGCCTCTGCCGCCTGCTTCCGCTCGCGGGCGGCGAACTGCGCATCGGCATCGCGCTCAGCCTGATCGGCGCGCCGTTCTTCCTGCGTCTGCTCCTGCGCCTGAGGAGTGAACTGGCATGACCCCGGCAAACACCGCGCTGGCCTGCGAGAACCTCACTGTCCCCGGCCGCCTCACCGAGATCAGCGCAGCGCTGCGCCCCGGCGAGCTGACCGCGATCTGCGGCCCCAACGGTGCAGGCAAGACCACGCTCCTGCGCGCGCTGGCTGGTCTGGAAGGCGCTGCTCTCGAGAAGGGCTCCGTCAGCCTCGGCCAGACCCCGCTCGCGGCCATGGACCCGCGCCTTCGCGCACAGGCCATCGGCTACCTCGCGCAGCATGCCGAACCGGCGTGGAACCTTACCGTGGCCGCGCTCGTCCGCCTCGGCCGCCTGCCGCACCGCACCTCCCGTGCAGACGATGACGCCGCCGCCAGCGCCGCGCTCGCCGCGCTCGGCTGCGCGCATCTCGCAGAGCGCGGCATCCACACCCTCTCCGGCGGCGAACGCGCCCGCGTCCTGCTCGCCCGCGTGCTGGCTGGCGAGCCCGGCTGGATCCTCGCCGACGAGCCGCTCGCCAGCCTCGATCTCGGCCACGCCGCCGCGCTGCTCCGCCATTTTCGCGCGCTTGCCGATCAGGGGACGGGTGTCGTCCTCGTCGTCCACAGCCTCGCCCATGCGATGAACCACGCGGACCGGGTCATCGTGCTCGACAAGGGCCGCCTCGCTGCCGATGGCCCGCCGCAGACCGCCTTGTCAGAAGAAGTGATCGAGCACGTCTGGGGCGTCAAAGCGCAGTGGACCGGCCCAGCCGGCGCGCGCGCCCTCTCGCTTTAACCGGCCACCGGCGCGCGCCGCGCCTCGCTGAGGGCTGCGGCGAAATCCCGCGCGAAATGTTCGGCGAAATGGGCCCGCTCGCCCGCCGCCATATCCGGCCGCGCCACGTGCGGTCCGTCACCCCGGCAGAACAGCCGATCTGCCGGCGGCCTGCGATGATGAGCGTCCTCCTGCATGGCGATACCATACACCCGTTGCCACACGCTGGTCTTGTATTCTCTCGACATGCGCCGCGCACAGGTCCTCCCCATTTTCACGAAGTGCAAATGGGGAGGTGGCCTGCCGCAGGCAGGTCGGAGGGGTACGCCACACCCCCGCATCTTCCCTTCCCGCCACCTTGCCAATCCCCCCGCCACCGCCCACCTCGCGGACAAACTCCGCGCACCTCTTGCCGGAATCGAACAAATCTGGAACAAACCGGCCCCATGTCCCTCAGCACCATCTCCATTCGCGGCGCGCGTGAGCATAATCTCAAGGGGATCGACGTCGATCTCCCGCGCGATAGCCTGATCGTCATCACCGGCCTCTCCGGCTCCGGCAAATCGAGCCTCGCCTTCGATACGATCTACGCCGAAGGCCAGCGCCGCTATGTCGAGAGCCTCTCGGCCTATGCGCGCCAGTTCCTCGAGATGATGCAGAAGCCCGATGTCGAACATATCGACGGGCTCTCCCCCGCCATCTCGATCGAGCAGAAGACCACCAGCCGCAACCCGCGCTCCACCGTCGCCACGGTGACGGAGATCTACGATTACATGCGCCTGCTCTGGGCGCGCGTCGGCATTCCCTATTCGCCCGCCACGGGCCTGCCCATCGCCGCGCAAACCGTCACCCAGATGGTCGACCGCGTGCTCGCCTTGCCTGAGGGCACGCGCGCCTATCTGCTCGCCCCCGTCGTGCGCGGCCGCAAGGGTGAATACCGCAAGGAACTCGCCGAATGGCAGCGCGCCGGCTACACCCGCGTGCGGATCGACGGCGAACTGATGCCGATCGAGGACGCCCCCGCGCTCGACAAGAAGCTGAAGCACGACATCGAAGTCGTGGTCGATCGCATCGCCGTCAAGCAGACCGACGAAGGCTTCCGCACCCGCCTCGCCGATAGCTTCGAACAGGCGCTCAAGCTGGCCGACGGCACCGTCTATCTCGATCTGGCAGATACGACGGTCGATGCCATCTCCGGCGCCCCCGCGCAGGCGGGGGCCTCAGTCGGCGAGGCGCAGCCCGAGGAGGGCAAGCGCAAGTCCGGCATGAAGAAAACCGGCCTCCCCGCCAACCGCATCGTCTTTTCCGAAAAGTTCGCCTGCCCGGTCAGCGGCTTCACCATCGAGAGCATCGAACCGCGCCTGTTCTCGTTCAACGCCCCCCAGGGCGCATGCCCGGCGTGCGATGGCCTCGGCGAAAAGCTGCTGTTCGATCCCCAGCTCGTCGTCCCCAACGAGAACCTCAGCCTCAAGCAGGGCGCGGTGGTCCCCTGGGCCAAGTCTAACCCGCCGTCGCCCTATTACATGCAGGTTCTCGCCAGCCTCGCCGCGCACTTCGGCTTCAGCCTCGAAACGCCGTGGGACAAGCTGCCGGGCGAGGTCAAGGTCGTCATCCTCTATGGCACCGCCGGCAAGGCCGTCCCGCTCACTTTCATCGACGGCAAGAAGAGCTACACCGTCAGCAAGGCCTTCGAAGGCGTCATCGGCAATCTCAATCGCCGCATGCTGCAAACCGAGAGCGCGTGGATGCGCGAGGAGCTCGGCAAGTTCCAGACCGCGCAGCCCTGCGAAACCTGCCACGGCGCCCGCCTCAAGCCCGAGGCGCTGAGCGTCAAGGTCGCCGGCGCAGACATCTCCAGCATCACCAGCCTCTCCGTCGCCGCCGCGGTGGACTGGTTCGCCAAGCTCGATAGCCAGCTCACCTCCCAGCAGAGCCAGATCGCCAGAGCCATTCTCAAGGAAATCAACGAACGCCTTGGATTCCTTAATAATGTCGGTCTCGATTATCTAAACCTCGATCGAACTTCAGGTACGCTTTCCGGCGGCGAAAGCCAGCGCATCCGCCTCGCCAGCCAGATCGGCTCCGGCCTCTCCGGCGTGCTCTACGTGCTGGACGAGCCCTCCATCGGCCTCCACCAGCGGGACAACGACCGCCTTCTCGAAACCCTCAAGCGCCTGCGCGATCTCGGCAACACCGTCATCGTCGTCGAGCACGATGAGGACGCGATCCGCACCGCTGATCACATCGTCGATCTCGGCCCCGGCGCCGGCGTCCACGGCGGCGAGATCGTCGCGCAGGGCAGCCTTGCCGAGATCCTCTCCAACGCCAACAGCCTCACCGGCCAATACCTCACCGGCGCCCGCCGCATCGAAGTGCCGGCCAAGCGCCGCAAGGGCAACGGCCTCAAGATCACCGTCGAAGGCGCCCGCGCCAACAACTTGCGCGATGTCACAGCCTCCATCCCGCTCGGCACCTTCACCTGCATCACCGGCGTCTCCGGCTCGGGCAAGTCCAGCTTCACGATCGACACGCTCCACGCCGTCGCCGCGCGCACATTGAACGGCGCCCGCGTCATCGCCGGCGCGCACGACAAGGTCACCGGCCTCGAACACTGCGACAAGGTGATCGAGATCGACCAGTCCCCCATCGGCCGCACTCCGCGCTCCAACCCCGCCACCTATACCGGCGCCTTCACCCTCATCCGCGATTGGTTCGCCGGCCTCCCCGAAAGCGCTGCCCGCGGCTACAAGCCCGGCCGCTTCAGCTTCAACGTCAAGGGCGGCCGCTGCGAGAAGTGCCAGGGCGACGGCCTCATCAAGATCGAGATGC